>CAJWGB010000037.1 GCA_913031625.1 uncultured Planctomycetaceae bacterium | reverse complement strand
AGACGGCGGTACGGTTCTGCTTGGCGGAATTAAACGCCTCCGTGAAGGACGCAACATGGCTGGTGTGCCAATCCTCAACAAGATTCCTTACGTCAGCCGACTGTTCAAGAACAGTGGTGTTGGTCGTGAAACGGAAAGTGTCATGCTGATGGTGACTCCGCGAATCATCATTCAGGAAGAAGAGGAAGAGCTGGTAATCGGCAATTCCGCGGATATTTAGAAGGCTCGGTCGGTCAGTTCAGGTGCGGGCCTGAACTGACCGTTCCTTCCGGATCAGGTGCGGTCTGACCGGACGGGGCCATGCCTTCTTCATTCATTCCTCGCTGCCCACGGCAGTTTTGGGGTCCGGTCGCCACGAAATGCGGGTTTCGTGGCGACTCTTCTATGCGCGGGAATGTGGAGAGAACAGTGAGCTCGTTGCCTTGGGCTGATCGCCTAAGGTCGGGCTCCCTCGGGAGGAAATGCGACAATGAATACTGTCATTGTCTAACCGGCAGCCGAAGACGCACGCGCATCGGGCAGCGACGGAAAAACGCCTGCCAGTGCCTGCGGGATCTGGAAAGCAGCTGCCGCAGCCAGACGGCAGTCACTCGCAGACGATTCACCACAGAAGGCACAGAGGAACACAGCATGATTCCGAAAAATGGCGGCATGTGGCAGGCACGAGAAAGCAGCTATGTTCCGACACCACTGAGCCTCCACAGCAACCTGCAATGGGTCTCAGAGAAGGGCATGGTGATTGTCATGGACTGCAAGTCTGGCGACCTCGTTACTCGACGACGACTAAACGGACTCGCATCCGGCGGTCGCGCAATTTACGCGTCCCCTGTTCTTTCCGGCAAACACATCTATGTGGTGACTCGTCGCAACGGCACTTACGTGTTTGAAGCCAACAGTGAAATGAAACGGGTGGCCGTCAATGAGCCGCTTGACGATTCCGACTTCAACTCCACACCAGCAGTCTCCGACGGTCGGCTCATCCTTCGAAGCAACACGACGCTGTATTGCATTCAGTAGCCCGGCCGGTAGATTCCGGGGCATGAGCGACGAGACCGATCAACTCACAGACCAAGAACTGCCGTCACTGATTCAGGCAGCATATGCGCCGGACACTTTTCAGGACCTGTCTGCCACGTGGGCGACACAGCTTTCTGAGCACATGTCGGCCATCATGTCGGGGGAAGGTCGAGTCCTCAACTGGAGTGACCCAAAGGAACTGGTCGACGCAGCATCCGGAATGATGCATTCGCCAGCCGGCCACAGCTTCTCTGAGCTTATTGAAACGGCACTCGCCTCCGGCCAGAACCTGCACCATCCTCGCTACATCGGCCATCAGGTCCCGGCCAGCATTCCTTCAGCCGCCCTGTTTGATGCTACGGGAACGGTGACGAATCAGCCGATGGCCATTTGCGAAATGGGCCCATGGGGCACTGCCGTTGAACGAGCAGTTCTCAGGGCGCTGCAAAAGAAAATCGGGTGGAATCCCGAAACCTGTGCCGGACTTTTGACCAGTGGCGGTTCGCTGGCAAACATGACGGCTCTTCTGACCGCGAGAAACGTGTGCTTTCCGGAAGCATGGCAGCAGGGAGTTCCTGATCACGCAGTAATCGTCGCCCAGGCCGATGCTCACTACTGTGTCACTCGATCCGCTGGAATCCTGGGAATCGGGACTCAGAGAATTGTCGCCGCCCCACTGGATGACCGGCGACGAATGAATCCTCAGCAACTGGACGGGATTCTCTGCAAACTAAAGGCGGACGGGAAAAAAGTTATCGCGGTCGCTGCTGCGGCCTGCGCAACTCCGATTGGAGCATTCGATCCACTCGACGATATTGCGAACGTGTGTGAGAAGCACGACGTCTGGCTGCATGTCGACGCAGCTCACGGTGGCGGAACCCTCATGAGTTCCACTCACCGCACGCTCCTCAATGGAATTGAGCGAGCAGACAGCATTGTGTGGGATGCTCACAAGATGATGTTCGTCCCGGCTCTGTGTGCGGCTGTTCTGTACCGAAACAAAGAACACCGTTACGCAGCGTTCCAGCAGGACGCACCCTATTTGTTTGACCCGTCAAGTCCGGGCCTTGCCGAATTCGACAGCGGCATCAGTACCGTCGAATGTACAAAACGAACGCTCGGTTTCGGATTATGGGGCATGTGGTCGATGTACGGCGAGGAACTGTTCGAACAGCTGATTGACCACACTTTTGCACTGACCGCGTTCTTTCATCGCCAACTCACAGAGGCTGCAGATTTTCAGCCTCTCCATAGTCCGCAGTGCAACATTCAGGTATTTCGATTCGTACCTGAATCAATGGCGGCCGCCTCGAACGAAGACATCAGCGCACTTCAACTGCGAGTTCGCAGGGCGTTGATCGAGTCCGGAGATTACTACATCGTCCAGACGAAACTTGACGGGCAGGCGGCGTTGCGAGTGACAATCATCAACCCGCTGACAACACGCACAGACCTGATTGAATTGTTGAACGCCATTCGACGGATGGCTGATCAAACAGCAGACTGAGGTCCGCGAATGGAACCGAGACTCTGCCAATCTGGCGTCTGCGTGCGTACAGAAAGCGCGTCGTAAGTCCGGATCTGCTATCCTGAGGCAGTCAATAATCACATCTTACAGGTGCCATATGTCACGCTCTACAGGTCAGGTCATCAACGATTCGCTCCAGCTCAGTCTTGGCTACGCTCATCGTCTGCTGACTGACGTATCCACAGATCGATTTGCTCGACTGTCTGCACCTGGTGGACAGACAATTCAGTCCAATCACCCAGCGTTCATTTACGGGCACCTCTCCACCTACGCACCGCGCATTCTTGAAGACCTCGGTGCCGCTGTTCTGGAGATTCCCGACGGATTCACAGAGCTGTTCGCCAAGGATACCGACTGCCAGGACGACGCGGACGGCAGCATCTATCCCGCACAGGATGCGATCACTGAATTCTTCTTCGCCGGATACGAAGCCGTCGCAGCCGCTCTGCAGGCAGCCGATGAGTCTGTCTATCAGGGCCCGAATCCACTGGGCGGGCGCATGACGGAACTGTTTCCGTCGCTGGGATCACTTCACAATTTCTACGTCGGCGGTCACGTCATGATCCACATGGGACAGATGAGCGCATGGCGACGAATGGAAGGACTGGGTCCAGCGTGAGGTTTTAGAGAAAAGAGTCTTGCGAAAAATTGTGCCTCACGTCCGCATTCACTCAGGTGCTTCCCAGACCGTTCGAACGACGGCTGGCCATCTGAACCGGAACGCCGAGCGAGAAAAGGTGTCCAGCAGGAACGCGAACTCTCGTAGACTCTTGAGACAGTCACAAACAAAATTCTTAAATCATCGAGATAGAACGATTCGCTCGTTTGCAACGACAGGGGTCACAGCAATGCTGTGACCCTTCTGTCTTTGTTACCCTGGTTTCAGTATGACTCCTCTGCCCCGCCCTGAACACGACCCAACTCCGATCTTCGAAATCTATCGTGGCAGCTACGGCTCCGAACTGCTCGGTGCTGCCGTCGGGCACTTTGATGTCTTTGGCACCCTCCTGCGTCAGCCAATGACTCGTGATCAGCTGGCCAAAGACATTGGCCTGCAACGCCGACCAGTCATCGTGCTGACAACTGCGCTGCTGGCAATGGGCTTTCTGCAGCAGGATGGGGCTGGAACACTCAGTCTTACGGATCTCTCCAGAAACCACCTTGTTCCAGGTTCCCCGTTCGACGTCGGTAACTACGTCGGGCTGTCTGCAACATCGGCAGGAGTGACGGAGATGGTTGAGCGTCTCCGAACCAACGAACCAGCAAATCTCTCCGGTGACGGCGCTGCGTTCATCTACCGCGATGGTATGAAGTCTGCGATGGAACAGGCGGAACTGGCACAGCACTTCACGCTCGCACTGGCTGGTCGCGCAAAGAACGTTGCTCCGTTTCTGGCCGATACAGTGGATCTTTCGACCGCCGCAACACTCCTTGACGTCGGCGGCGGAACGGGAATCTACAGCATCGCCTGCCTGCGAGAATCAGAGTCTCTTAAGGCCATTGTCTTTGATCGACCCGACGTCCTCACAACCGCCGCACAATTCGCCGAAGAGTACGAAGTCGCAGATCGTCTGCAGCTTCAGGAAGGAGACATGTTTGCCGACGAACTCCCTGAAGCAGACGTCATCCTGTTGTCCAATATCCTGCACGACTGGGACGTCCCTGAATGTCGCCAGCTCGTTCAGCGATGTGCCGCCGCACTCAGACCTGGTGGCCAACTGGTGATCCACGACGTTCTGCTAAACGATCAACTGGACGGCCCCCTTCCAATCGCACTCTATTCGTCAGCGCTATTCACGCTGACCGAAGGACGAGCCTACTCAGCCGCGGAATTCAGTGAGTGGCTGCAGGCAGCCGGGCTGACTGTGAAGCCACCAGTCCCGACTCTCATCCACTGTCATACCCTGGTCGGTCAAAAGAGCTAACCGGTGACTGCCCAGCGTGTGTTGATCAACTCATTTCGGATCAGATCACCGGGAGGAAGAATCTCCCGATGAGCCATGCTTTCACAGCTCACAGTGGCTCGGCAGGAACCTTCCGCCCCAAATCAGAGTCTGATCAACAGAAGCCGCTGCATTGACCACCGCAGAGGGCACCGAGAAACACGCGTTTCCGTGTTACTCATGCCCAAACAGAACGCAGATGCAGGACGGTGCATGCACAATGCTCTGGTTGTAGGTCAGCTCTCCGGTTTTCTGATTCACTTCAAAGGAGCCGAGCGTGTGCGAAGCCTGACCACCAACAAGAGCCCATCGACCGGTCGGATCAAGATTGAAGTTTCTTGGTGTTGCCGCTCGTGCGTTCTCGCGCTCCACAAACGTCAGCTGGCCCGTTGTCTGATCCACTGAGTAGACAGTGATGGTATCGTGCCCTCGGTTGGCCGCGTACACAAACTTCCCGCTCGGGTGGACGCGAATTTCGGAACAGCTCTTAAACTTCTCTTTCGCAAGATCCTCACGAGGCACTGTCTCAATCGTCTGTTTCGGGGTCATGCGACCGTTCGCTGCGTCGTAATCAAACACAGTGACCTTCAGGTCCAGCTCATGAAGCACATAAACCCATTTGCCGGACGTGTGAAACTTCATATGACGTGGGCCACCACCTGGAGAAATTGTCGCAACTCCATGAGGTGCAATTTTTGATTCGGCCGCATTGAACTGATAAATCACAACCTCGTCCAGCCCCAGGTCGGGCACGAATGCAAATCGATTATCAGGAGAAAACCCTGCCCAGTGAGCATGAGCCGCATCCTGCCGTCGAGCCACCACCCTCGACCCTCCTTCATGATCAACCAGTTGAGTTCGGGCCCTCACGGAACCATCATCATTCAAGGCGAAAGCAGCCGTTGATCCACCGCCATACTGTGCGGTCACGATCGTCTTCCCTGTCGGATCGACGGCCAGATGAGCGGCTCCACCGTCCCCGATCTCCACAAAGTTCTTCAGAGACAGCCCGGCCTTCCTGAGTGTTCCGGTGATGTCGTACGCAGCGACGCCGGGTTTCCCGTCGAGTGATCCTGCTGCGTACAGGACAGGCAGTTTCGGATGCATTGCCAGAAAGCCAGGGCGACCAATCTCAGCGACCAGTGTGGGAGTCGTGAGACGGCCGGTCTCGTCATTCAGAATACAGTGATAGATTCCTTTGCTCGGCGCCCCGCCTGTGCCCAACCAGACGTCCACCTCGCCGGCAGATGTAAATGAAAGACAGGAAAGCAGAACGACGGCAGGGAGCACTCGGAATGACATAGACACCTCTCGTGACAAAGAGCAGATTGAGCCCCGTTGTAGCGCGAGGGGCCAGACTGGTCAACCGTCAGGGTGCACCAGCTTGTCGCTGTGTTCCATAATCCAGCCTGCGTGGGCCGTACCGAGCAACGGCGATTCGACGCCCGCCTCAATTCGACCTACTGAAGCGGCGCAATCCAGATGGTGACGGAAGCATTGCCCACGCTGACGCTCTTCGCACCGTCGGGCACGGCACCGGAAGACTCAATCCCGTCAGACAGCGTCTCACCACAAATGTAGTCACCCCATTCCTCGACCGCCGCCTGAACCAGATTAGTGTCAGAGGAGTATTCAATCCGAATGCGATCCTGAATGTGCAACCCTCCATCTTTTCGCAACTGTTGAACGTGACGAACAAAGTCACGAGACATGCCCTTTCGAATCAGGTCATCAGTCAATACGGTGCTGATTGCAATCTGTACGCCAACCTCGTCAGTGCAGACCCAGTCAGCCGCCTGTTCGGTACTGACAAGAACATCATCCGGCGTGAGGTCAACGGTCTGCTCATCCACATCGATTGAAACGTTTTCCCCGCGACGTAGCGGCCCGAGCACATCATCGCCGAGTTCAGGAATCTGCTGTCGCAAAACACCGAGCAGTTTTCCGTACCGTGGCCCCAGCGTCTTCAGATTGGGCTTGTAGCTGTACCCAACAAGATCATCGAGGTTATCCTGAGCGGTGACCTGTTCGATATTCAATTCTTCACGAATCACATCAGACAACTGGCCAATTGCTGCTGCGGTATTGGAGTCCGCAGATGCAAACTGCAACTCTGCCAGTGGCTGGCGAACTCGCAGTGTGTTTTCCTCACGGAGTTTATGCCCCAGTCTGACGACCAGCTGAGCAGCCGCCATACGGTGGTTGAGGGCTTCATCGAGCAACCCCTCTTCCGCTGTCGGATAAGTGCAGAGATGCACACTCCCCGGCAATTCTCCGGCAGACTCATCTGCCTTCACATCGCGTCCAAGAACCAGGTTCTGGTACATTCGTTCGGTGAGAAACGGAATGCAGGGAGCCAGCAGTCGACACAGGGTTACCAGCACTTCATACAGCGTTTCGTAGGCAGCCGTCTTATCTGTATCGGACGCATCCTTACTCCGCCAGAAACGCCGACGATTCCGGCGAATATACCAGTTACTCAGATCATCAATAAACCCGGCTGCTGCTTCACAGAAGCCCGCCACGTTGTACTGTGGAAACTCAGCATGAGCTGTCTGAATCAGTGTCTGCAGGTTTGACAATACCCAGCGATCAATCTCCGGGCGATCAGCAACCGGAACGGTTCCCATCGCCCCGTCACCACCGCTGACTCTCGCCTTCAACTCTTCCGAAGGTACGAATCCGTCGGCGACTGCATAGTCGACAAAGAATTTGTAGCAGTTCCAGAGAGGAATCAGGATCTGACGTCGAGTCTCATCCGCAGGCCCGCTTGTCACCTTGCAGGTCGGAACACCCTCGCGAGTCAGCTCAAGAGGACCATCCACTGTGTGCAGGGTCTCAGGCTGGTCAGGGTGACGCGTACCAAACCGCAGATCCTGAGCAGGGTTTTGGGCAAGGTACATCCAACGCATCGTGTCGACGCCCAATTGTTCGGCCGCTTCCTCAAACCAGATGGCAGTACCATCTGATTTATGCATGGCCGCACCCTCTTCGTTCTGTACAAGGCGGTGCCCAAGCAATGTCTGGAAGGGACGTTTCTCTTCCGCCGTCCGAGCGTCACTCTCGTCGTACCGCATCATCGTGGACAACGACAACAGCGAATAGAACCAGTTGCGGAACTGCCCCGGAAAACACTCCGTGACAAGATCTGCGGGATACCAGTCAGACCAGTTCAGTGCGTCCGTTGGGTACCGTTCATTGAAGTTCATGGTACTGAACGGAACGATCCCGGCGTCCAGCCATGGGTTGCCAACGTCTTCAATCCGAGTCATCAAATTGCCGGTCTTTGGATTCCGAATCCTGACCTTGTCAATCCATGGACGATGAGGCGTGTGCCCTTCAAACTCATCCCATCCTTCGCCTCCATCGGTTGCTCGTTCCTTCAGCTCAGCGAGAGACCCCATGACCTCGAAGTCGCCCGTTTCTTCGTCCACCCAGATCGGAAGAGCAAGTCCCCAGAACCGTTTCTTGGAGATCATCCAGTCGCCCATATTGGTGAGCCACTCGACTTCACGATTCTGGCCATCGATGCTGTCGGGCAGCCAGCGGATCTCCCGGGTGACGTCCTTGATCTCATCCCGCCAGTCCATATTGATGAACCACTCATCTACGAGCCGAAACACAAGTTCATCCCCCGTGCGCCAGCAGTGAGGGTAGATGTGAGGGTACGTTTCAACGGCAACCAGAAGACCCTTCTCTTTCAGCTTCTCGAAGACCAGCTCAGCAGTTTCCGGCAGGATCGCCTCTTTACCACTGAACTCACCAAAGGCGTCCGCATAGGTTCCGTCTTCGTGTAACGGAGCGATGACCGGCATACCAACGGAAACGCCAATCTTGTGGTCGATGTCACCGCAGCCCGGAGCCATATGCACAATGCCCGTACCTTCGCCGGCGACAACGTGAGCATTGCCACGGCTGTCACGTCCTCCATCAATGACCTGATGCCATGATGCTCCATTGACAGCCAGGTTATTTTCATCGACTGGAAAGCCACCATCTGACTGCTGTGCCGGGAGATCATCAAATGGACCTTCGTAAGCAAGGCCAACGAGTTCCGCGCCCTTCACAACGCCCAGTTCATCAAAGCCGCCCTGCTCTTTAAAAATCTGAGCAATCGTCTTGAGTTTGCCGAGACCCTTTGGCCACTTCCATTCGGGGCGTCCGAACCCTTCCCTGAACTCTGTTGACAGCCGCTGGTAGTTGAGATTCTCTTTCGCAAAATAGTAGACAGCGTCGTCGCGATTCGCCTTGATCTTCACATAGTCAAGATCCGGATTGACGGCCGCTCCAACGTTACTCGTCAGCGTCCACGGAGTAGTTGTCCAGATCAGCAGGAACTCGTTGTCGCGATCCCTGAGCGGGAATCGAACAAAGACTGACTTATGAGTCGTCAGTTTTCGGCCTTCGGCGATTTCCATTTGGGAATAGGCACTGCCACCACGCCCCGACCATGGCATGACATCATGCCCCTGATAAATCTTCCCGCGCGTGAAACACTTCTTCAGGAAGTCCCAAATCGTCTCGTTGTTCTCAGTGCTGAACGTAAAGTAACTGCCGCCCCATTCCGGGTTACCCAGTTTCTCGACAACCTGGTGAGCGGCTGCTGTTACCGCTTCGCCCCGAGGTGGCTGAAACGTGACCTGCTCGTCAGTCCCAAGGTGTTCCGCCAGAGTTCTTAGCTGCTCCGGATCGTCCCATTCCATCCAATAGCCAAGCCGCTGCGATTGTTCGGTCTGGCGAGCGGCAAAGCGGAGCACACGGCGTTTACACTCATTGACAAAGTTGTCGATGCCGTACTCGTTGACAGCCGTCTTGGTTCCCAGTCCGAGCTGTTTTTCAACTTCCACTTCAACCCACAGACCCTGGCAGTCGAATCCGTTCTGATATCGCTGATCATGCCCGGTCATCGCAAAGAAACGCTGATACGTGTCTTTGTAGGTACGTCCCCATGCGTGGTGGACCCCCATCGGATTATTGGCCGTGATCGGTCCGTCCAGAAAACTCCAGCGTTTCCCACCTCGGTTGCGTTCCCTCAACCGGCGAAACGTGTCGTGCTGCGTCCAGAATTTGAGGACCGAGTGTTCACCGGGAACAAAGCTGCTGTCAGATACGGGCTGGAACATGAAGGAATTCTTACTGTCTTCGCTGCCACACAGGCGACAGCTCACGGGAGAAATGAAGCCCGGGATTCTAGTTGCGGATCGCGACCCGGGCAAAATGGTTCGCGCAATTCTGTCCGCGAATGAGGAAACTGAATCTGCCTGGTGCATTTTGAGGCCTCAAACCGGGGCCCGCTTTTGCCTGCGCGGTCACTTCGGTAGATTGCAGAACCACCGCTCGCTATGACAGTCGAGTGACTCCTCCAACCTCCCCATTTGCACAGGACCGTCATGAAGTTCCTTCCAACTCTGCTCCTGCTAAGCCTGCTCTACGCGTCTGAAACTCAGGCTCAGGTCCTTAAGGCTGATGGTAATCAACAATGGTTTAAGGGAAACATGCACACCCACTCGCTGTGGAGTGATGGCGATGACTATCCCGAAGTGATCGGAGCATGGTATCGCGATCATGGTTACCAGTTTCTGGTCTACACCGACCACAACGTGCTGCACCAGGGAGAGCGATGGATCAGCGTGGACCGCAATGGTTCGGGGCAGAAGGCGCTGGATCGACTGAAGAAACAATATCCGGGAGATTGGGTGGAGACTCGTACCAGGGACGAAAAACTACAGGTTCGCCTGAAGACGTTTGACCAGGTCTTCGAACGCCTCGCCAGACCACAGAAGTATCTGCTGATCCAAGGTGAAGAAATCACCGACCGCTTTGGCAATGCCCCCGTTCACATGTGCGCCACCAACACGAAAACGCTGCTGCCACCGTTACACGGGGACAGCGTGGCGGACGTGATGCAGCGAAATTTCAGAGCAGCAATTGCGCATCGCGAACGGACCGGACAGAAAACACTCGTCCACCTGAATCATCCTAATTTCGGCTGGGGAGTGACGGCCGAAGACATGATGCGAATCGAAGGAGAAAACTTTTTTGAGGTCTTCAACGGGCACCCCACTGTTCGTGATTCCGGTGACAGGACTCATGCGTCCACCGAACGCATGTGGGACATCATCAACACCATGCGACTGACCAAATATGATTTGCCAGTGCTATACGGACTCGCCACAGACGATGGTCACAACTACCACCAGACCGCGCCTGGGCAGGGAAGCCAGCCAGGCCGAGGCTGGGTGAATGTTCTGGCCGACTCGCTGACACCCGACAAGCTCGTCGAAGCTCTGGAAGCAGGACGTTTTTATTCTTCCAGCGGTGTCACCCTGAATGCAATCGAGGCAAACGCCAAAGGGCTGTCCGTCGAAATCACTGCACAGAAGGACGTCACCTATACAATCGACTTTATTGGCACGATGTCTGGTACAGACACCTCTTCCAAACCAGCGGTAGAAGACGAACAGGCGGCCGCTCGTCAGACACGAGTCTACAGCGATGATGTCGGCAGAGTTCTCAAGACCGTCACCGGAAATTCAGCAACGTATGAGTTCACTGGCAACGAGGTTTATGTGCGAGCACGAGTAACCTCATCTCTGAAACACCCCAACCCTTCCGAAGTCGGAGAGTTCCAAAAGGCATGGGTGCAGCCAGTGATTGTCCATAAGAAAGCAGCCGAATGACGATGGGCGGCTCGTGTCTGCTCGCCTGTGACATCGGAAACACGCGAGCAAAGTTTGGGCTGTTTGAGCTTCTCGAACAGCAGCCTCCGCGTGTCCTTGCAACAACTGCTATCGAGCACACTTCGTCGGCCGATCAGGTTGCAGCATTGAACACATGGCTCAGTCGGCAGACTGACTCTCCTGAACAGACTTTGATTTCAGGCTCAAATCCTCCGGTCCGTGATGAACTGCTGCAGAGCTGGCCTGATCAGTTGCCCCAGCCGCACATCATTGAGCGGGCAGAACAGATCCCGTTGACAGTCGCAGTGGACGAGCCGTCCAAAGTTGGGATGGACCGACTGCTCACTGCACTTGCTGCCACCCGGACGTTTCATCCAGGTGAGCCGACTGTTGTTGTCGATTCCGGCACGGCAACAACCATCAATTTTTTGAACGCCGCGGGCGAATTCTGCGGTGGAGTGATCCTGCCGGGAATGAGACTCTCGGCCCGCGCGCTTCATGATTACACAGCACGGCTACCATTGCTGGATATGGACCTCCTCGACGTCACGGATCAGCCCGAACTGCCCGGCAGAAACACGGAAGACGCCATTCGAAGTGGCCTGTTCTGGGGTCAGGTGGGCGCTGTGCGGGAAATCCGGCAGCGAATCACCACAGCAGATGACGGTATCCAGCCCGCCTGCCTTGTGACCGGAGGCGGCGGCAAACGCATGGCTCAGGTCCTTCAGCCGTGCCAGTTTGTTGATTGCCTCACACTGCACGGCCTCGCGCTACTCGCCGAGTGAACCGCAATCCATTGCGCCGCAACGCCGAACCGCAATCCATTGCGCCGCAACGCCGAACCTCACTTCGTTCGCTCCGGCCTACGCAGTCCGGAGTGAGGAGTAAAACGACGAAGTCCGGTCTGATTCTGCCAGGCCAGCGTCAACAACGCGAGACGAACGGTCTCCAGCGCACATACCGCCGCCCATGAATTCCGGCAGAATCTGCGTGTTGAACTTTGACGGTTATATGGATTCCGCCAGTTCCCTGCTTACGGCAAAGTTTAACGATTCAACTGACGATATCGGTTATAGCGCATGGGAAGTGCGTACGGAGACAGGCGTTGCCTGAACGGAGAATTGGGGGCTTCTGCAGTGCATACAACGCGAACCAGACTCACAGCGATCACGCTGCTGGCTTGCATGCTGCTGACAGGGTGCGCGATGGGACCTCGTCCGATCCAGTACCTGTGGCAGTCTGAGGAAGAACTTGCGTACTACGTCGACAAGGCGTCTTCCATTGAATATCCGGTCGAAAGTGAACCTCGCCCGATCGCTGAGGACCTACTCACCGCACCTCGGTCAATCTACTCCCTCGACAAAGTCAAGCACCGGGAAGTGACGCTGTCCGAGTGCATTCTGATGGCACTCGATTCGGAAGTGATCATCGATGACACAAGTCTGGGAAACCCGGGCAATCCGGTTCTGTCTCGTCCCGCGAATGCTCCGTCGATCTACGACATCGCGCTGCAGGAGTCTGGCTTTCTGTTTGGCAATCGCGGCATTGAAGCGAGTCTGGCGGACTACGATCCGACACTGACCGGAACCGGTTCCTGGGGGCGCAGCGAAGTTCCGCAGAACCTTGCAAACAGCGGCCTGCCTCAGGGAAGCGTGCTCACAACTGAAACAATGAACGCGTCGGTTGCTTTGGAGAAGCCATTCATGACGGGTGGATCGGCACTCGTCCAGATGGATGCAATTTACGACGGCAACAACCGTCCATCCGGTCCCGGCCCGGGATCAGTCCAGCTGTTTCCTTCGTCGTATAACGGTTTCCTGCGAGCCGAATTCCGCCAGCCCCTGCTGGCCGGAAGTGGCGTGGAATTCAACCAGATCGCCGGTCCGGTTAATCAGAATCTGCGAGGCGTCTCCGGTGTATCGCAGGGTGTCCTGATTTCACGTATTAATCGTGACATTTCACATACTCAGTTTGAGCAGTCAACATCGACCATGGTACGCGATGTGGAACGTCGATACTGGGACCTGCGGCTCAAGCTGGAGCTGTACCAGTCGGAACGAAAGGCGTTCCATGACCTGCTGGAACTGAAAGGCAGGTTGCAGGGGAGACAGGTCGGCGGCCCGGCTGTCGTGGAAGCTGACTCTCGACTGTTGGAAGCAGACGCTCGTATTCGCGGTTCACTGGCGGACGTTTTGGAATCTGAAGCACGCCTGCGTCGCCTGTGCCACCTGCCAATTAACGACGGAACATTTTTGACTCCTGCAGACATGCCCACGTCAGCGGAACTGCTGCCTGAATGGTCGTCCGTCCTGCAGGAAGCATTTTCAAACCGCGTCGAGATTCGACGACAGAAGTGGGAAATCAAGAGTCTGGAACTGCAGCTGAAAGCAGCAAAGAATCTGACTCGCCCAAGCCTGGACATGGTGGCCAGATACGACCGCAACGCTCTGGGGGACCGATTCCTTGGAGGCGGCAACACGTATGGCCGGAACCTCTTCACAAGTCAGACCGATGGCTGGACGATGGGCTTTCGAGCTTCCATGCCGGTTGGCCTGCGAGCCGCGAGGACACAGGTTCGCAACTACGAACTGAGGCTGCAAAAAGCGCGGGCCATGATCGCTCAGCAGGAACGAGAAGTCGCGTATGAACTGTCTGACATGATGTTCAATATGCAGCGATGGTATTCACTTGCTGAAAGTCAGAAGCGACGGGTCGCCAAGTCGCGTGACCATCAGGAAGTCATCGCGAGTCGGCTTGAACGTGAAAAGAATGAGAGCCAGTATCAACAGCTTCTGCATCAGCAGCTGCAGGCCAAGGCGGCCATTCGAGATGCTGAACAGGGCTACATGCGAGCCATTACTGAGTACAATCAGGCACTCACTGAATTTGCATTCCGCAAGGGAACTCTGCTGACAGACAACTCCATCTACCTGGCAGAAGGACCATGGCACCCGGCCGCTTACCACGGAGCTCTGCGGCGTGCTGAGCGACGCACTCATTCCAAAGACGCTCATCGTCTGCAGTCGAAGCCAATTGAATTTGTTGGCGGCTCGGCTCGTTCTGCATGGGAATCTCAGGGAGTCCCCGGACGACCTTCAACACCCGGTGCGATGGAAGAGTGGAGTGAATCTGGACGCGTGCAGCTTCCGGACGGAAATGTCGATCCTCCGGAGCCAGAGCCTGTTCCGATGACAAACCCTCCAACCGACAACAAGGCACAGCGAGAGGACAGTCTGGAGACAGCCGGTCACCTTGAACTCAAGCCTGTGTCGCTGCCCGGCAATGAGTGATCACGCCAAACACCAGCGGATTGGTATCTTCGGCGGGACATTCGATCCCGTGCATTACGGCCACCTCCTGCTGGCTGAAACGTGCCGTGAGCAACTGAATCTGGATTCTGTGGTTTTGCTTCCTGCAGGAAGCCCTCCGCACAAGTCAGACAGTGACATCTCGCCTGCCAGCCACCGCCTTGAAATGCTGAAACTCGCTGTTTCCGGATGCCCGGAATTTCAGATTGATGAACGGGAATTGAAACGCGAAGGACCGTCGTACACCGTGTTGACGCTCCAGGAACTCTCGTCAGAACAGCCGGACTCCACGCTGTACTTCCTCATGGGAGCCGACTCGCTGCGTGACATTCCGGGCTGGAAAGACCCTCAACAGATCCTGCAGCTGGCAACGGTCGTTGCCGTGAACCGCCCCGGAATCCCGCTCCCGGAGACGGCCGAGGTGAGGGTCTGGGCGGGAGATCTTGCCGACAGTATCCAGGTTATTCAGACGCTGGGAACCGATCTCTCCTCGTCAACACTGCGAAGCCAGGTTGCAGCCAATCTGAGCATTCGATTCATGACTCCACGAGCGGTCGGAGTGTACATCGAGCAGCACGAGCTGTATCGAACCGCGGCCTCCTGAATGTGCCGTGACATTCCGCCACCTGAGAATCGGGTCAGATTCGAGCAATTCTGGCTCGAAAACCAGCGTTCCCGGGCATTTTGGCAGGGCTGACATTGCAGGTGCGAACTGGTTTGCTGTAGTACAACCAGTCAGAATTGGGACCCCTGATTTCGCGGTCCGGACTCCCCTCAAAGTGATAGTGCCGACTGGAAATTCCTGATGGAACGCATCTTTGTTTCAGGACTTGGGTTCGCGACATGCATTGGAAATGATCGCGAGACCTTTTGGAAAAACCTCTCCTCCGGAGTGTGTGGACTCGACACGCTGGAGTTGCACGACACGACCGACCTGATCGTCAATATTGGTGGCGAAGTTCGGGACCTGGATCTCTCGCGGGTCAACGTCAACGATCGGGTGGCTGCCAAACGTATGGATCGGGCCAGCCAGTTCGCCGTCTACGCCGCCCATGAAGCCCTCGAGGATGCAGGACTGCCCACAGAAGACATCGGTGACCGGACGGCTGTCATCATGGGAGCCGGACTTGCCGGTCTGGAAACCTACGAGGCGATGATGGAAAAACTGCTGACGCGCGGACCATCCCGTGTCAGCCCATTCACAATTCCGATGCTGATGCCCAATGCACCTCCGGGAAACATCAGCCTTGCGTTCGGAATCAACGGGACAGCCTACACAACAAGCAGCGCGTGTTCGTCTTCGGGTCACGCGATGATCGACGCGATTGACTACCTGCGCAACGGGAATGCAGACGTTGTGGTCACCGGTGGCTGCGAAGCTTCTTTGACACGACTGGGGATTGCATCTTTCTCCAACATGAAGGCGATGTGCCGTAATCGCAATGAAGAACCGAAACGCTCAATGCGTCCCTTCGACGCAGACCGTTCCGGATTCATCATGTCTGAAGGCGCCTCAGTCCTGATCTTTGAAACAGAATCACACTTGAAAGCACGTGGCGGCAAAGCATGGGCGGAAGTCATCTGCGGTTGCTCTACGGCAGACTCATTTCACCTCGTGCAACCGGACCCGGAAGGCAAACAGGCCATTATCGCAATTGAAAAGGCACTGAAGACAGCGGGGCTGAATCCAGCTGACATCGCCCGGAACACCTACGTGAGCGCTCACGGTACCAGCACAAAGTTCAATGACAGCATGGAAACCGTTGCGTTGAAGGCAGTGTTTGGCGACGCAGCATCCGACCTGAGAATCAGCTCCATCAAGAGTATGCTCGGTCACATGATCGGCGCTGCCTGTGCAGTTGAGATGAGTGCCTGCTGCCTTGCACTCAGGAATGGGCAGTTGCCTCCAACGATCAACTACGAGACGCCGGATCCGGACTGTGACCTGAACTACGTCCCCAACGAATCCCAGGCCGCAGACGTCGAGTTTGCCGTCAACAACAGCTTCGGCTTCGGTGGACACAACGTCTCATTGGTCGCTCGCCGAGTTGACGACGCTTACCTGAAACGCTGATTGCTCGATTCTGAGCACTCGTATGCTCTTGAGATATCTGTAGCGTCTCTAACTCAGGCAACGAGTTGACAGCGTGGTCACCCACAGGGTGATCGTTAAACGAAAACGTCGTGATCCCTTGTCGTTCGTTCAACCGGCAGACGCAGGCGAACGCCCATCGTCGCCGGATTCGCAGGAATTCAGCCCACAGCCGACTCCACACGCCCTGCCCATTGCCCCGCATCAAGAGGCACGACCACGATGCACTCACCACTGGAAGGTGCGTCGGCGAGCGAGCTTTCTGAAGTCGCACACGCTGTGAATGACCTGTAAAGATCATGGGAACCGCGCATCAAGGCGTTTGAAGAGCCCTGAATCGCCTGAATTTGCATCCAAATCCGGTGTTTTGAGGATTCATGCCAATTTCCCATGACCTGAGGCGAGTGAACAAGCGTAAAGGTGCCGTGTTTCTTAACATCGTGGGCCGAAGTCGTTTGCCAGGTTACCAGAGCGGGAAGAGATCATGTCACAGGGAATTCCACAGGCCACAAAACAGGGGATGGGCGGTTGCGCAAAAACAGCCATCGGATGCGGCATCGTGTGTCTCCTCGTAATTGGGGCGATCATTGCCGGAGTCGTCTGGGTCGCAAACAACCCAAGAGAAGCCAAGGCTGGATTTCTAGCCCTCGTTCTTGAGGCAGCAATCGATGACATGAAGATCCCGGAGAATCAGAAAGAACAAATCGTTGCCACGATCGAACGCGTCAAACAGGATTACATCGACGAGAAGATCACAGAAGATCAGGCGACGCGAGTGTTCCAGGCGATTCTCGAAAGCCCTCTGTTTAAGCACGCCATCGTGACATTCGCGGAACAGGCTTACCTGGACAAGTCGGGACTGTCTCAGGAAGAGAAGAGCGACGGCAAGATGGCCCTGCGGCGTCTGGTCTATGGCGCTACGAATCAGGAAATCTCAGAAGCGCGCGTCAATGAGGTGCTGGACTACATCAGTACCCAGGGGCCAAACGGCGAACGACGGTTTTCAGACACTGTCTCCGACTCAGAACTTCGTGATTTTCTTGCCGACGCCAAAGCAGCAGCCGATGAAGCTGGGATTGCGGATGACATCCCGGAGATCAACTTTGCGGATGAGTTGGAAAAAGCCGTGGAACTCGGCCTGAGCGGTGATCCGCTACCCAGCGAACTTGAGGCAGAGAAACTCGAACAGGAAACGGGCGACAATGTGACGGGTGAAGGAACAGACACCGAAGGAACAGACACCGAAGGAACAGACACCGAAGGAACAGACACCGAAGGAACTGACACCGAAGGAACTGACACCGAAGGAACTGACACCGAAGGAACCGACACAGAAGCAACTGACACAGAAGCAACTGACACAGAAGCTAAGTAGGCTGGCCAGGCAGACACCGTGTCGTCATGAGTGGCCGAGACCAGCTCCCCTTCTCAGGCTGAGCCGGAGCACATTTTCATGGGGCCAATCTTTATTTCGTGTGCTTCAGGATGAACTGCACAATGGGTGCAGGGTCTTTGAGCGAGTGGGGGTGATGGCCGACCCCCGGTTTGTGGATAACTTCGATCGATCCCCCAAGAGCGTGGTAGCGTTGTTCAATAATGGCCGTGTTTTCGGCCACTGGAACCACAACGTCGGCATCTCCCACAACATGCAGCAATGGGATTTTTGCGGCAGCAAGTGGCTTGAGATTGTCGATCGGGTTTTTCTCATACTTCAATGCTTCTGCTTCGGTCAGGCCATAGACTTTCAGGCACTGCTGCCATGTTCCTCCGCCGCCTTTCCCTTTTCCCTTGCCGCCGGGCCAGCTCTTGAAATCGCAGACCGGAGCGTCTCCATAGATGCATGAAACTTTCTCGGGATTCTCAGCTGCCCAGTTGTAGATGATCAGCCCGCCTCGGCTCATTCCTTCCAGAGCCACGCGTTTCGAAAGGCCATGCTCCGCAGTCATCCGTTCGTAGAACGCATTCCAGTGTTTGACGGCCTGTGGGCTGCCGAACAATCCACCGACGTCGCAATAGGCGAGGTGAAATCCGTTCTTAAGCAACTGCAGGTCTGCCTGAGGCTCGTGGCCAAAAAATCGAGCCCTCCAGATCCACGGCCGACCCTTCGCCACTTTTTTCGGCTGAACCACCCAGCACCTGCGACCGTCCACTTTAAAATCGATACGTGCAAACCCGTTCCAGGTTGACTCGTCACCTACAAAGGCCCCTGCATCATCAGCCCGAACGGACGCAGCCAGCAGCAATAGCACAACAGTGATACGACAGGACATTCGAAACCTCTTGAGTGCAAATAATGAGTGGTTGTTTCAGGATGTATGGGCGAAAATATGTGAGGCAGGTCGCTTAGCCGGAATTGCAGTGTCTGCCCTTCCTGAATGAACGAGTTGCAGAGCAAACTCACTTCGCGTTCAGGCTGATGACCTCAACCTCCTCAAACTTCCCAATGCTCATGTTGGAGCCACCGACAACAACAAGAGTATGTTGATTGACGGGCAACAGACGATGAAAGAATCGCGGAGAAATCTCAGACGAGACAACTTCCCACTTTGATCTATCCCCTGAAAGCCGCATGAGAATCCCCTGTACGGTCGAAACATACAGGGAACCACCAGTCGCAAAAGCCGATGCCCCAAAACCGGCCATTGCCCCCGATGACATACTGCGCCGCGGCTCGCCATCCTGCGGGGCCGGATCCTTCTTTACGAACAGTGATGGACCGTCGCTCCATGAATCACTTGCGGGGTCATAGACAGCCACTGCCGTTGTCGGACCACCCTTCTGATTCATTCCGCCAATTGCATACAGCTTGCCCGCATGTGCGGCCGTTGCCAGAGCTCTTCGAAGAAACGGTGGTTTTGCAATCGCCTGCCATTTGAGGTCTTTGGAGTTCAGGTCCAGCTTGAGGGCCGAGGAATGCCATGTCTTTTTACCGTCTTTCATGGACCATCCGCCGACCACATAGATGGTATCGCCTACGACAGCGGCATCGTGAGATGATCGAGCCTGTGGCAGTGACGGAAATGTTTCCCAGTTCTTTGTGCCGGGACGAAATCGAGCGACACTGGACTGAGACACGAGCTTCTGGTCTTCGCCCTCTGCATTCTCCGCTGTAAAACCACCGATCCGATAAACCGCGCCGCCGTGCGCCACAAGGGCGAGGCCCTGCAGGTGAGGTCCTTTGATCAGAGTTGACCATTGACCCGTTCGGAGATTCAGGCGAGTCAACTGATTTGACTGTTCCTCCTTCGAATACGAATGTGCACTCCCGGTGTGCCCGCCATACATGTAAACCGAATTCTTCACCACAGCGGCCCCAAAGCTGGTAACCGGGTTCGGAAGATCCGGGAGTTCTTTTGCGACCTGAGCAGGCGATGAAACGCTGCAGGCGATGATCACACAGACAGAACGGAAAATGAGCCGCATATCGATACCTCTAATGCAGGCAAATGTCACTGATGGCAAAAATGAAGACCGTCACCATGAAGAGTCTGGTCCACTGCGGTATTGTAGTCACCATACGTCTTAATACCCCTCCTCGGCCATCAAGCCCACGGAAAATCAGCCAGCACAACTGACCGATAACGGCTTCGGAAATCTGACGTATTTTGAGCAAATGCAGGTTTTGCGGGCAGCTCCTGCCGTCCGATACGCTCACCACAGCCAGAATCACTCTCTCTTTTTCTCTCTCAGGGAAGACTCATCACTCCGACTCCGCGCATCCTGTCTGTCATCCCCCCGATGACCCAGCTGAATACGCCCTACCCTTCCACGGCGTATCTGACTGGATTCCTGCGCTCGCGAGGATTTCACGCAGAACAACGTGACCTCGCGCTAGAGCTTGTTCTGACACTGATGTCCTCAGACGGGCTCGAACATATCCGTGCTGCCGTTGTTGCTGACGAAAACCATAGCCCCTCTGTGACTGGATTCCTTGAGGAGTTCGATCGGTATCAAACGGCCGTCGATCGCGTCATACAGTTTCTGCAGGGACGTGATTCCACACTCGCTCACCGCATTAACAGCCGGCAGTTTCTCCCCGAAGGGCTACGGTTTGCTCCTCTTGATGAGCAGTCAGAAGACGACGATCCGGACCCGCTGTACTGGGCGTTCGGAGCCCTTGGAGTCCGCGATCGAGCTCGTCACCTGGCAACTCTGTTCCTGAGTGATCTTGCCGACGTCATCAGAGACGGGATTGATTCCCGGTTCGAATTCGTCCGCTATGCAGAATCACTCGCCGCGAGTCAGCCAACCTTCGACCCGCTTGCTGAAGCCCTTGCCGCACCTGCCAATCTTGTGGACACAACTCTTCAACGGCTCACACTTAATGCCGTTGAGGAGACAGAACCAGACGTGATCCTGGTGTCAGTCCCTTTTCCCGGCAACGTGTATGCTGCATTTCGAATCGCACAGACAATCAGGAATCACCACCCCAATATAACACTTTCCCTGGGTGGTGGGTTCGTCAACACGGAATTGAGAGAACTCGCCGAACCACGAGTTTTCGACTACTTCGATTTTGTCACGCTGGACGATGGAGAACGCCCGCTGCTGGCACTCATGGATCACCTGCAGGGGCAACGTTCAGCCAGCATGCTGGTCCGCACATTCAGCCGGGACGAGGACCTCGGCAAAGTGATCCTCAACAAGCACCTCGAACCGGACGTCCCTTTTGCGGAGGTTGGCACGCCCACCTGGGACGGCCTGCCCATCCACGACTACCTTTCCACGCTCGATATGCTCAACCCGATGCATCGTTTGTGGTCAGACGGTCGCTGGAACAAACTCACAGTCGCACACGGCTGCTACTGGAAAAAGTGCAGTTTCTGTGACGTCGGACTCGACTATATCGGCCGCTATGAAGGTGCTGCCGCAAAGACTCTGGCTGACAGAGTGCAGGCCATCGTGGAAGAGACCGGACAGACAGGCTTTCACTTCGTCGACGAAGCTGCTCCCCCAAAAAGCCTGCAGGCCCTTGCAGAAGAGTTGCTGGCCCGTGACCTGCACATTTCATGGTGGGGTAACATTCGTTTTGAGAAATCATTCACGCCCGAACTGTGTCAGCTGTTGGCCGAAAGTGGTTGTATCGCAATTTCCGGGGGGCTTGAGGTTGCCTCAGATCGTCTGCTCAATCTGATGAAAAAAGGAGTCAGCGTCGAACAGGTCGCGCGAGTCACCAGGTCATTCAGCAATGCCGGCATTCTGGTACATGCATACCTGATGTATGGCTTTCCCACACAGACGGTTCGCGACACAGTCGACGCACTTGAGTATGTGCGACAACTGTTCCTGAACGACTGCATCCAGTCCGGCTTCTTTCATCGATTCACGTGTACGGTCCACTCGCCCGTCGGACTCAACCCGGAGGAATACGGCATTGAACTTGTGCCACTGCCGGAATCACCCTTCGCGAAGAACGACGTCGAATTTCATGACCCAACCGGAGTGGATCATGATGAGCTGGGCAAAGCATTGAACAGAGCGCTGTACAACTATATGCACGGCGTGTGTCTGGAGGATGATGTCCGGAGCTGGTTCGAGCGAGGTGTGCCTCGAACACGCGTGGCGTCTGACTTCATCGAGCAGGCAATTGCCGGGCTGGAGCAGCCAGCATGACTCCGGCGAACGACACAGGAGACGCTGATATCATTGTCATTGGCGGAGGTGCTGCGGGCCTGTTGGCCGCAGCGAGTGCCGGGAGCCGAAGACGGAAGGTCGTGCTGCTGGAGAAGAACAGCAAGCTGGGTGTCAAGATACTGATGTCCGGGGGAACCCGCTGCAATATCACTCACGCCTGCGATGCTCGGGGAATAGCTGAAGCCTTCGGAAACCAGGGACGATTCCTGCGTTCTGCCCTGGCCGCACTGTCTCCGGAAGAAGTCATCGCACTGGTTGAGTCGCGCGGCGTAGTGACAAAAGTGGAGTCCACTGGAAAAGTGTTTCCCGTGTCCAATCGCGCAATCGACGTCAGAGACGCTCTGGCCGGTTACGCTCGGGAATCCGGCGTAAAAATACTCAAGTCACAGCCGGTGCAGAAGATCGGTACGTTGTCAGATTCGGAGACAGCCCCTCGATTCGAGATTCAGACAGACTCAGACACATTTCACTGTCGTTCAGTGATTCTGACCACGGGAGGTCGTTCGTACCCGGGCTGCGGAACGACGGGCGATGGATATGCATGGGCAAAGCAGCTGGGCCACACGCTGATTTCGACCGTTCCGGCACTGACACCTGTCGTCAGTCACACTGACTGGATCCGGGATCTCAGTGGCATCACGCTTGAGTCTTCATCGATCACAACCAAAGTGCCTGCATCCGGTAAGAAGAAGGCACAGCGTATTGAGTCAGGCCCGGTCCTGTTCACACATTTCGGACTGTCCGGCCCAACCGTGATGAACCTCAGCCGCGAGGTCGCACGCCACTACGAAGAGAATCCCGGTCAGCATACAGAGTTGATCTGTGACTTTGTGCCCCAACAATCCGAAGCCAGTGTGCAACAGACGTTTGCTGACCTGAGACAAACGGCCGGACAACGCACGGTCGCGTCCGTGGTGAATGACTGGCTGCCGCGACGATTCTCTGAGGCACTCCTTGAGCAGTGTAATCTCGCTCAACAGACTCGCTGCTCCGAGATTCCCCGCACCGGACTGCGATCCCTCATCGAAGCGTTGAAACGACATCGCATCGTCGCTCACGGAACGATGGGATACCAAAAGGCAGAAGTCACGGCCGGAGGAATCAGCCTGAAGGAAGTCGACAGCCGAACCATGCAAAGTAAAGTCCAGCCGGGGCTCTTCCTTGCCGGAGAAATTCTCGATGTGGACGGCCCAATCGGCGGCTACAACTTTCAGGCAGCCTTCAGCACCGGCTGGCTGGCCGGACAACACGCCTGACTCGTGAGCTTCCCATTGTTTTGATCAACAGCCTCCGTGATTCTCTGTGACCTCTGTGGTGCCCCCAAAGAACCTTCTCTGTTCTGTCAGACTCAATCCACGTTTCAATAATTCCGCTCGTGCCGACACACGGCTACACTGTGCCAGAAATTCTCCGTCAGAGTAACAACGCCCAATGCCCGCTATTGCCGAAGCAGCCAGCATTCTTCTGAGTCCACTCGGGCTCTTATTGGTAGTCGGCGGCACGGCACTCGGAATCTTTGTCGGAGCGATCCCTGGTCTCACTGGAACAATGCTGATTGCGTTGACGCTTCCGCTGACATACGGCGCGGACCCGCTGCTCGCGATGACGCTGTTAATCAGCATCTATGTTGGGGCAATCAGCGGTGGCCTGATTTCTGCCACCCTGCTCCGCATGCCAGGAACTCCTGCTTCGATCATCACCACGCTGGACGGCTATCCGATGGCCGCAGCCGGACAGCCGCGCCGCGCGCTCCTGCTGGGTGTCATGGCATCTTTTGTGGGAGGCATGATTTCATGGGGATTCCTGGTGCTCCTTGCGGGACCGATTGCCGACCTGTCGACCCGATTCGGCCCGTTTGAGTATTTCTCACTGGTTGCCATGGCTCTTGTGCTCATCGCCAGCGTCGGCGGCGAATCACTTCCGCGATCACTGTTTGCCGGAATGCTGGGGATTCTTCTTTCAATGCCAGGCATCGCAGCAGCCACCGGCCAGACACGCCTCACATTTGGATTCGCGGAGCTCAATGATGGCTTTCAACTGTTGCCGGTCCTTATCGGAATGTTTGCCATCAACCAGATCCTGCGCGACATTCTTTCCGGGGATGCTGTCCCCAATGCGATCGATATCTCGAATAATTCGGGCCGACTCACACTGTCCGATCTGAAGACGCATGGCGTCAACATGGTTCGGTCTTCCTTCATCGGGACATTCATCGGCATGCTGCCTGGAATTGGCGCGAACATCGGCGCTGTCACCGCGTACTCCGTCGCCCGCAGTACTTCAGATAAACCGGAAGAGTTCGGGACGGGACACGAACCCGGTATCATTGCCGGCGAATCGGCGAATAACGCCACCGTCGGCGGAGCACTGATCCCGTTGATCTCCATGGGACTTCCCGGCAGTGTTGTCGAAGCTGTCCTGCTGGGTGCACTCATCATCCACGGTCTGCAGCCTGGACCTCGACTGTTCACGGACCACCCGGACGTTGTTTACACCATTATGGGGGCCATGCTGCTGGCAAATATTGTCATGCTGTTTCTGATGATGAGATCACTGAAGCTGCTTTCCCGGCTGACGTCTATTCCCCGATCTGTGCTCTACCCAGTCATCATTACGTTCTGCGTAATTGGTTCGTATGCACTGGCCAACCGTATCTTTGACGTCTGGGTCATGCTGGCATTCGGTGTGCTCGGCTTCGTGCTTGAATCACGTCGCATACCCCTGGCACCGTTTGTGATTGGTTTTGTTCTGGGCCCCATCGCAGAAGAAAACCTGAGCACCGGCCTGATGTCGACCAACGGAGACTGGAGCCCGCTCGTCACACGCCCAATCTCACTCATTTTTCTATGTGTCGCTCTGCTGCTGACCGCGTTTCCATTTCTTCGAAGACGATTCCGAAGTCTTCCCAAAGAGGAAACCACAGCGTGATTCGCATCTTACAACCTGCAATCTGGCTCATCATCGCATGCCTGTGTGGATGGAAGATTTTCACCAGTCTGCCATCTGCTGACAGCGATGGATGGCCCGCACGTCCGATTCATGTGGTGGTGCCCTACTCTGCTGGCGGCGGTACCGACAGTTTTGTCCGACTGATGACAAAGAGTATCGAGGACAATCAACGACTTCCGCAGCCGCTGGTCATCATCAATCAGCCGGGAGGCAGCGGGACGATTGGCAGCCGCTACGTAAAAGACGCTCGGCCGGATGGCTATCGCATTTTGTGTCATCATGAATCACTCATCACAACACAGTTATCAGGCACGGTCCCCTTCGGACCTGCAGACTTCGATCTCATCGCAAGAACCGGAACGGTTCACCTTGTCGTGGTAGTCCGTGAAGACGCCCCGTGGAAATCAGTGACCGAACTTCTGAACGACGCGAAGGCCGAACCTGGCACACTTCGGTTTGGAGCGAACGCCGGGTCTCCCGCTCACTTCACAGCGCGGCAGCTGGAAGCGGCTGTTCCCGGTGCCCGCTTCAACCTGATCACATCAGGAGGCGGACAGAAACGGTACATCGAGCTCATTGGCGGGCACCTCGAAGCCGGCATCTTTTCGCTGGCCGAGTATCTCAGCTTTGTCAACGAAGAAGGAACACCCGCTGACAAAAACATCCGAGCACTCGTTTCACTGTCAGAGAAAACTCCCGCAGCACTCGGAACCACGTCGACCTGCCTGAATGAAGGAATCGAAGTCACTTCCGGTAACGCCTACTACTGGCTGGCTCCCCAGGGCACACCGGAGTCTGTGAAGGACAACCTGCGGTCGGCATTGAAGCAGACCATGCAGGACACAGAAGTAATCGGGGCACTGACAAAGTGGTCGATCGAACGCAACTATCTCGATGGCGTGGAACTCAACGACCGCATGGTGGCCAGAATGAACGAACTGGCTCCTCTGGCGGAACAGTCAGAGGCAGACCTGCCTGACTTTCCATTCTGGGCGGGAACACTGTGTGTTGTTTTGGCGATTGTCATTGTTCTGGCAGGTCGAACGGACCAGAAAGAGTCACGGACTGCCCCCCTCAGACATACGGCAGCAATCGGGTGTCTGCTGATCGTTTCCGTCTGGGTCCTGTTGCTGGAAAAGACGGACCTGCCATTTGCGGTCACGACCGCCGTGACGGTGTTTGCGGTGGGCCAGCTCATCAGTGGTCAGAAGAAGGTGGACACACGAACCCTGATCCAAACGGCGTTGCTGACTGCGTTGGGGATCGAATTCGTATTTACAGTCCTGTTTACGGTCGCTTTGCCGTAGCACATCAGCGTCCCCGAGGAGGGTCGAGCGACAGCTCTGGGAGTCGGCCATCCAACAGTCCCGCAACACTGATCGCTGTATCCGCAGGTCAGGTTTCAACCTGACACGAACAACCCAACACGTGCCATCCGGGCAATACACTAACCCTACAGCTCTTCAGCCATCTCCAGCAGTTCCTTCAGCAGCTTCTCTGAAGCCTGCTTCTCCACACGATTCGTGCCCAGCCATGTCTCATAGCCACCAAGATCACGATGCCGTGGAGTTGGAAGATACCCGAAGTAACCGTGCGCCAATTCCACCATGAAGGCGGGCTGCACGGGACACTGCTCCCGAAACTCGATCCCGATTTCACAAAACACCTCAAATGGCATCGTCCCAATGCATAGATCGCCAATCCGCAACACATGCAGCGGCACCGTCGTCGTTGCTGGATAGTTGGCCTGCCGCATTGTTCGCTGGGCATAGATAAATGAGAGGTCTCTTTCGCTCTGCTTACCGGCAGCGATCGTCTCCTCCGCCCATTTCTTCGTTTCTGCAGACACCTTCCGCCACTGGATAAGTGGCTCCCGATAGACGGCCGCCAGAGAGATGTCGGCGGAATACTTCAGGTCTTGCATGGAATCCTGCACTTTGGCCGCAACGTCCCTGCCAACATATCGCATCTGTTCATAGGGCTGCTTTCGTGGGCGAGGGTTCCGGAAGTTAATGTTATTGATATCGCCACTCGTCCCATTCGCCATCATGGCAACAAACGGAGCCCGGTCACCCCGCTCATTGGGAGCAATCAGCTGCTTGAGACGCTCACTGAATACAGCAAAGTAGTCCGCGGAAACGTGACCTTTGCCAACCCCGCCAACGTAATGCAATGAGTAGGCTGCATAGAGCGCAAGGGGCGTGCCGTCGGTGTGCCGCACGGAGAAATAAGACACAGTCGGATCGGTCGGTCCGGCAGGCTCCACGAGGTTCGCATTCCCTCGCGGAGGATTCATTTTCACGAGGTCTCCACCTCCGAACGGGTTTGCGGGAATGCTGCCGGGACGCATGTGCCAGCGGCGATTGAACACGTGTTCCGGGACATCCACCGTGCCGAATGCCAGTTCCGCCGGCCGCAGGTTGTTGATCGCACGAGCAACTCCGTCTGCAATGCGTCGCGACACAAACGCCTGGTACTCATCCGGGTGCTGCTTCAGCGCGCGAGGATCCGATCCGAGAGCACTGGCCGCGGAATGCGTATGCGTCCCACTGATCAACACTCGCTCTTTCGGGATGCCACTGTTCCGCTCAATCAACAGCCGCGCGTCTTCACTCACGATGCGGTCGATGCCCAGAAGGTCACACACCACAATCGCCAGACGCGTCCTGCCATCGTCGAGCACCAGGCAGCGAGCGTGCAGTTCGTCGTGTATGTGAGTCGCCGGAAACGGTACAAAGCCGCCGATGATCTCACGCCCCAGTTCAGGAGTGATGTTGCTTGTTGCAGCTCCAGCCTTCAGATCGGCCCTTGCAAACGGCACCAGCACAACCAGACATGTCAACAATGTACACACACGCATCTGTCGCTCCCTTTAATTACCACAGAGGACACAGAGGTACACCGAGAAAGACAGACACGGATTCTACTCTGTGTACCTCTGCACCTCTGTGCTCTCTGTGCTCTCTGTGGTGATTCAAACCCCACCCCACTACCGAACATAGATCAATTCACTCGTATTCAACAACACACGACACAATGACGGCATCCCGTGCTTCGTCGCATACTCTTCGCAGGATTTCAATTCCTCAAGCGTCGCTGCCCGACCATAGCAAAGCTGACAGGCTCGCTGAATCTGTTTCCTGACAGTCGGACCGCTCTCCTTCTCAAGCCGCTTCGCCAGAGCAACTGACACATCCATCGTAAAGCTGTGATTCAGCATCGTGAGTGCCTGCAAAGGTGTCGTCGTTTCCGCGCGACGCGGAGCAGAGAACGTACAGTCCGGCTGATCAAAGTCGGTCATCAGATCAACGACGGACGCCCTCGCATTCTGATGATAGACGGCTCGCCGATAAGTCTCCGGCCCATGTTTATCCAAAGGAGCGTAAGTGCAGACATTGTCCTGCATGAATCGGTACAGCCGAAATCCAGGGCCCCCGTCCGGTACCGGCCCCTTTGCTTTTGCTCCTCTGTGCGTCAACAGGCCCGCGACATCCAGTAGCGTGTCCCGAATCTCCTCAGCTGAGAGGCGACGTGGAGGAAACCGCCACAACAGCCGTGCATCCGCATCTGCTTTGGCCGCCTCCGGACGATTTGCACTGGACTGCTGATAGGTCCGGGACAACATGATCTCGCGATGCAGTGGCTTGAGCTTCCAGCCATGGTCCAGCAGACGACGTGCAAGGTAGTCCAGCAGGGCTGGATGAGTGGGCCGACCACCCATGTATCCGAGATCGCTCGGAGTATCCACAATGCCCGTGCCGAAATGGTAATGCCACAACCGATTGGCCAGCACGCGCGGCGTCAGTGGATTAGTCGGGTGAACGATCCAGTCTGCCAGAGCCTGACGCCTTACCGATTCTGCCGCCGCCGCTTCAAGTCGATATCCGGCCCCCTGATTCTGCAGCGCAGACAAACTTGCCGGGACAACCTCACGGCCCTTCTTTTGAGGGCTCCCGCCCTCAAAGATATAAAAGGGTCCCTTCGCATCATCCGCCGAACGCTTGCCTATCCATGCCGTCGGCAGCGTGGGAACTTTGCTAATCGTGGCTTTGACTGCTGCAATTTTTCGTTTCAAATCCCTGAGCTGGGTTTGCTCTTTGGAAGTCGCTTCCCGCAACAGAAGGCGATGCCTCTGAAACTGGTCACCGGCGATTGGTTTCCGATCTGCGCTGCTGGTAACAGTGTGCCATGACATCCCGTCTGTGCTGACTTCAATGCGGTATTCAGCCACAAACCGAAATCGCCGCGTCTCTTCCTTCCCCGAACTGAAGAAGAACACACGATTGATCGAGGTCACTTCGGCAAGTTCGATCGTCAGATCACTTCCCCGCGCAATGAAGCGAGCGCCCGTTCTTCCGTCGATTGCCAGCTGTGGGCCATACGCTCCCGGGAAATCTTCGATAATTCGTGCGTCACCGGATGCTTTGCCGCCATTGGACGCCAGGGCAACGTTGCGACTGTTGTCCCCGGCAGACCAGACTTCGAATTCACCGATTCCAAAGCCACTGCGAGACGCTGGATTCGTGTCCTGAGCCTCACACACCAGTCGCACGAACTTTGCAGCCACGGGATCGAAGGTGTCTTCAGTCCCGGTCGGGTCCACGGCCGGACGAGTCCATACCGCCTGATGTTCAGCAAGTCGATTCTGCCCGCGCCCCACGATTGCATCGGAAAGCTGCTTCTGCTGCGTCTGAAGCTCAGACAATTGTTTCTCAAGAGGTGTCAGTGCCGCATTTCGTTCGTCGCGCTGCTGAGGAGTCACCAGAGGTGCGCTGCCGTGACTCACACCAGAGAATGTTGCGTAGAAACTGTAGTAGTCCTCCTGACGAATCGGATCAAATTTGTGATCGTGACACCGGGAACAACCAATCGTCAGCCCCAGGAACGCTTCGCCGCTCGCTCGAATCATCTCGTCAATGGTGTTGGCTCGAATCTGAGCCTTCTGCACCGGGTCCTGATTGCCAACATCATCGTACGGCCCGGCCACAAGGAACACAGTTCCAACCGCAACCTGAGGATCATCCTTTCCAAATACATCTCCTGCCAGATGCTCTCGGATGAAAGTGTTGAACGGCTTGTCTTCATTGATGGATCGAATCACGTAGTCACGAAACGGCCATGCATCTTTGTAAATTACGTTTCGCTCAAACCCATTGCTTTCACCAAACCGCACCACGTCCAGCCAGTGCCGCCCCCAGCGTTCGCCATAGTGAGGAGACTCCAGCAGACGATCGATTAACTTCGGCCACGCTTCAGGGTCATCACTGTTGACGAACTGCTCGACTTCTTCGGGCGTCGGTGGAAGCCCGGTCAGGTCATACGTGGCTCGCCGAATCAATTCCGCTCGTGAGGCGTGAGGATTCCGCTGGAGTTTCTCTCGCTTCAACACCGCGTCAATGTAGGTATCAATCGTCCGGCCATCCTCTGGCGGTGTCAGCGGCTGCAAGGACCACCATGATTCGTCAGCCCGCGACTTTTCACGCACAACCAGATCCTCTGGCCAGTCCGCGCCGCCTTCGATCCACTGACGAATCACATCGACCTGTTCCTTCGACAGCGGCTTACCCTCTTTTGGCATTTCCGGTGGCTCGTCATCCACACCGGCGATCAACTCAATGAGGTGGCTCTCTTCTGGTTTTCCGGCCACAAGGTAGTCGCCGTCGCGTAGATCGTTCACCGTCTCAAGCGACACGTCACCTTTCCGGTTGTTGCTGGAATGACATCGCAGACAGTGTTCCTGAAGGATCGGTACAACATCAGCCGCAAAGTCCAGCTTCTCATCTGCAGTGCATGTCACGCACAGGATTATGAGCAGGATTGTTGTGAGGCAGTGTCTCATGCCAGCACCTCCGAAATTACATTTCCGTGCACGTCCGTGAGCCGCCGGTCGAGCCCGTTGTGGTACCACGTCAGACGTTCATGATCGAATCCGAGCAGGTGCAGCACGGTCGCATAAAAGTCCCAGACCGTCGTGGGATTGACCTCCGCGCGCCGCCCGAACTCGTCCGTCGCACCATAACTCACCCCTCCCTTCACGCCGGCTCCCATCATCCAGCACGTAAATCCGTCCGGGTTGTGATCCCGACCGGCTGTGCCGTCCTGATGGGTGGGCATGCGACCGAACTCGGTCGCCCAAAGAACAAGCGTATCTTTGAGCAGGCCGGACTGTTTGAGGTCACTCAGCAGCGCCGCGGTCGGCTGATCAAAAATCGGACAGTGTCGCTCGTAGTCTGCCTTGAGCGTCTTATGAGCATCCCAGTTCAGCAGACCATCAACTCCGGACGCCCGCGACGCACAATACAGACTCACGTAACGAACATCGCGTTCCAACAGGCGTCGAGCCAGCAGACAATTGCGGGCATACGCTGCCTTCAATCTGTTCTCATCCTGAGTGCCGTAGAGTTTGTGAGTCGCCGCGGATTCCCGACTGAGTTCAGAGACCTCGGGAGCAGACAACTGCATTCGCCCTCCGAGTTCATAGGCGGCGATGCGTGCTCTGAGATCTGACTCCCCCGGGTTGGCCGCAGCGTACTTCTGGTTGAGCTGATTCAGCAGAGACCTGGCATCACGTTCCTCGGCTTCGCCAATGGAATCCGGTCGTTGCAGATTTCGGATCTGTTTCTGGTCGCTCATCATGATCGCCTGATGGCGAGCTGGCAGAAACCCGTTGGACCAGTTCGCCTTGCCGTTGGGAGGTTCTCCGCGAAGATCGGTGATAGCAACATACGCCGGCAGGTTCTCATTGAGACTGCCCAGTGCATAACTGGTCCAGGCACCGGCACTTGGGAACCCTTCCAGGGGATGTCCTGAATTCATAAAGATGCAGCCAGGCCCATGAGTATTCGACTTGCTGTGCATGGCATGAAAGAAGGCAATGTCGTCCACGTGTTGTGCCATTCCGGGCAACATTGACGTGATTCGCTTACCACTCTCGCCGCAGGGAACAAAGTCCCACGGGCTGCGCATCAGGTTGCCATTCTTCCCCTGAAACGAAAAGAACTCCCCTTCCCCGGGCAACGGCTTGCCATGATGTTTCTCCAGCGACGGCTTATGTTCCCACAGGTCCATGTGAGACGCGGCTCCTGGACAGAAGATCTGCAGGACACGTTTGGCTTTCGGTGCGTGATGAGTCTTCCCCATCCCCGGCGACCAGTCTGCCTTCGGCGCGTTTTCGTCTTCAGCCCGAGCACTCTCACCCGCCAGCAAATGCATAAGGCCGATGCCAGCGGGTGCCGTTGCAACATGGCCAAGAAACTGCCGGCGGATCACTGCGTTTGTGTCAGTCATGGGGACGTACCTCTTACAATCCGGATGGGTATCAGTTTACCTATCACTGCCAAAGAGAGAACCAACTCCGTGTTCCTCGGTGCTCTCTGTGGTGAATCACCTGCCAGAAGAACGGGCACCGCACGAAAACTCAAATCATCACAGAGTACAGAGAGAGTGACCGAACCGTGTGAAGCGATAGATCCTCCCCGCTTCAGCAGTGAGCCAGATTGTTGTAGTTTCAGTGATTCCAGCGTAGACTGAATGACTGATCACGCGGCTGTGGTGTAGTGGCAACACGGAAGCTTCCCAAGCTTCAAATGAGGGTTCGATTCCCTTCAGCCGCTTTTTTAATTTAACCTGTTCGCGGCGTCTCATGTTCGATATCGCCGCCGAGGTTCTGCCATGCATATTACCAAGGGCGGTAATCGGAGAATGGCGTCGACCGAATCAGGTATCAAAGTCCGCGAAGTATCGAGACAACTGGATCTGCTTCGGACGCTTTTGTGAATAGTCCCGTGCCTGGCATGCAAAGGGACTGGAAGGCAGCGGCATATGAGAATCAACATCCAGTTACTGTGCCTGGCTTTGCTTTGGAACTCTTGTTTGTCTGCTGAACAGGACGCGCGGCCGAACGTAATCTTCATGCTGACCGACGACCTGGGCTACTCCGACATCGGCTGC
>CAJWGB010000036.1 GCA_913031625.1 uncultured Planctomycetaceae bacterium | reverse complement strand
CCCCCCTTCAGGTTTCCCCCGCCACAAACAACAGTGGCCGAAGAGCCACCAAGGTCACAGGTAGCAACCACAAGGCGATCAGCATTGGGATGAGGCTGCACGTCTGTGACGCGCGCCAGCATGAATGCGGAGAGTCCGGCAAAGGGCCGCTCAACGGACTCCACCTCGACCGTTGACATGGTGAGGTCGTAAGCCAGTTTGTCGTAATCAATGTCGTCGGGCAGCGAAACGTAGTCGCGCACCCAGTTCATGGAAATTTTCATGTCGCTGAGCAGTCAGTGTCAGAACAGTGATAAATCAGAACTGTTTGAGAAATCGCAAATCGCCACTGTGAAAGTGGCGGACGTCGTCCATTTCGGTTCGCATCATGACGAGACGATCGAGACCGATATTGATGTAGAACCCGGTCCATTCATTCGGATCAATTCCGGCCGCCCGGAAGACGTTCGGGTGAGTGGCTCCCCCGGGCATAACTTCCAGCCAGCCCACACGCTTACAGACCGAGCAGCCTTCACCCCTGCAGACGAGGCATTGCATATCGATCTCGAAACCCGGTTCGACGAACGGAAAGTAGCCGGCCCTCATTCGCGTCTTCACGTTGGTCTTAAAGACACGTTCCAGAATCGTAGTGACCAGCAGGCGACCAGAAGAGAACGGCACTTTGCGATCAACAATCAGCGCTTCGTACTGAAAGAACGCCCGTTCGTGCCGGGCGTCGGGCACTTCATTTCGATAGACACGTCCAGGATAGACAAATCGAAATGGTGGCTTGTGAGTCTGCATATAGCGAACAGATGCGCCCGTCAGGTGCGGCCGCAGGCACAGCCGTTCCTCGCCCCCCTTGCCGTCGGCACCTTCAAGCCAGTAAGTATCCATACTCTCACGTGCCGGATGATCCGGGCGAAAATTGAGATTATCGAACGCATACTTTTCGGAAGTGATTTCAGGGCCGTCGTAAACCTCAAACCCCAGACTCAGGAAAGCATCATTGAGGTCATACATCATTTGGGTAATTGGATGCAGCCCTCCCCCACCGGGCGGAATGCCAGGCAGAGAGCAGTCGAAAGGTTCAATGTCAGACTCGGTTTCCAGCAGCGTCTGCTTCGCCTGCTCGATCTCTCCCTGAAAGAGCTTCTTGAGCTGATTAGTGGACTGGCCAAATTCGCGACGATCTTCGGGAGGAAGCTTGCCGACGCCCTTGAGCAGCTCGGTGACTTTTCCTTCCTTGCCAAGAAGTTCGACCCGGGCCTGTTCAAGTTCGGCAGTGGAGGACGCGTCAGCAATGAGCTTTAACCCTGCCGCTTTGAGCTCTTCTACCTGTTCCATCTTTCTGTTCCACAAACGGTGACCGGACAACCGGGTGAGGCGTTTGAGCCATCTGAAAACCGATCCGAGCTGCTTCGCGAGCACGGCGTCTGCTGCATCAATAATCCGCAGCATCGGATTCGGGACTGGTTGTACTCCGGACTATAGGTGAGGACCGAGGGGGCCCGATAATCGCGCACAAAAAAAGCGGGGAACTATTCCGGAACCCCGCTTTTGTCTTTGGTGGCTGTCAGGCAGCAGCTGCTGTTGCGCCTTTGACTGCAGTCACAATCTCGTCAAAGATCTCCGGGTTCAAGATCGCCAGTTCACTCAGCGACTTGCGGTTCAGTTCAATATTGGCCTGACCAAGGCCGTAGATAAAGCGAGAGTAGGAAATCCCACGTTCGCGACAGGCAGCCGTCAAACGCGTAATCCACAGTCGACGGAACTCACGCTTGCGAACGCGACGATCGCGATATGCGTACGCGCGGGAGCGGACGACCGTTTCCTTGACAGTTCGCAACAGCTTGCTGCGGCCGCCCACATTTCCACGGGCTTCTTTGAACAGACGCTTCTTGGCACGTCTTCGAGCTTTACCGTATCTAACTCGCATGACCTATCTCTTTGCTGAAATTGCAGCAGTGGTAAAGGACTGATTTACAGGGAAGGACGCAGAGCTTCAATAATGTTCTTTGCGTCTTTGCCTTCGGCAACGCCACCGTTCCGCAGGTTGCGTTTGCGCTTGGCACCCTTGCCACTCAGCAGGTGACCACGGAACGCACTCCGGTGGCGCGCTTTTCCAGACGCCGTAATCTTGAAGCGGCGTTTCATCCCTTTGTGAGTCTTTTGCTTAGGCATTCGACCGTACTCTGTCGGTTTTTAAAGCTTCAGGCTTTGACAGGTCGGCGCCTTCCGCCCGTCGTTTTCGCCCGTTCTCTGTCACTGTCCTGGTACCCAACAGGGGCCACAATCAGGAGCTGACTTCATCAGCTGCAGTGAACAAACACTGAACTAACGTACATTTATTCTCGTTTAGCGAGCCGGGGAGTATAGCGAGCACTGGATTTACAAGTCCAGTATTCTCGGCGTGCAGCCTGAAAAATCCGACGTTTCAGAGCGTGCTGCCCCGGTTCCCTGGGAATGGATATTGTGTATCGGAGATCTGACGCCGCCGATTTCCACTAATCTGCCACGACCTCCAATTCTCTTCAATTCGATGAAGCGAGAATCCTGAAGTCATCTCCGATCGATTCAATGGCAGATTCAGGCGACATGTTAAAGAGCACTCTGCCGCCGGTTCCCCAGCGTCCGTCCTGATAGTGAAAGACGGCTGTCGCATCGCGAATCGTGGATACGGCGTCCACTTCCTCCATCTCTCCACCCGCAACTGCCTCAAAAGACAGATTGACCCCGTGCAGCATTGTAATGAGTCCGGTGGACGTATCTTCCACAAGAATCCACGACGTCAGCCACTGCTGATGTGACCACACCAGCCCCCGCGGCGAGCCGGCCGCTGCTGCAATCGCAATGCAGTTTCGGTGAAGTTCCTGCTGATGGCGCTCGTACTGTTTTCGAACGTGCGAAACGCTCACGCCAGCGGACGTAAACCAATTGGAAATCTTCTTCAGAAACGACACGGGTAACCTGCTGTCAAAACGAAACACGCCTGTGGGTATCATAGTGGTGAGCGGCCATTGGTACCTGCAACTCCCCATATTCAGTCTGCTTTGGTCAGAATCAACAGATTCTAACTTCCCGCCAAAACCCGTATATCCTGACTAATCAGACTGATCCTGCTCACTGGACCGCGCCGATAAACCAGAACAATCGGTACAGGCTGAACTGAAGACTGGCGTGCGCCCTGGCTTTCCTTTGCCTCAGAAAAGCCGTCTGACCATCCGGCGATTGGAACTTCGGATGGTAAGACTTCAGTTAAAAGGTCAAGCCGACTAAGGGGAGGCAATCGGAAGCCTGCTTTACGTGAGGATCACTGCGGTGAGACGTCATGGCTTTCTTGCAGTCGCAGCAGCGTGCGGAGTCGCCTGTTGTGCATGGATGATCAACCAGGCCGACCAGCTCGATGCCTCAGAAGAACCAGTCGGTTCCTTTCGAGAAGCGTTCAGCGTTCGGAACGACCCGGCACCTACGGAAGACGATTCCGGTGTTCGGCTGAACTTCTTCGAAACGTCCTGGGACAAAGTTCTCGAGAACGTCGCCGATCAGGCAGGGCTCACGCTCGTCATGGATCGAGTTCCGCGAGGAAGGTACGCGCGTCGTGATCGCACTCGATACGATGTTCCCGCTGTGATTCGCATCCTGAACACAGAACTGGAGCCACAGGGGTTCCGACTGTTTCAGCAGGGACGGTTTCTTGTTGCCCTGAAACTCGACGCAGTGCGAAGCCGCTACGCTCGACCGATTGCTCAGGAAGAGCAATCCGCTGAGCAACCGACACAGCAGTCACCCTTCCGTACCGCCAGCCAGGTCAGCCAGGCAGGCCCTCAGGCTCAGCCGTATGACGAAGATCCAAAAGAAGAAGACTTCGGCAGCACTCTGACGCCCAGGGCTCAGACTGAGGAAACACCCGAGGTCAGCCAACAGGAACCTGAACTGCCGCCCATCATCTCAACACTTGGCATCAAGCAGGCGAAGGCAATGGATGTTGCACGCAGCATCTATGTGGTCTTTGAGTCTCGAGCTGAACTCGTGAAGAACGGACTGAAAGGACTTCCGACGTTCACGGTCTTTGCCGACGAGAATCATGGTGACGACGACACACCACTCTTCCGAATCGCCATCAACAACACCGACAACACACTGATTATTGAGGCATCGCCTGCACGCACCAAACACCTCAGCAATCTGGTGACTGTGCTGGATAAGAAGAAAGCCGAGGAGACTGTTCGGCTGCTGCCCAACAATGGAGTGACAGACGCCACGGCGGAAGACCTCAACAACCAGATCCACCGCATGGTTCAGATGAAGGGGCAGGATGAAGATGTTGCCGTTCAACCGGAAGAAGGCGGAACACTGAGCCTGCGTGGCGAAGTCAACGTGCAGGCCATGCAGGACCTTGGGATTCTGATCCTTAAGGGTAATGAAGTCGACGTGGAAAAAGTGGCAGCCATCATTGCTCAGCTCGAGGAAATGAGCGTTGGGTCACTGCCCGATATCCACCTGCTGTTCGTACAGAACGTCAATTCCGAGTCACTCTCAGAACTTCTGACAGATGTTTATACACAGCTGACCACGCTGAGAGCTCGTGGTGGCGACGAACGACAGATTGCAGCATTCATTCCTGTCGTTCAGCCAAACGCAGTTCTGATTCTTGCTCCTGCCATCGAACTCGACTCAATCCTTGATCTGGCAGACAAGCTGGACAGGGAATTCGACCCCGATGCAGAATTCAAAGTCTTCGGACTGCGAAACGCAGTCGCTTCACAGGTCGTTACTGCCGTCGAAAGCTTCTACGAGGAACGAGGCGGACTGGGAACACGGCTGCGTATTGCAGCTGATGTCCGGACCAACGCTGTCATCGTTCAGGGCCGCAAAAACGACCTCGCGGAAGTCTCACGCGTGGTCGAGAAGATGGATGTCGACCAGCCGCACGCCACTCACCGCGTGGAAGTCATCAAACTCAGGAACGCCATAGCTGAAGAACTGGCGACAACTCTGAATGCTGCCATTCTTGGAGTAAGCAGCCCGCCAAGCCAGAACAATCAGGGGGGTGGCTTCGGCGGTGGATTTGGAGCAGGAAACCAGGGAGCTCAGGAGCTGCAGGACAGCAAGTCTGTCGCTCTGGAGTTTCTCGCCACCACAGCGGCCGGACGCGAAATTCTGCGTTCCGGAATTCTGGTGGACGTTCGCATCAACTCGGACATCCGCTCCAACACACTCATCGTCTCGGCTCCGGAAATCAGCATGCCGCTCCTGAAGGCACTGATCAACGAACTGGACAAAGCTCCCGGTGCTACTGCAGAGATCAAAGTGTTCGCACTCAAAAATGCGGATGCATCGGCTTCTGTTGATCTGCTCACAGCAATGTTTGAAGACCAGAACCAGGAAGATCAGCTGGGAGTTCAGATCGCAGGCACAGAAGGATCTGCGAGCAGCCTGATCCCCGTAACTTTTGCCGCTGACACGCGTACTAACACAGTTCTGGCTGTTGGAGGTCCGGAAGCACTTTCTGTTGTGGAAGCGATTCTGCTGCGACTGGACTCAACTCAGGCTCGCGAACGCATTACTCGCGTCATCCGGCTTGAGAATGCTCCTGTTGATGCTGTCGCGACGGCCCTTGATACATGGCTGGAAGCCAGGCAGGAACTGGCAGACAGTACGGACGACCTGATCAGTGATATTGAGCGAATCCGTCAGGAAGTCATTGTCACTCCGGACCTGAATCGGAACAACCTGATTGTTGAAACGTCTCCGGAATACCTAAGCCAGATTGAAGCCGTGATCGCAGATCTGGATGCCCGTCCGCCACAGATCATCGTCCAGGCATTGATTGTGGAAGTCCAGCTGGACAACACAGATGAGTTCGGAGTCGAACTTGGGTTCCAGGATCCGACGCTGTTTTCTCGCAGTATTCTTGCCGATGCTGCCGACCTGATCACGACAACCAACGTGGTTCAGCAGCCCAACGGCCAGCAGTTGCAGGAAACAATCATTCAGTCTCAGAACACCACGCCGGGCCTGAACTTCAACAACACCCTGGCAGCTCTGGGTAACAACGGAGCGATGAATCCCGGCCGAGTGGGAACTCAGGGACTGAGTAACTTCTCTCTGGGTCGCCAGAATGGAGACCTCGGCTTTGGTGGCTTTGTATTCTCTGCACAGTCGGACGCCGTCAGCGTCCTGCTGCGAGCTCTTGCGGCACGCCGCCAGGTGCAGGTTCTCAGCCGTCCGCAGATTCGTGTGATGGACCAGAACACCGGTAAAATTCAGGTGGGGCAGGTCGTTCCTGTTGTCGACGGGGTCACGATCACGGAAAACTTTGCCAACCCAACTGTGAACCCACGTGATGTCGGAATCGTGCTTGAAGTGACTCCTCGAGTCACCAGCGACGGCACAATTGTGATGGAAGTCTTCGCTGAGAAGAGTGATGTGCTGCCTGGTGGTGTGCCCATCTTTACGGACGCAGCGAGTGGTAACGTCGTGGAATCGGTCATCATCGAAACGGCTCAGGCGGACACAATTGTCTCCGTGCCGAACGGACAGACGATCATTATGGGTGGGATGATTACAAAGTCAGATGAGACTCTGGAACGCAAGGTACCATGGCTGGGTGACCTGCCGCTGCTTGGCAATCTGTTCCGTTATGACGGCACCAACACGGTGCGAACAGAACTGCTGCTCTTCCTGACTCCACGGGTGATCTACACCGACGCTGATTCTGAGCTCATCAAACAGGTCGAAGCCGAACGATTGCACTTCCTCGAATCTGAAGTGGAAGAGATTCACGGTCCGATCTACAGCATCCCACCATCTCACATGGATGACCCGGGAATGGGCATGATGGAGGACAACATTCTTCCTCCATCACCCGCTCCGCTGACAGATGACGAAGGTGCCGACGAAGACGCTGAACACTCACCGTCTGCCGTACTGCCTCCTCAGACCCGCCGAGGAATGCCGACGATCGAACCCCGCCGGTCTGGTCGCTCAATTCCCGCGAGGACCGCCTCGTCCAGCCGAGAAATCGACAGACAGGATGATCGGGAGGACGAGCGAGCAACGTCTTCAAAGGGAGACGAAGAGAATGAGACCGCGGAAAAGAAGCCGTGGTGGAAGGTATTTTAGTCACCTGACCTGGTAACAGTGATGCTGGCCTCAATCTTATTGGGGCCAGCATTGTTTTCGTGCACGATGCCTGCAGGAAGAAAGAGTTCGTGATGAGAAAGATGATTGCTCTGGCCATGATGGCCGCAGTTGCCGGAACAACCGGCTGTTCATCGACATTCGTCCAGTCTTCGACCTCCGCAATCGTACATCCTGTCAGGACTATCTCAGCACTCACGCGACCGAAACCGGTCTCGCGAATCCTGTGCCTGTGGGAAGCCGCAGAAGGACAGGGAGTCGACGGTCAGCCCTCACGCGGCTTTGCCGGGCAGATTCTGTTCTTCACCCACGGTGAGGAGTCACCCATTCAGGTGGGCGGCGAAGTTCAGATCTACGAGTACGCTGACTTTGATGTCAATGAAGACGACCCCGAACCCCTGCATCGTTTTCGCTTTGAGAATGAGGCATGGGACCGGCACATGACAGACGGAACACTGGGAATCAGCTACAACGTATTCATTCCGTACACCAGAAAATCCAAGCTGCACGACGTCTGTGCTCTGCGGGTGGTCTACAGGAGCGAAGATGGGCGCGAAGTGTCTTCTCCGTTCACAGAAGTCACGCTGGCCAGCCGCACTTCCGGTGCCCCTCAAAAGGCGATGTCTCGAAACATCGTGACCAACTCCAACAACCGCGACCGACTCAAGCAGGTCAGCAACCAGATCGCAGAGAACCGCGGCAGGACGGACAAACCAGCCGATGATCCGCTGAACAGCATGACCATCAAGCTGCCAAAGCAGTAAGCCGGAGTCCGAAACCACCTGAGTTCCCGAATTCCAGGCGTCATTCGGGCCAGCAGCGAAACTGCGGGTGCAGACTCGCCCAACAAGCCCGTTTGACCGGAATCTACCGCCCTGGTCTCTGGCCGAGGACTCGCAGGCACCACAAGGAGCATTCAAGGTCATCGCGGATGTCCACCATCATCTTCTGCACGCCTGACTCCATAAGAGCCGGCAAAATGTCCTGATGCTGCCGCTGTCCGATGGCCAGAATCGGCCACTGCCGGTGAGGGATCCGGCTCAGACGGCCCAGCAGCCCGAGGATCTCCTTCTCAAGTCCTGGCAGGCACAACACGATGCCGATCGTATTGCGAAGCTCAGCAGCAAGCAGCGCATCTCGTGTACTCGCACAATGTTCAAACACAGGCGCAGTCATATCCGAGGAGATCCGACTGCGAACTTCGGACGCGATGGCTCCGGTCCAGTGATTCTGTTTCTCGACGATCAAAAATCGTGGAGCAGCCCAGTCCGGCAGGTAATCAGCTGCGGTCGGGATCCCGCCATTTCCAGGTGCTGTCAAAACAGCTCTTTCAGTGGCTGGCCATTTTCCTGAACAGCAAACCGGGGGCGCTGTCGGTCGTCCAGATAGGTGGTAGTCAATGGCACACCCATATGACGATAAATTGTCGCTGCCAGATCGCCCGGTGTAACAGGGCGGTCCTTGATGGTTCCACCGTCGTGACTGCTGGCACCGATCACCTGTCCATGTCGCAGACCTCCACCGGCAAGACACATCGACATCACCACAGGCCAGTGATTCCGGCCGTCTACACTTTCCTGGGTTCCCATATTCGGTGTGCGACCAAACTCCCCCATACAGATCACAAGGACCTCATTAAGCAATCCGCGTTCCCCCAGATCGCTGACCAGTGTCGTCACGAGGTGATCAAACAGAGGCAGCAGCGGCTTCAGCCCTTTTGAAATCCCTCCGTACACTCCACCGGGAATGCCGTGATTGTCCCACGTACCCGAAGCAGTGTGGTAACTCAGGTCAAGGGTCACGAAGCTCACACCTGCTTCGACAAGTCGTCGCGCAAGCAGCGCTTGCTGGCACCAGAGATGGCTTCCATAGCGCTCCCTCATGTGAGCTGGCTCAGACGAAAGATCGAACGCTTTCTGAGCACGCCGTCCAAGCACCATCTCGAACGCCTGTTGCCCGTAGTGGTCCAGCGCGTCCATGGAGCCACTCTGATCAAGTCCGGCACGAATCCCGTCAAGATCCTTCATCAAAGCGCGACGATCTTCGAGGCGGTCGATGTTCAATCCGCCCGGAAGCTGAAACAGATCAGCTCCGGACGTTCTCTTCAGGTCTTTGCCCAACAGGTCATAAACCGGAAGCTTCGCAGCCTTGTTGCCGTCAAACGGGTCATACTGTTTTCCGAGCCAGCCTCCCCATGCCACGTGCGAGGAGTGCTTCATGAAGGCAACATACGGCGGCATTGAGGGATGATTGGGGCCGCGTTGTTTGGCCACGATTGAGGCGATCGCAGGATAATCTCCCCCCTTGGGATTCGCTCGGGGAGCTGCATCGCGATGACCGGTTTGCATCACCTGGTTGGGCTGATGATTACTGTTCTTTGGGTCAACAGATCGGATCACTGTGAACTGATCAAGCATCTCAGCCTGCTTCGGCAGATGTTCACAGATCGTCACGCCGGGCAGCGCTGTTGAGACAGGGGCAAACGGGCCGCGATTCATCCACGGGCGGTCCGGCTTTGGGTCCCATGTATCAATCTGACTGGGGCCTCCTGTCATCCACAGCAGAATCACGCTGCGATTGCTGACGGGCCTGCCGCCTGAAGCCCCTTCCGCTCTGGCTCTGAGCAGGTCAGGCAGACTGAGTCCGGCAACTCCCGCGAGGCCAGCTTTGAGCATGTTGCGACGGCTGCGCACCGTCAGCCCTTCCGGCGTCTGCGGAAAATAGTTTTGGAACGCATGATTTTGATGAGACACCGGGTTCTCCAGAAATGAAAACGCGGGAACCAATCGACTTCATCGACACACCATTATGTCACTTTCCGACCGGAAAATGCAAAAGGCGGAATTGGCAGGCCGCAAAATGCGCGCATGAAAAAAGGCCGATCGGAATCTTCCGATGGCCTCTTTCAGGGACGGCAGGTCTCTCAGGTCTGTCGTCCGGTCCGTTTCTCAGGCGGACCATTCTCTCTTTCGCCTGTCACCCTCAGGTGACATGTGCTGACTGCTTTCTCAGGGCAGTCCGGGTTCAGGCTCTCACCCCTGAACCGTCTCTCTGCCTCCGAGAAATGCAACCACCGTGCCAATTGACTGACTGACTCGTACTATTTTTCGAGGCAGCAGAAAGTGAGCATTTCCCGAGGCTTTTTGGCCAGAGAACCCGAGTGATTCGCGAAGACTGATTGAATGCGACCGCACAATGCTCTACACGCTGTTGCAGAATTGTACTTTTTACACTCAGGTCCCGTTGTACTTTTTACAAGGCACCGACTGATGCTGCCGGATGCGGACGTCAACCCATTACAGCCACACGAATTCTGGATGAAGAAGGCATTGGATCAGGCTGTCGCCGCATGGGATCAGGGTGAGGTGCCGGTCGGTGCAATCATCGTCCACAAGGAACGGGTCATCGCGGAAGCCTGCAACCTGCGGGAGACTCTGAACGATCCCACAGCCCATGCCGAGATGATCGCCATTACTCAGGCAGCGGAGGAACTCGGATCCTGGCGACTCCTCGACTGTACGCTGTACGTCACGCTGGAGCCGTGCCCAATGTGCGCGGGCGCCATTGTCCAGTCGCGAATTCCATTCGTGGTTTACGGAACACCGGACCCCAAAGGCGGAGCGTGTGACACACTCTTTCAAATCACCTCAGACATCCGCCTGAATCATCAGTCAGCAGTACTCGGCGGAGTCATGCGCGATGACTGCCGGGCAATTCTGCAGCAGTTCTTTCAGGAACAGCGAGCCAGGGGCAAGAAGTAGTCTTATTCCTCATCAGGCTGATCGTCACCGTCGTCGTCCGACTCTGTTTCAGATTCCCCCAGTTTCAGCAGTTCCCTGTAGACCTTCTGCACTGCCGCGGCGGGAAGAGCGTAACTCTTGATACGAGCTGCGCGGGCGATATTCAGCCCAATCGCTTTGCCCGAAATACCATACAAAGGCCCGCCACACTGATTCGGGAACAGATCCGTATCGTGTTGCAGCACTTCCGGAAATCCGGAGTTGTGGACGCTGGCAAATTCGCCGAGGTTTTCCGTGTCGCTGTATCTCGGAAGCAGAACGTCCCCGACTTCAGAAATGTACCGTGGAGTCAGTGCGATGTTCATCGTGACTTCCTGACCTGCACGCTGAACGATCAGCTTAATTTTCTCGTAGGGCTTTTTCGCACGAATCAGCAGGGCCATCTGTTGGTTGTTTCGAATCGCTCGGTCGTCAATTGAAACAACTCGGTCGTTGACTTTAACACCCGCAGCAAGCGCGGCTCCTCCAGGCAGGACGTGCGTGATTTTCACCGGATTGCGAGGCTCCCGGAGTGTCTCCATCTGGACACCCAGGAATCCTGTCTTCGATGTTGGCAGGCTTCTGGTGTGGACGCTGACAACTCCCGGCAACAGCGGTGTTCCTCGCCCATCAGTCGTGATGACAATACTTCCAGCCTCAGCGTCGTCTGCCACCCATTCCACAGGTTTCAGGTCCTGTGCGTCGACCTTCACAAGCAGAAGGTCGTACGGATTGTTGATTCCAACAGACGTCAGCGTGACGGCCCGACCGTCCGGCAGCACGCACTTCATCTTGGAGACATCTTCGATTTCACTGGCCTTGGTCAGAATATAACCGTCTTCGCTCATGACAGTCCCCAGAGCTTTGATCTGGCCGCGATGTCTGAGCTCTACTGTGGCTGCTCCAGTCGTTTCAAGAATCGGCTCGAACTTGGCAAGTTCCTCGATCGAACGCTTTTCGAAGGGGCCCACTTTGCGTGACGAAGACAGCTGTTCATTTCGCTGATCAAGCAGTTCACGCCCGCCACGAAATCGGCGTTTGAGGATCTCCCGCAATTCGTCCGGTTCCGGTCGGTCACCCGTCTTCATCTTCAGGTGAATCTCACGCCCGTTTCGGTCAACGACCACATCGACACGCTGATCTGCGTCGAGATGGTTGATGAGGTTACTGAGACCCAGTTGATCGGCAAATGGCTCGTCGTTAATGCTGACGAGGATGTCTCCCGTTCGGATGCCAGCGGAGTCCGCAGGGCTTCCGCGCTGTACTCGGAACACTTCCGGAGTAAAGCTTCTCCAGCGGACATTAATTCCCACAAAGTCTGAGATGCTAAGTCCATTATCATGTGAGTAGAGTTTACCCCAGCGCTCGCCGCTCTTCAGGCGTTCCCAATCACGGTGATAACAATCAATTGCCACGTGGCGGTTCTCCACAATCACTTCTGTAATCATGCTGTGGATTCCGATGACGTTGCCGGACATATCGAACAGGGGTCCGCCGGAGTCACCAAGAACAATCGCACAGTCTGAGACAACTGTTCGATGACCGACCGAGAGAACTCGGCCCAGTCGAACTGGAGCCGGCCGGGTCTGCCGAAACCCGCCTGGGTGGCCCAGAGCGAAACACCAATCGCCACGTTCGAGTTCAGACGACTGCCCGAGTTCAACATAGGGGAACTCTTCGCCGTCTTTCGGTGACTCAGTAATTCGCAGCAGCGCAGAATCCACAGAGCGATCCATCCCCAGAATCTCCGCCCGATATCCCTTTCCATCAGAGAAACGCACCTGCAATGGGAAGCGTCGGCCGCCGCGCGGAGAATCCACCACGTGTGACGCAGTCAGGACAAGCCCGTCACCAGAAACCACTACTCCACTTCCTGCCCCCCGGCCATCCAGGACGGCAACCAGTGCCGGTCTGACTTTTTCAAGAGCCGAATAGAGTCGTTGCTGTCGCTCGGGGATGTTGGAGTCGTCAGCGTCCTCCGCCAGCGTCGGCGAAACAGCAACAGAAAACAGCAGGAGAGAAGCAATAAGTCTCATTGGCAGACCCCTCAATTTCATGAAGACCGTTCGTGAACGGTCTATTTCTTCACTCAGATCAACACATGGAACGCTGCGTGGTATCGCCCGAAACACGATTTGGACGTAGCGCACAGTCGAAACCAACCTTTTTTGTATCCTGGAGCACGGAATTGTCCAGGTCCCCACCGACAGGCCGAAATACCGTTCTTCCAATTCTGACGCTTAAACCCCTTGCAGAAGCGGTCCTTCTGCCTGGATCAGGCGACTCTAAAAAAACGGCGTAGCCGTGAACGCATTTCCTGCGCAGAATTCCGGTTTTCGCAGGTATTTCATGACTCACTCCCCGGATTCCAATCCAGAACCTCCCGTTCGTCGACGGTTGGCTGACTATTCCAACGCGGAATATCACCCTGGCCGTGGATTTCTGGTGCGGCTGACCTGGTACTTCGTCAGTCTGGTTTTCCTTGAGAGCGCCTGGCTGCCATGGTCCGGCCTAAAAGTGTGGCTGCTGAGACTGTTTGGCGCAAGAATCGGGGCTGGCGTTGTGATCCACCCAAATGTCCGAGTCAAGAATCCGTGGCGTCTTTCGATTGACGATAACTGCTGGATTGGCCGCGAAGTCTGGATCGACAACATCGAAGATGTCACGATCGAATCTGACGTCTGCCTGTCACAACAGGCCTATCTGTGCACGGGCAGTCACGATCATCACTCCGAGACGTTTGAGCTCACAGCAGCCCCAATTCGGATTGGACATGGTGCATGGATCTGCTGCCGCGCGACTGTGCTCCCCGGCGCAGTTGTGCCGGGGATGAGGGTTGTAGGAGCAGGACGCGTTTTCACACGTCATCAAAACGAGAGCTGACGCTGAGGGGAGCAAAAATTGCGGACCAGTTGCGTGGTCCGATGGTGTTCCTTTTGTTGGTGGTTCCATTCCCGCTCAAGATTGACCAGGGAGTGATCATCGAACTTCAGAAGATGGCGACGACTGCTGCCAGCGGTCTGCTCGACCTCATCGGTGACTCTCGACTGAAGCACATTCGGTCCGGTGTGGCAATCCGAACCTTTGATAAGAGCTTCATGGTGGAAGAAGCCTGCAGTGGAATCCACTCCCTGTTTTCCTGTGTCGTAGCCATCAGCTTCTGGTGCGTGTGCTTTCGTTATTCGATACTGCGACTCGTTGCCACTATCGCGCATACCGTGCTGTGGGTGGTTCTCGCCAACTGCCTGCGAGTTTTCCTGATTGTCTATGCCCATGCTCGCTTTGGCGCCGCGCTTGACGTTGGCTGGAAACACGAATTGCTGGGAATCACCACCTATGTCCTCAGTCTCGGCCTAGCGTTGAGTATGGACCAACTGATTCGATTCATCTTTCCGCTCAGCGAACGCAGCCTGCTGACGATTCTCGCTGACGGGGACGAGGTGAAGAAGAACCCGGATCTGGTCGACTCAAAACTCCTGAGAATCCTGAACTCAATCACGACACGTCTCAATAAGGCAGTGCTTAAGCCTCGACCGTCTTTGATCGCCGGAATGATCTTCCTTGGCGCGGTCTACCTCCCGCTGTCTGCCTCTGCACATGCCCACCTCGTGATGAGTGAGAAATCAGGCGGAAAGGGAGACAACTTTAAGTCATCATTGAACGACATGGTCAGCCCGGATCTGATTTCGGGCACTTACGGTGAGTGGAACGTCATTCACGCAGAGGAAGTCAAACGTGACCCGGACAATCCATTGGGAACAAACTCTGTTGTCTGGACGCTGGAAGGACACGGCCTGCAGGTCCAGTTCACCGTCGACGGCTTCTATCCGGAGTGGCACGACCTGTCGTATTGCTACACAGCCATGGACTGGCAACTCGAATCAGCGCGAAACATTGACTACATCACTCGCGCACAGACAACGGAACTCAACCTCTACAAAGAATCTGGAGACTTCGCCGTCAGCATGTTTAGCTGCTACGAGCGAGCAGGATGTGTGGCAGTCGATCCGGCAGAAGCAGCGGGCAGTCCGCTCCGCAACTTCTGGAATCGGATTCGCAGCTTCAACCTGCTGCCCGATGATCGCCCTCCGGTGAATGGGCCCGTCTTTCAGACACAGATCTGGGTGAGCCGAAAGGAAGCAGTCCTGGAACATGAGCGTCAGTCGATGCAGCAGCTATACAGGGTATTGACACGCCATGTGGTCAAAAGCATTGAAAAACAGCAGGCGCAAAACACGCCCTCTGAAAAGGATGCTGAATAGTGTTCCTCAAAGCCGCAAAAGGAATTCACCGCTACTACCGCCGCCTCACCCGCCCCGTACGACACTGGTGGCAGGAATGGCGATGGCCCAACATGCTGAAACTCGACTTCTACCTCGCATGGGTGAAGTGGCCGTTTGAGCTGTTCATGGATTCATGGAGTCTTCGTCGAGGTCGTAACTTCTGGCTGGGCATTCCGGCAATCATCGTCGGCATCACTGCAGTCGTGATCGCAGGTGCGGTTAATGCGTGCACCGACGAAAACGCCGGCAACTACTGGAAGGCGGCGAAGAGTGCAATCAGTAAGAAAGAACATGACAAGGCGATCATGCTCCTTCAGCGTGTCATGGAAGAGTCGCCCGCGCGTCGAAACGACGCGCGTTTGGAACTGGCACGGGTTTATGACGAACGCAACGACGTTGGAAGAGCAGAAGCGCTTTATCAACTGCTTGCCCCGTATGGGACCAAAGACCAGGGTCAGGGACATCCGGATGCCCACCGCCGACTGGCGATGATTCTTGCTGAATCGATTAACGTCAACAGCTCAAAGGAAGAGAAAGACCGGTTGCTCTTCCACCTGAACGCCGCCCGCAACGACACTCTTCCGGAAGTCGAAATGGCATGGGGGCGCTACTACGTTTCAGTCCGCGACCGGGAAAAGGCTGTCGAGTATCTGAAACGCGCATCGGAAGAGTACGAACAACTCTACTCAATCGTGGGTGAACTCCTGTTTGCACTGCAGAAGGCAGAGCACCGCACCTACTTTCTGAAAGCGAGGGGTTACCTGTCCAATGAGCTGGCTCAGGACCAGAACAACCAAAAGATCAGGATCGACTACGCACGTGTGCTGTCATACCTCGGAGAATACGGTGAAGCCGAACGTGTCCTCAGAGAAGGGGCGGAACGGCACGAAGAGAGCCGCGACACCTTCAACAAGTATCTGTCAAACCTGACAATGACAGTGCATGAATTCATGCTGGCAGATACTGAGAACCCGCCGTCGATCAGTGACCTGCTTACCAGGATTCGGGTCGCTCTGGAATACAACCCTAATAACGGACTCGCCCTGAACCGGCTCATGGGTTACGCACAGGCCAACGTGTCCGGCAACGGCACTTTGCGGGATGTCCTTGAGTCAGTCATCATTGACGGCAAGGAGCCTGCTCTGGCGCACCTTGCAATGGGCAACCTGTACTGGCTGGAAGGAAATCAGGAACTGGCAATCCGCCACTTCAATCGGGCGCTTAGAATTCGAGACGACATGGCAGTCGTCATGAATAACCTCGCATGGCTGCTGGCTCATGCAGAAGAACCGAAGTTTGACCTGGCAATGGAACTGGTCCAAAAGGCAATTGAACTCCAGCCTAATTCGGCCAACTTCAAAGACACACGAGGCACCATCTACTTCCTGCAGGAAGACTGGGAGAGTGCTCTGACCGACTTCGACGAAGCCATCAAGACAATCCCCGACAAACGCCCCGTCTACGTCAAATTTGCGACGATCTACGAGAAGACGGGAGAGCCAAGTCTGGCTAAAAAATATCGTGCCAAGGCCGCCGCTCTGGCTAATCCTGACCCTGAAGAAGAGTAGATCAACGATTGCGGAGCAACTCACATCTGTTATCGGACTGCTGCGGATTTCAGACCGAGGAAAATGGCAGGCTGGTCGTCTCGACTGCAGCGAGCACCCGCGACCTGACCGACGCCTGGATATGACAACGTTCCACGATGGCTGAATTACTCAGATGAGATGCTTCAGGCACCGGGATATCTGTTGAGGATGCCAACCAGCAATTGGCAGGCTTGCCGCCGCTCGACCAGGTGTATGAAACCGCAGCATTTCACTCGCCCACAGCGTCAGAGAGCCCGGACCTGACGGCCTTCTGCTGCTGAGATTTGAAACGGCCCCATCAGGCTCGGCCAGCGGCCTGCGTCTGTTGAAGAAAAGGTGCAACCAGTTCCGTCAGCGGATCAAGGTCGATCAAAAATGAGTCATGCCCAAATGGGCACGGAAGCTCAAGGAAGGACGCGTGCTTTCCGGTTTGCAACAACGCGGAAACCAGTTCGCGACTCTGGGAACTCGGAAACAGCCAGTCCGTGTCATACGACGCCACAAGAAATCGCGCCTGCACGTTCTGAACAGCATCAGCAAGAGTCTCATACCCTTCAGCCAGATCAAAGTAGTCCATGGCGCGCGTCAGATACAGGTAGCTGTTGGCATCGAAACGCTGCACAAAGCGTTTACCCTGGTAGTGCAGATAACTCTCAATCTGGAACTCGGTTTCCTTCTCCATGTCGAACGCAAACCGGTCACTGTCCTGAAGCCGCCGCCCAAACTTCAGTTCAATCGAATCCTCAGAGAGATAGGTGATGTGGGCCACCATCCGAGCAAGTGCGAGTCCATACCGGGGACCGTCGGTTTCATAATATTCGCCGTTGTTAAACCCGGGATCTGAATGAATGGCACGGCGGCCAACCGCGTTGAATGCAATCCCCTGAGCCGCCAGCTTTGTGGCCGAAGCAAGGACGACACAGCCGTTCATCTGATTGGGAAACCGGACTGCCCAGTCGAGAACCTGCATACCACCAAGACTGCCACCCACCACAGCAAGCAGGCGATCGACACCCAATGAGCGAACCAACTCTGAATGAACACTGACAATGTCGGAGACGGTCAGGAACGGAAAATCAAGACAGAATCGCTGGCCGGTTGCCGGATTAATGCTGCCAGGTCCTGTGGTCCCCTGACATCCTCCCAGAACATTGGCACAGATGACAAAATAGCGATTGGTATCGACCCCTTTGCCGGGACCAATAAAGCCTTCCCACCAGCCGCCTTTTGTGTCGTCGGGACCGTGTCGACCTGCGGCGTGGGCGTCTCCGGTCAGGGCATGACAGACAAAGACAGCGTTGTCTCGTTGTTCGTTGAGCTCCCCGTATGTCTCGTACGCCACAGTCACAGGACTCAATGTGGCGCCACACTGCAGAGTCAGCGGACTCTCTTCAAAGAGTGTGGTTTCTAATGTTTTGACGTATTCGGTCATGCTTGGTCGGCAGCGGCGAGAAATCGCCGTAGCCCTGTTCAGTGGCTTCCGGAAAGGCAGGAGTCGGCACTCCCGTCGTGAGGTGGGCGAGAATTATAGCCCGAATCCAGCATTTTTCGCGGCCGGACGCCTCTGAGGACCCGTATTGCAGCGAGTTTTGAATTCCAGATAAACTGCAGGGTACGCCCGGCGGCAGTCACTCAATTGTGCGCTTAATCCGGGACAGCAAGGATGTGAACTGAACGGAATCGCGGGATCCGAAGGCAGGGAGGCATGTCATGACAGCGAATTCAAACCGAGTGACGGCAGGGCAGATTGCCGAAATGCTGAACGGCACTCTTGTCGGAGACCCGGAAGTCACAGTCGGCTGGGTCAATCTGATCGAAGACGCAGAGCCGGACGAGCTGGCCTTTGTCGGCTCCCTCAAAGAGATTTCCCGAATCTCTCAGTCGCGGGCAGGGATTGTGATCGTCCCGACAGAAGCCGGTGATCAATCAGATTCATGGCCAGGCCGAACACTGATCTTTGTGCAACATCCGGAGGTCGGGTTCCTCACGATTGCAGAACATATTCGCCCGCCGCGTCCACGAGCGAACGTTGGAGTCTCACCGCATGCTGTGGTGCATCCAACGGCCACGGTTGGCGCGCGAACGAACGTGCATCCCATGGCGGTCATTGAACGCGATGTGGTGATCGGCGAATTCTGTGACATCGGTCCCGGGACTGTGATTGGAGCAGGCACTGTGATCGGGGACGAAACCACGATCGATGCCAACGCCGTAATCTATCCGGACGTGGAGATCGGAAGTCACTGCGAACTCCACGCGGGCTGCGTCATTGGAGGCATCGGATTTGGGTACCGGCAGGAAAACGGTCACCACGTCCGACTCCCACATGTCGGTCGCGTTCGCATTGGAGACGACGTTCACATCGGCAGCTGCACAATAGTGGACCGTGGCAAGGCGGGAGACACGACAATTGACAGCGGCACGCGGATCGACGGTCAGGTGATGATTGCCCACAACTGTCGCATCGGGAAACACAACCTGTTGATCTCACAAACCGGTCTCGCAGGATCAGTCACCACGGGTGAATACGTTGTCTGCGCCGGCCAGGCGGGCATCGCAGACCATGTCCATCTGGGCGATCATGCCATCATCGGCGCCAAGACGGGCGTACATCGAGACATGCAGGGCGGCCGGGCATACCTTGGCATCCCCGCGAGAGACGCTGCGGAGCATGCGCGGGAACAAATGGCCCTGAAACGACTGCCGGATCTGCGTGACACAGTCAAAGAACTGCAGAAGCAGATCAGCGGCATGCAGGAGCAACTGGACCAGTTGAATTCCTCAGACTCATCCGGCACCAGAGACGCGGCCTGATCCTTCGCGACATGATTGACGACGAGCCAAATAATATTCTTCCGTTCCCGGCAGATCGCATCCGCCGCGCGGTCGATGTTGCGCCGCGACGGCTTGGTCTGCTGGCGGGCGGAGGACAGTTTCCAATTCAATTTGCGGATGCCGCCCGAGCGGCCGGACATTCTGTCCACGCTCTCGGTGTGCAGGGCATGGCGAGCGAAGCACTGGCCGACTCCTGTGACAGTTTTCGACTTGTGCCGCTGGCTCGCATTGGAAAAGCAATTCGCCTCTTTCGAAAAGCCGATGTCAATCGAATAGTCATGGCGGGAAAGATCGAAAAGACCGTGCTGTTTCATCCGTTTCGATGGGTGCGGCTTATGCCGGACTGGCGAACCGTTCATATGTGGTTTCGCTATGCCAGCAAGAACAAGAAGGACGACACAATTCTGCTGGCCGTCATTCGCGAATTCGAACGCGACGGCTTTCAGTTTGACTCAGCCCTGGAATACGCCCCGGAGTTACTCGTGAAACACGGCTTCCTCACCTCACGCAAACCGAGCGCTGCACAATGGCGCGACATCAGATTCGGCTGGGAACTGGCACGTGAAATGGGACGACTGGATGTCGGCCAGACCGTCGCAGTCAATGACACGGCCGTGATTGCAGTCGAAGCGATCGAAGGCACCGACAAATGTATCCGTCGTGCCGGAGAACTCTGCCGTCGAGGTGGATTCACGGTTGTGAAAGTGGCCAAGCCACAACAGGACATGCGATTCGACGTCCCGACGGTCGGTGTTGAGACCATTAAGACCATGCAGGAATCCGGCGGACGCGTGCTTGCCATTGAAGCCGACATGACAATCATTATCGAGCCCGAAGCTGTAGCCGCTCTGGCGGACAAATTCGGGATCACGATCGTCGCTGTCAACGCCGAAGAACTGGAATTGCAGGCCGCTGCCTGATTCAACGGACGGATGAACTCTCAGGATGCAGCTTTAGACTGCATCCGGATTCCGGTATGCTGGAGAACCTTCCTCCACTCCTGCCGTGAGCCCAGCCATCCGTATCCCTGCCTTTCTCCTGATGCTGCTCTTCTCAGTCTCTCGCGCCGACCTTGCGCAGACTCAGGAACTGATTCGCAGTCGGTGTCTCGACTGTCACGGCTCCAATGAGCCCGCAGCCGGAATGAATCTCACGGACCTGGTGAACTCCACCAACCCGCATACAGTGCGCGACCACTGGCTGAAGGCGGAGAAAATGATTGCCGCCGGGAAGATGCCTCCCGCCGACGCTGACCAACTGACTGACTCTGAGCGGAAACAGTTTGCGACATGGTTTGAGCGGACATTCGTTCTGCCAGAAGGCGTACAGTCGCCCGGCCCGCAACGACCACGCCGTCTGACACGGGAAGAACTTCAGAACACACTGGAAGACATCCTCCGAATCGACATTCGGGAAACTGTCACGAACAGTCGACTCCACGTGATTCCCGACACCGTCATTGAAAAATTCTTTGCGACAGGCGTTCGAGGAGCGTCCGGATTCTCTAATGACGCTGACACTCTCAACCGCGAATCGATTGATGTTCAGAATTATGCGCGTTGTTTCTCTCTGATCCTGTCTCGCGTCGATGCCAGTGAGTCTGCTCGGACTGCTTTGTTCGGATCTGAAAAACTGCCCGAAGATCTCTCGCGGTCAGCGGCAGCTGAAATCATCGATCGATTTGCCACGGCCGCCTTTCGCCGACCACTCACCAGATCCGAACGAGAGGCACTGGTCAAAGTCTACGATCGTGGCCGGGAAACTCAGGCAGCAGCCGCTGCGATTCGCTCTGCGTTTCTGGCAACACTCCTTTCCCCTTCGTTCCTGTTTCGTTTTGAGTCGCCTCGCAGTGAGGAACATCCGGTTCCTGTCACAGACCACGAGTTGGCGGTACGACTTTCCTATTTCCTGTGGTCCGCGCCGCCGGATTCAAAGCTGCAGGAGCTGGCAGAAAATAACGAGCTACACAAACCAGAGGTCCTTCGCAGCCAGGTTCAGCGGATGCTTGCTGATCCGCGTCGAATTGCACTCGCAGAAAATCTTGGAGGAGAATGGTTCGACTTCAAGCAACTGCGTCAGAAGAGCGCAGTCAACAAACGCAGCGATCGCATGGCTGGGTTCTATCGAACGCAATACGAGGAAGCGTTGTTGTTCTTTGATAGTGTGATTCGATTCCGGCAGCCACTGCAGAAGCTGGTCGATGCAGACTGGGCTTTCCTCAACAGGCACCAGGCAGGGATTTACCGATTGCGGACAACTCCTCACTCATTCGAAGGGGAAGCTCTGACGGCAGTCAATGTGCACTACAGAAACGCCTCACACACCATCGCGGAAGGCAACTACGAATACAAACACGCTCCGCTGGGACTTGTGAAACTTCAGGACCGCAATCGAGGGGGCTTTGTCACACTTGGCCCGACGCTCAGCCTGACATCAACCGACAACCGGACAAGTCCGATTCGTCGTGGTGTGTGGATCATGGAGCGCATTCTGGGGGAGCACCTTGAACCGCCGATCGATGTGCCAGATCTCGAAGCAACTCAAAAGAAGGCAAAGCAGCAGAAGCTCAATCTGACAGACAACGAGATTCTGAAGCTACACTCGGCACAGGAGGGATGCGCCTCGTGCCATCAGTACATTGACCCGATTGGATTCGGTCTGGAGATCTATGACCAACTGGGCGTTACAAGAACGAACACTCAGGCAGGGCCTGGAGGAGAGAAGCTCTCATGGAGTCCGAAAGAAACACCGCGTGCATGGGCCGATCATTCATGGCCGCTGAAAGAATCACTGACCAGCCCCGGTGAGACTCGGATCTACTTCAACTACACAAAGGGTGCGCATCGACTCGATATTCGTAAGGTCAGGCTGACCAACGGCGAGGTCGAAATTGTGGACAACCATTTTGGTTTCACCGGAGAAGCAATGCGGGACAACGTGTGGTTCTTCAAGCTTCCGGAGGAAGCCCCAACTGATGGCTGGACACTGACGGCCGAAATCAAAGGTGACGGTGGGAATCAGTCCAGCGGCATCATCACGATTTCCGGGCCCGATGATCTGCCTGTTGGTTACAAGCTGCCCAACGGCAGCACATTTCGAACGCCGAAAGAGCTCAAGCAGCTGCTTTTGTCTGACTACGAAGACCAAATCATCGATAATGCTGTGAGACGCGTTTTGGCGTATGCTCTTGGTCGCCAGACTGAACCAGTCGATCGACCGGCAATCCGCCTCATCCGACAGCAAATTGAAAAGCAGGACTTTCGCTTCAATGCCCTGCTGGAAGAAGTGGTCCTGAGTTTTCCGTTTCTGCATAAGTAAGAGAATCAGCCATGAAGAACAGCTATTTGATTCCACGACGCAGCCTGCTGCGGGGCGCTGGTGTTGCTCTGGCCCTGCCAGCCCTGGAGATCATGCAGGCGGCAATGGCCGATGATCAACAAAGAAAGATCCCTCTGCGGCTGGGTGTCTTCCATAAAGGAAACGGAATAGATCCCGCCGGCTGGGAAGCTCAGGGCACCGAAACGGACTTCACACTCTCCCGCAACCTTGAACCGCTGGAGTCTCTCAAAGACGACATCGTTGTCTTGTCCAACGTGAGCAATCAGGCCAAGGGCGATCACTATGGTGCGATGCCGCTGTTTATGACAGGGGTTCAAAATCGAAGTCCCGGCCAGACCTTTGACCAGGTGATTGCCGATCACGTCGGCCAGACAACGCAGTTCAAATCGTTCCAACTGTCAGCCGATCCCGTCGACGTCCGTTCAACAACTCTGAACAGCCTCGCCTATGACCATGAAGGTCGAGCACTCTTCGTGGAACGAAATGCCCAGTTTGCGTTTGACCGACTGTTCCGCGGCCTGAGTGATTCCGGCGTGCGTCGAGAAATGGGAAGCGTCCTCGATGCAGTTCGAGAACCGACTTCAGCCCTGCTCCGTCGGGCCAGCAGTTCCGACAAACAGGTCATTGCCAGCTACCTTGATTCTGTCCGGGAGGTGGAACTGGCCATCGAGAAGCACGAACAGACCGATCACGTTCGACCAAACCTCTCTCAGGTGAAGAACGACGTAATCAGGCTTGACGACTTCCCGTCCAAAATGAAAACCATGATGGACCTTGTTGCTCTGGCCTTCTGGACGGATGCGACGCGAGTTGCCTCCTGCATCATGGCGCTCGAAAGCAGTCGTCGGATCCACGACTTCCTGTCACTCAAGGCCGATTACCACTGGTCGTCTCACTTTGAAAAGAACAATCGCCTTGCAGAGGAATTCAACACGGCGAACACCTGGTACGTCTCGCAGTTCGGATATGCCATTCAGCGAATGAAGCAACTTAAGGAATACGACGGAACCAGTGTCTTTGATCATTCCGTGCTAATGTTCGGTTCCGGACTCAGCCACGGTGGACAACATACAGGCAGCAATCTGCCGCTGCTGCTGGCTGGCGGCAAGCAGAGTGGTCTGCAGACGGGCAGACTTCTGGCGTATCCCAGACAACCACCACATGCAAACTGCCTGTTGACTCTGATTCAGCACTTCGGCGTCGAACAGGACAAGTACTCGAACTCGACAGGAACGCTCGATCGGCTGCGGAAAACGGCTTAGCCGGCCGTCACGCGGGCCCCTGCTCCAGTTAAGCGAAGCTGGAGAATCATTGTCATTCGTTTACCCGGCATTCGACGCACGTTGGCGTCCGAATCAGCTTGTGTCGGTCTGGGCGAGTCCTGTTCACCAGAGCGTAGCGCTGTGCAAGCCAGCAGAGCGCAGCGATTCCCTCCGTCGCGCTGCGGGCCTGTGTCCGCTTAGACGCTGCGATATCCGGAAAGCACTCTAGTGGTCGTCGGAAGCACCTTCGTCCGGAGTATCGTTAATCTGCGGGATTTCCGTCGCCGGACTGTTATCGAGTGTGACGCGAACCTTCTCCGCTCGTGTGCCCTTCACTTCGACAACTTCAGCGACGGCACCGCCAAGGTCAATTCGATCGCCGACCTCCAGCACCTCACCGTGCCGTGCCATCAGCAGTCCGGAAAACGTATCGACTTCGTCGCTGCCTCGGTACAGATTCAGAATCTTCTCAACCACATCAATCGGCGTACTGCCGCGAACCATAAACTGGCCAGGACCGTCCGGAACAATGTCCGGAGTCTCAAGATCAAACTCATCCTGGACAGCGCCGACAATCTGTTCGAGGACATTCTCCAGAGTCACGATACCGATCGTGTTCCCGTACTCGTCAGCGACGAAGACCATGTGTTGACGGATCCGCTGAAAGAACCGCAATAACCGGCTGATAGGCATATTCTCGGGAACACTTTGAGGCTCCCGCGCCAGCTTCGTCAGGTCAAACGTTTCCGGATCAGACAGTCCAACGAGGTCCTTGATATGCACCACACCGATCACGTCGTCCAGAGATCCGTTGCACAGCGGAAACCTTGTGTGGCGGGATTGACTGGCCTGGCCAACACACTGCTCGAGAGTCTGGTCAGTGGTCAGGAACTCGACATCCCCGCGAGGCACCATGACGCGTCGGCACAGCATATCGTCAAACTCAAAGACGGCATCAATGAGCCGCTGCTCATTCTGTGTTACGTCTCCGTGAACACGCGCTTCACGCAACAGTGCCCGAATCTCCTCTTCCGTGTGAGGAGTATCATGTCCGGCGGAATCGACCCCCATCCACTTGAGGATGATTTCGGTGGACCAGTTCAGAGCAACCAGCAACGGGTAGCTGATCACGAAGAAGAATTTCATCGGGATCGCACACCAGAGCACCATCTGCTCGGGTCGGCGAATGGCGTAAATCTTGGGAGCCTGCTCTCCGATGATCAGGTGCAGCGCCGTAATAAACGTGAATGCGAATCCGAAACTGATGATGTGCATCGCAGTCTCGTTGGAGATAATCGGCGAAAGCACGGGTTCCAGCAGGTGGTGAAAAGCCGGCTCGCCCACATAACCCAGGGCCAGCGAAGCCATCGTGATTCCGAGCTGACAGGCGGCAAGCGTGTCTTCCATCCGTTCTGAGAGCCAGAGTGCCGTTCTTGAAAACGGGCGATTCTGACGCGCCAGCTCCTCAATCTGGCTGGCGCGGACTTTAACGAGAGCGAACTCGGCCGCGACAAAGAAACCATTCAACAGCACAAGGAAGATGGCAAGCGTCGCAAACCCGAGTTGCGACCAGACGCTGCCGTGATCTTCTTCTGCCGGAGTTTCGTCGCTGCCGGAGTCAGGCTCCACCTGCGTTGTCCGGGAATCGGCCTGATCATCCTGATCGCCGTCACCCGAGACTTCATCTGCGAAAACAGGGAGTACGAGTCCAAAGACAAGAAGAAGCGAAAGAAGTCTCGACATGGGAATCTGGTTTACAGGCACTTAGCGCGACAAATGACAGACCAGGCAGTATGACAGGTTCGCGCAAGACGTGCCACGGCGATAGGCGGAGCGGCGACGATCGGATCCCTTGAGTAATCTTCTGCAACGACAAAGGCGGTCCTGGCCGCATGACAGCCAGGCACATGGTTTAGGTGTCAGAGTCCTTTGGGTCTTCCATTCCCAGCGTCACGAGGTTCTCGCCTCCACCACAGCAACCAGCGTCAGCTGACTGTTCGGTGCCGCAACAACCACCGGCCTGAGACGCAGCACCGTTTGCCCGCAAGGCCGGCTCTGATGACACGATGTACGGTGCGGCAGTTCCGGAATGATCGTGGCCTTCGTAGACGCCAAAGTCATTGAAAAGAAACTTTTTGGCGAGGCGGTAGTAGAGGTTTCGTTCCGGAATCTCGTGTCCAGGATGGTACTGTGACGTACGCGGAACCATGGACTTGAGTTCCTGCAACGCAGTGCCGCGTGCCGTGCTGTCTTTCGCATCGTGCTTCTCAACAACCTGCTGCAGGAGTTCGGGACGTTCCAGCACGATGCATCCTCGTGTGGTTTCCTGAGCCAGCGTCCGAAAGTCAGCCAGGAATTCGGATTGAGTAAACTTCTCGAACAGTGTGCGATCGTCTTCTTCTGAGGAGTGAATACTCTCCTGAGAAAACTGCACGATTGGACACGGCTCAATATCTCCCCATGGATTGATGTGGTGGCTAATCCCGTTTGCAGCCGGACAAAGCGCCTGGCCGGCTCCGTCATAATACGCATCGATGATGATGATGGGTTTACGTGCCCGCATATCAACGACGAACTCACGTGCCTGACGCTGCTGCTCGGGAGTCAGACAGAGTTCGGGCATCGCGTCCGGACCCATCGGGCGGTAAACGTGAAACCACGTATACAGCACGCCCATTTCGATCAGACGATCGACCCACTGCTCTGTCAGCAGATCATCAATGTTTGTTTTGCACAGACTGGTACAAACACCCGTCATCACATTCGCATCAAGGCAGTTCTGCACGCCTTCCAGCGTCTTGTTCAGCACGTCACCTCGACCACGCCGCTCGTCGCTGATGATTTCATTGCCCTCAACGCTGATGAGCGGAGTGACATTACCAAGCTCAAACAGCCGCTGAGCTTTCTCTTTTGTGATGAACTGACCATTGGTGAACACCTGAAAGTAGACGTCCGGATGAGCGGCCAGAATGTCGAACAGTTCCGGATGCATGAACGGTTCGCCGCCCACGATGCCAAAGAACGTATTTCCCGCCTGCTTAGCTTCCGTAATCAGTTTATTCATTGCCTCAAGGTCGATGGTCTGCTGCTTGTGAGCGACATCAACCCAGCATCCCTGACACCTCAGGTTGCAGCTGTTAATGACTGAGACATAGAGGAACGGCGGAAAGAACTGTCCCTTACGCATCCGGCGTTTGTGTGCGAGAACCGACCGGGCTCCTTTCACACCCAGATTCCAGAACAGCTTCCAAAGAAGGCGCTTGTTTGTTTCAAACAGCATCCGCTTGGCCATGCGCAGGGTGTACATCGTTATTCTCAACTGTTGAAGAGGACTCGTCGCGAATTCTGTTCCAGACTGCGACTTGACCGTAGTTGCAGTCACCGGAATTACCAGGGGAATGAACCACTGTGTCGGCAGGGCATCCGTATTATTTCCGCATCACCCGATCAGTCTACCGTCGAAAGCAGGTCAGCGAAGGCAGAAACCCCGGCGGCCCTCAGAATGACGGGACAATTTGGATGTGCAGGCATTTCCGGAGCGATTCCCGTTTGATTCCCTGCAAACAGTGGCGAGAATCGGCCAAACCCATCGTTTCATCGGCTCGACCGCCGCACTCGCCGTCAGATCGCTCATGCTGCAGTTTTTCATCAACCCGTTCATGCTGCTGGGCCTGGCAGGAATTGGGCTGCCCGTAATTGCACACCTGCTCAGTCGACGAAAGTTTGACGTCATTCAATGGGGGGCCATGCAGTTTCTTAATCCCAGTCGCCGCACCCGGCGAAAGATGAAACTGGAAGAACTGCTGCTGCTGCTGATCCGGATTCTTGCCATCGCGATGATCGCCCTTGCGGCCGCTCGCCCATGGATCAACAGTGGATTCCTCACCGGCTATGAATCGGCTGGCTCCCGAGATGTCGTCCTCGTCATCGACAGTTCCAACTCAATGAGCCGATCAGATGGCCTGACGACACTCCACCAAAAGGCAATTCGTCGCGCCGCAGACTTTCTGGAAACCCTGAGTCCCTCCGACACCGTCACGATAATCGACGCACGAGACAAGCCGTTTGTTCTGCTCGACAGCCCCATTCAGGACCGCGAAACGGTTGCTGAACTGCTGGAGGAGATTCCTCCTCCAGGAGGAGCATCCGACCTTCAGCAGGCCTGTGAAGAAGCAATCGGAATTCTGGGTCGCGGAAGCAACGGCTCCCGCGAGGTTGTCGTATTCACAGATCGCCAACGCAACAGCTGGGACGTCACCAACGATCAGTCATGGAAACGATTTGATGACATCCTGAAGTTTCCGTCAGTGAAACCATCCGTCTGGGTGATGGACGTGGGTCATGGACTCGCACCGATTTCTCAAAACATTTCACTCGGACAGCTTAAGCTTTCTCGAGACCTCACCGTCCCTGACTTCCCGGTGCGACTTGAAGTCGACGTTCTGAATTCAGGCAAAGCAGCTGCAAAAGTTCCTCTGCAGATTCTGATCAACGGACAGCGGCTGGCAGGAATGGATGAGACGATTGATGTTCCGGGAGGATCCCAGACAACGTTTTCACGGTCTGTCCGGTTTAACTCCACGGGCGTCAGTCTGCTGAGTGTAAAAGCAGACCTGAAGAGTGACCCCGTTCAGGCAGACAACCAGTCTCATGCTGCCATTCGAGTGGACTCCGCGATCCCGGTCCTGCTCGTCGAAAGTTCCACAGAGACAAAACGTACTCGATGGAACACATTCTTTGCGCAGATTGCACTGACCAGTCCGCAGAACAAAAACCCCTGGATCGTCGCAAAAACCATCAAAGCGAATGAGCTTTCCGCAGACGACTTCGATGGAATGGCGGCCGTGGTTCTGCCCAGCGTGTCGAGGCTCTCCAGAGCCGCACTGGATGCCGTACGTGAGTTTGTTGCGGACGGACATGGTGCCATGATCTGCCTGGGACCTGAATCCACACCCGAATCCTTTGATCGGCTCTATGCAGAGTCTGGTCTTCTGCCGACAGTCCGGCTGAAAGAGCAAATCTCAGCGGTCCGAAATTCGGAGATCGCTGTCACGATCGCTCCTTACAGCCTTGAGGCTGGCTGGCTCAATCGTTTTCGTGAACGCGAAGGTGCCAGCCTGATCCAGGCGGCTTTCGAAAGTTGGTGGCACATCCTGCCTAACGGACGTCAGGCAGACACTGAGGCTGAACAGAACAAACCGGATCCTGACAGCAGGCCTGCCCGCCCTCCTGCCATTATCGCTCAGCTGACCTCAGGACATCCCCTGCTTCTGCAGGGGCAATATCGCAAAGGAACCGTGCTTCTGATGGGAGCATCTCTCGATGCATCCATGAGTGGGCTCGTCGCGACTCCGGACTATGTTCCCTTTATCCATGAAGCGCTGTTTCAGATGGCTTCCTCAAGGATTCAACGGAACGTGGGCTTCGGCCAGCCACTGGTCACGAAACTGGAAGGCGTGGAAGACACGGAGTTGGTCTTCACCACACCCGATGAGCGGACCCGTGAAGCGAGTCTGAGCACCCCCGTTCAGGAAGGAGACAGCACGGAGTCCACTGTTCGAATGTCGGGCCCCCGCATCCCCGGAGTATTCCTGCTGCATGAGGACACAGAAGGCGCGAAGCCCAAAGATTCGTTTGTCGTCAATTATGATCATATCGAGGACGACCAGACCGAGCTGACGGAAGACGATTACGCGCGGCTAACCGTCAACAATCGCATGAAATTCGTGACAGGCACAGAGTCGCTCGTCAAAGGCATGTACCAGGATGAATCCACCAGTGAACTCTGGGCACTTCTGCTATGGCTGTTTTTGATTCTGCTTGCCGTCGAAGTGTGGATGACGCGACGCCTTGTGCTGGGCGGCCATGCCGATGCCAACGCTGCCTCCGCCGCTTCGCTGTCTGATGCCGATGCCGTCCCAGCATAGGGCGGAAACAGCAGGCCGCACCGAGCGCGGCGAACTCCGACAATCGACGCTGCTTTGCCCAATCCCGCTGAAGACTGCTGTCGCGGTGCGATGAACCAACCGCCGGGTTGGGGGGGCGCTGCGCTCCTTAGTCCGGCCTACAGAGGTGGGATGCCGCGGGCGGCCACGTGCCTGAGGTACGCGCCGTACTCGTTTTTATAACGATCGGCCAGTCGGAGGACGTCGTCAGACGTAATGAACCCCTGGTGGTACGCGATCTCTTCCGGACAGGAGATCTTCAGCCCCATTCGTTTTTCGATGGCTGCCACGAAATTGCCCGCGTCCAGGAGTGACTCGTGAGTCCCCGTATCGAGCCATGCAAATCCGCGCGACAACGATTCGACCTGCAGGCGACCCTGCTCAAGGTACGTTCGATTAACGTCCGTGATTTCAAGCTCACCACGAGGCGATGGTTTCAGGTTGCGCGCGATCTCCACGACGTCGTTGTCGTAGAAGTACAGTCCTGGTACGGCATAGTTGGATCGTGGCGTGGACGGCTTCTCTTCAAGTGAGATGGCTCTTCCCGTTTCATCAAATTCCACGACGCCATACCGTTCAGGATCGCGCACTTCATAACCGAACACAATGGCACCGGACTCGAGGGCCGCTGCGTTGCGAAGAATGCTGCGGAAGCCTCGTCCGTAAAAAATGTTATCGCCCAGGACCAGCGTAACATGGTCGTCCCCGATGAAGTCGGCTCCCAGGATGAACGCCTGAGCGAGCCCTTCGGGATGCGGTTGTTCAATAAACGAAAACTCAACCCCCCAGTCCGAGCCATCGCCCAGTAACTGTTCAAATCCCTGCAGGTCGCGCGGCGAACTGATGACGAGGATTTCTTTGATACCCGCCAGCAGCAATGTGCACAGCGGATAATAAATCATCGGCTTGTCATAGACCGGGGCCATCTGCTTGGAGATTCCCAACGTCAGCGGGTACAGGCGCGAGCCGGTTCCTCCCGCCAAAATGATGCCTTTGCTCATCGGAATCCCCCCACAAATCTGACCAACCGTCGACCTGCCCACTCACTTACCTACGAATTGAATCGCCGGGATGTTTACTCAATCGGCACATTCCTCAGACGCAACAACACGGTTTTGCGGCAATCCACAGCCCGTCATCCGATTCGCGAACGGAATCTTCCGTGCCCGTCAAAAAGCTCTCCAAAGGGTCTCCGACTTTCCGAAACCACTCGATTTCTGTAATCTGCGGGGAATATTGAGTCTACGGCAGCTGCGGGGCAGGTGAGAGATACGGCGATCGGCGCCATTCCCCCAGTTCGGCGTGGGACTCCCTTCCAAAAAGCAGATCGATGGATACTCGACGTTCAGCACGGCGGCTGCCCCAGTTGCCTGCCCGCGCGCCCTCCTCCTGCACGCCCCGTGCATCATTATGTTCTCGCGTCACGACTCAGGCCACAACAGGCGATCGGTCCACGCAATGCCTGCCCATCGTGTGGATGGCCGTGTTATTGACGGCACTGTTGCCCGCAGTGAATGCTCAGGACGAGAAGCCCACTCCTGCACCATCCATTTATCTGCGGCTGAGCGAAGAAGCCACCGTCACTGCGCTGCAACTGACGGACGAACAGAAGACGTCCATCACGCAGATTATCACAGAACTCAATACGGCTCTTGAGGCGGAAGACGCGGACAAACCGGCGCTCACGAAAGCAGCCGGGCAAAAACTGGAAGCCGTCCTGACCGCACTCCAACAGAAGCAACTGGAAGAACTGTTTGCCCCAAAACTGAAGTTCAACTTCCGCCTGCAGAAATGGGAAGCCGTCCTCGACTGGATGGCCGATGAAGCGGGCCTGTCGCTTGTCATGGATGACGTTCCTGAAGGCGCGTTCAACTATTCGGACAGCAAAGAATACACGCCTACTGAAGCAATCGATCTGTTGAATGGCTGGCTCCTGACCAAGGGGTTCACTCTTGTCCGAAGAGAGCGACTGTTGATGTGTCTGAACCTGAAGGAAGGCCTTCCTGAAGGGGCGATCCCCCGAATCCCGTTGGAGGAACTTGCGGAGCGAGGACGATTCGAATTCGTCAGTGTACTCATCCCGCTGACAGGCCGCCCAGCCGAATCAGTTGTCGAGGAGGTGACACCTCTTCTGGGAACTTATGGCGAAGCTCAGGCACTGGCAGCAACCGGTCAATTGCTGGTCACAGATTCGGTATCCTCAATCCGACGCATTGAGACAATCGTCGAGAAGATTCCCCTGCCAACGAGTAAGCCTCCGCCAGCCAAGGCAGTCCCGGCTGAACTCGTTGTGTACCCAATCCAGCACGCCAATCCCAAACAGGCCGGAGAAGTTCTGCAGCAGATTATCAGCGGTACGGTGGTCGTCGATGAAACCGCCAGCCAGATCTCGGTCAACGCCACGCCAACTCAACAGGCAAAAGCAAAGATCATTATCGGCCAGCTGGAGTCCAATCAGGGGCCTGACAAACAGCCTGTTCTGAAGTTGTATCCCGCTCGTGTTTCGGATTCGTCAGAACTGCTGGCAACGATGCAGCTGGTCGCCGCCGATGGCTCCTACCGATACGACGCGGCAAGCCGCAAGCTGATCGCATTCGCGAATGCAGCCGATCATGTGAAGATTGCCGCATCTCTGGCTGAAATGCTGACTCAGCAACCGACAGGTGGGGACACACAGCTGGAGGTGTATCCGCTGGAACATATTGACGCATCAGCGGCACAGACTCTGCTGGCCACACTGCTGCCGGATACGAAAGTCACGATTGATTCGCGAACAGGCAGCCTGATCGCAATCGGAACACTGCAGGACCATAAGGCCATCCAGACTCTGCTTGAACAGCTGGAACCAGCCACGGCAGGACGAAAGCCGGCACAGCTGAAGACGTATCCCATTCAGACAGAGATTGCGTCCACTGCCACCTCCGTCCTTTCAGCGATCGTCCCGGAAGCGACCGTTACGCTCGACGCAGACAACAAACGGCTTCTTGTTGTGGCCCCTCCGGAGAAGCACGAGCTGATCGGCACGACGCTGACAGAAGTCACTCAGAATCTGGCGCTGCCGGACCATGAGCTGAAAACGTACGACACCAAATCTGTAGATGTCAGCAGCCTGATGTCCCTGATGAGTTCACTCGCACCGCAGGCCCAGGTCACCAATGAT
>CAJWGB010000035.1 GCA_913031625.1 uncultured Planctomycetaceae bacterium | reverse complement strand
TGGCGAATCGTGGCTTGCCGCCTTTGATCGAAAGTCGGGCGACATTGCCTGGAAGCAGGACCGAAACTTCAAGACTCCTGTGGAAGGTGATCACGGGTACGCGACCCCACTGGTCATTCAACACAATGGTGCGGAGTCCATTCTGGTCTGGGGAGCGGAGCACCTGACGATTCATAACGCGGCGGACGGAGCTCAGGTCTGGCAGTGTGGCAACTTTAATCCGGACGAAAACAAACTCTGGCCATCTATCGCCACTCCCGTGATTGTGGGCGAGCACGCAGTGATCGCGTTTGGGCGAAACGATCGTGGGATCCCTCGTCTGCACGGCGTTCGGCTGGCCGGCGATGGTGAGGTAACCGACTCGGCGCATGCTTGGCTGCGGGATGACGTCGGAACATTTGTTCCAAGTCCGGTTGCGTATCAGAAATCTGTCTACCTTGTTCGTGATCGAGGTCAGGTGGAGTGTCTTGATCCGGCAACCGGTAAGACGATCTGGAAAGACGCTCTGCCGAAAGGACGCGCGAACTACTATGCGTCTCCGTTAATTGCCGGCGACCTGCTTTATGCACCACGTGAGGACGGAGCAGTCTTCGTGGCCAGCATCGCAAACGGGGAATTCAAGCTGCTGACCGAGACCGATATGGGAGAACCAGTCATCGGTTCGCCGGTTCCCACGAACGGCCGAATCCTGATTCGCGGCAATAAGCATTTGTTCTGTATCGGCGCTCGCTGATCAAAATGGAACGGGTCATTCGCCTATGTACGCGGCGCTTGCTTCACTTCCCATTGTTGTCGTAGCCATCTTTCTGGTGGGGCTGCGATGGCCTGCCAGTCGCACGATGCCGCTGTCACTCGTCACCGCCGTTCTGCTGGCGCTCTTTGTCTGGAAGGTTCCGGGGCTCACGGTTGTGGCGTTTGGCATCCAGGGCCTGCTGACTTCAATTGACCTGCTCTACATCATTTTTGGTGCCATTCTGCTACTCAATACGCTGACTCAGAGCGGCGCGATTGACGTCATCCGCGAGGGCTTTCGTTCCGTATCACCAGACCGCCGAATTCAGGCCATCATCATTGCATGGCTGTTTGGCGCGTTTATTGAAGGTGCGGCCGGTTTTGGAACTCCTGCAGCTGTTGCGGTTCCGCTACTGGTTGCCATGGGTTTCCCGCCGCTGGCTGCAGTCATTTGCGGGGTCACAATTCAGAGTACTCCCGTGTCCTTCGGCGCGTTGGGGACACCAATCCTGATCGGAGTGGGAGAGGGACTTGGCGATACCGCGACCGCAGCCGATCTTATGACTGTGGGTGCTCGTGTGGCCCTGCTGCACATGGCCCTCGGGACGATGATCCCGCTGATTCTCGCTTGTACGCTGACGCGATTCTTTGGCAAAGAACGTTCTTTCCGCGCAGGCCTGCAGTGCTGGAAGTTTGCGCTGTTCGCTGCATTCTGCCTGACGATCCCGTCCGTCCTGACAGCCCATCTGTTAGGGCCCGAGTTTCCGTCACTCTTTGGCGGAGGAATAGGGCTGCTGGTGGCTGCTGCCTGTGCTCGCAAGGGATTTCTCGTTCCTAAAGAGACGTGGGATTTTGAGGAACAATCCAGCTGGTCGGCAGACTGGCTTCCGGCATCGGGAACTGCTCATCCTGTTTCGACAGTGTCGGTGGAGGATCGAAAGCCTGAGATCGTGATGGCATGGTTCCCTTATCTGCTGCTTGCCATTTTGCTGGTCTGTTTTCGACTGCCGCAACTCCCGGTCAAAGACTGGGTGACACATAAGTCGGTCACACTCCTGGTGGAGAACCTCTTCGGCACCTCCGCAACTCTGAAACATCAGCCGCTCAAACTTCCAGGCACCATCTTCCTGTTGGTTGTGGGTGCGACATTCTTTCTGCATCGAATGAAGCCGCCACAACTCGGGCGCGCTGTGAAAGACTCACTTCGTACAACGGCAAAGGCATCGGTCGCGCTCATCTTCACCGTTCCCATGGTCAAGATCTTCCTGAACTCGGGTGTGGAGGGTGGGCTGGATAAAATGCCGGTCGTTCTTGCCAAAGCCATGTCTGACATCGTTGGGAAGGGCTGGCCGTTGTTGTCACCTGTCGCCGGTGGACTGGGTGCGTTCGTGGCGGGCAGCAATACCGTGAGCAACATGATGCTGTCTCAGTTTCAGTATGACGTTGGCGGACAGATCGGGTTTGATCCTCTGTGGATTGTTGCCCTGCAGGCAGTTGGAGGGGCCGCCGGAAATACGATCTGCGTCCATAACGTCGTGGCTGCCTGTGCGGTCGTTGGCCTTGTCGGGCGAGAAGGTTTCGTAATTCGCCGAACGCTGCCTGTCTTTGCGTATTACGCACTGACGGCAGGTGTGCTGGGAATGCTGATTGTCCTGATGGTCTAGCGCGCATTTTCTGAACGCCTAATACGCATGACTCTGGTTGGAATTCGTTCCCCTTTCGTATAACCGGAGGCCCGGCGGGTCCCGCGCTGAGAACCTGATCGAACGGAATAGTCTGGACGCGTGCGCCTGCGGCTACCGGTTAAACAACAGATTCGTGCGCGTTGGCACGAACGGAAAGGGACAGGAATTGTCGACGGGCAGGCCGATTGCCACCGATCGGCAAGCGGATCACTGTGTCGTTTCGTATCGCCGGTGGGCTTGTTCAGGAACCACCGTGCTTGCTTTCGCTTCGGATCTCAGTCGATAAGATGGACCGTCAATTCAGGCGATTCCTTCCTTCCCTTTGAGAGACACTCAGAAGATGAAGCTTTCCGTTTCCCTCCTGCGGTCAGTTCTGGCAGTCAGCTGCCTGCTGCCCGTGATGAATACATGTGTTGCGGCCAGTCCCGCGAACACGTTGAGCCCAACTGAAGAACGCGGTGGCTGGAGGCTGCTGTTTGATGGAAAATCCGGCAAGGGATGGCGGAACTACCAGAAGGATGCTCTCGGCGACGGCTGGAAGATTGCAGATGGTGTCATCGAATGGACGAAGAAGGGTGCCGGTGACATTATCACGGATGAGCAGTTCGAGAACTTTGAGCTGACTCTTGAGTACCGCATTTCAAAAGGTGGCAACAGCGGACTGATGTTCCACGTCACCGAAGAGGAAAAACGCCCCTGGCAGACCGGCCCTGAAGTTCAGATTCAGGACAACGTCGACGGTCACGACCCACAGAAAGCAGGCTGGCTCTATCAGCTCTATAAGCCGCGAAAACCGGCATGGGTAAAGGGGTTTGAAAAACAGGCTGGTCTTGAAGCTCCGGACACCGAAGACGCGACGCGACCGGCCGGTCAGTGGAACCATCTCTATCTGCGAATCTCTCCTCGCGGCTGCGAAGTCGCCATGAATGGTGTCAGCTACTACAAGTTCAACAAAGGGAGTGACGACTGGAACAAACGTGTCGCGAAGAGCAAGTTCGCGAAGATGGCCAAATTCGGCAAAGCCACGAAGGGTCACATCTGTCTGCAGGATCACGGCAATCAGGTCGCTTTCCGTAACATCAAGGTCCGTGAACTGAATGCAAAGGGTGAAGTAACTACCCGAGCAAAGACCGATACTCTGCCGCTGAAGGGTGTCGAAGCCTTTCCAAACATCTCCTGGGAAGGCTGGGAAGGTGTGGATGACAATGGCAAAGTGCAGAACTTCCGACCGATTGTTGTGACTCATGGTAACGATGGATCGAATCGAATCTTCGTGGCGTCACAGCGGGGAGCCATCTATGTCTTCCCCAAGAGTGACGACGCCGGTGAAGCAAAGCTGTTCCTGGACATCCGGGAGAAAGTTCACCCATGGAAGCGCGACAACGAAGAAGGCCTGCTGGGTCTGGCATTCCACCCGGACTACAAAAAGAATGGACAGTTCTTCGTCTACTACAGTTCTGAAAAGGAACTGAGAACATCGGTTGTTTCAAAGTTCACCGTTTCGGATGACCCTGACAAGGCTGATCCGAAGGAAGAGGTGATCATGAAGCTCAAGCAGCCGTTTGCGAATCACAACGGCGGCTCAATCTGCTTTGGCAAAGACGGCTATCTGTATATCGCTCTGGGTGACGGTGGAAGCCGAAATGACCCGATGAAGAACGGCCAGAATCTTGGCACACTGCTCGGCAGCATGCTGCGAATTGACGTGGATTCAAAAGCCGACGGTAAGAACTACGGCATTCCTGCAGACAATCCATTTGTGAAAGTCAAAGACGCGCAGCCGGAGATCTTTGCCTACGGGTTCCGCAACATCTGGCGTATGTCGGTTGACCGACAGACAGGTGACGTCTGGGCGGCAGATGTCGGTCAGGACTTCTGGGAAGAAGTAAACGTTGTGACAAAGGGCGGCAACTACGGCTGGAGCGTTCAGGAAGCTTCATTCCTGTTCAACAATGTTGCCGGAGAAGGAGAACTGATCGATCCTGTTTGGGAATACGACCATCAGGCGGGCAAGTCGATCACTGGTGGATACGTTTACCGTGGTTCCCGACTGCCGGAGCTGGCGGGCAATTATCTGTATGCTGACTTTATCAGTGGTCAGATCTGGGCGCTGGAGTATGACCGCGCTTCCGGAAAAGCCTCGAAGAACCGCAGTATTGCCACGACCGGATTCCCTGTGCTTGCCTTTGGCGAAGACCAGGATGGTGAAGTGTACTACACCATGGAAACGGTGACCGGCAAAGGAATCTACAAGTTCGTTCGCAAGTAAGCTCACGCTGAACAGAGAAAGTCAATGATATGAAACGTCAACTTCTGACTGCGATTGCAGCAGTTACTGCTGTGGTCTCCACGGTGCAGGCGGACGTCTATGAACTTCGCGTCTATACAACCAACGAAGGAAAACTGGACGATCTGCATGCTCGATTCCGTGACCATACGATCAAGATCTTTAAGCGTCACGGGATGGAATCTGTTGGGTATTGGGTACCTCAGGACGAGCCCAACTCAAAGAACACTTTGATCTATGTGCTTCGGCACAAGAGTCGTGATGCTGCCAAAGCGTCATGGAAGGCCTTTATTTCTGATCCGGAGTGGATGGCCGCGTTTGCTGCGTCACGGACGGATGGACCCTTGTTGTCAAAAGCTCCAAAGTCTGTCTTTATGGAAGCTACGGACTACAACCCGAAGTTCAAGAATGACAAAGCGGGCGGTGTTTTTGAACTGCGGACCTACACCACGAATGAAGGCAAGCTGAAAGGCCTTGATTCTCGTTTCCGTGATCACACCATGAAGCTGTTTGAAAAGCATGGCATCAAAAATGTTGCCTACTGGCATCCGACTGACAAGCCGGCATCCGAAAACCAGTTGATCTACATCATTCGTCATGACAGCCGTGAAGCTGCGGGCAAATCATGGAAGGCATTTGGATCGGACCCTGAATGGAAGAAGGTTGCCAGGGAGTCTCAAAAGGACGGTCGATTCCTGAGCAAACGACCAGAGTCGGTTTACATGAAATCGACCGACTATTCAGCGATCAAATAGTTCGTCTGAAAGCACCAAAGGCGTCACCTGTTTGGGGTGACGCCTTTTTTGTGCCCCGGCGCAGTGGTCAGGGGATGAGCGAACTACGACGTGTTCTGACGGCAGTGACCTTATGATTCATGGCGGCAGACACTCCGATGATTGCGTTCTACACAGTTTCAGACCAATACGGGTTCCTTTGTCACTACTCGCGACACGGTTTCATCATTGATGAAGTCTATCGGTCATCAGTGGACCACTCCTTTCAAACCCGGAAATTCATGGATCCTGGGATTCGTGAACGAGTGCGCTGTGCACCTTCACCCGGCTGGCCTGCGGTGAGGGCTTTTCGGGCGGCAGCATCGGCTTATAGCGGTAGTAGACTTCCAGTGTCAGAGTCGCCAACACAGTCGTGAGCAGTCGACCTCCCTGTTTCGCATGGATTGCTCCGGTTCGAGGACGCCAGCTGCCTTTGCCCGGCCCGGTTTTCTCCTGGGCTGCAATCAGGTCGTCCCGCATTCGCGTGTTCCAGCGGCCCCATGATTCACCGCCCCAGTGTTTCATCACCTGAGTCGAAAAGTAGAGGCTGTAGAGGTTGTCGTAAGGGCCGGCCCTGTCGAGCAGTTCCACGCCGGCGCGTAGGTCTCCGTCAGTGCGGCCCCAGCCAAGATACATGCGACAGAGCAGCGCCATCGAGGTGACGGCTCCCGTGTACCGTTTCTTTTGCCGTTCGTACCCATACCGTCCCGTGCCATCAATCTGCACAGAGTCGAGATAGTGCCGAACGCCGACGAAGACAGATTCAGGCACTGCCAGGCCGGCTTTTTGTGCGGCCACGAGTGCCATGACCTGAACTGCTGTCACTGACGTCGAACCTGCTTCCTGTGGGACATAGCGCCAACCGCCTCCACGTGGATCCTGGGAATTGACGATGAAGCGGATCGCTCCCTCCGCCGCGGGTTTAAGATGCGGATCTTTGGTCATACCGTATGCTTCACAGAGGGCAAGCGTCGCAGCGCCGTGAACGTAATACGCCTCATTCGGTTCCTTGTCTTTACTTTGTTTGTTAATCATCCCACGTAAGTCGTACCCCGCAGGCGTTGGAATTCCGATCTTTGTCAGCCACGCGAGAGCAGATGCAATCTGCCGCTGATATTCGCCATCGCGGTGCGTGTGGCCGGCGGACAGGAATGGAAGCAGTGCGTATGCTGTGCCTCCAATCGGATTGTTGACCGTGCCGCCGCCACCCGCAGGACCGACAATCGGAAAGTCCCAATAGCCTGCGGGATGCTGGACGCTGGCAAGCCACTTAAGACCGAACCGCACAGCCTCTTCACTTTCGGGGCTGCCGCCATACTCCTGAAGCAGCAACTGACGCAGTGCGGGGTTGCGCGAATTGCCGGCAGCCGGGACCTTTGGCCCCACGGCCGCCGTGGGGACTACGGAACTGCCTTCTGACATGGATGGTGCTGAATCGACCTGCACAAGTGTGGGTTCGGGGACTGGTTCGACGCTGACCGGTTCGGTGAGCTGTTGAGGGATCTCCGGAACGTCTGGCACGGGTTCTGCGTCGGTCACAAACTCGGACAGGCTTTCGTGCTCTGCTGTTTCCCCTGCCAATGGCCTGGTGGCGGAGGAGAATGAACATTCAATCAGCGGTGCGGGAACAGCAATGTCGACCTGCCACTTCCACAGGCTAAGCAGAATCAGGATTGACGACATCAGCGATAAGCTGGTGAAGACCGAACTCGCATGCTGTTTGAGTTCCAGCCCGCCACTGGATGGCTGGCCTTGAGATGACCGGATTTCGAGCTGCGGGACAGGTGTCGGGCTGTCTGTTGACTCATCGACATTTCCCTGCTTCGTCAGATTGCCGGGAGGCTGAGCGACTGTCTCCTGAGCACGCGTAGTCCGCCTATCCCTCAGTTGCTGTTCAGCAGCAGGGGCCGAGCGTGCCTGCAGTGACGCAGAGAAACTATCTCGGGAGATCGAACGCAGTGACTGATTGAGAATCAGCGTTTGCTGCAATTGTGTACTGACGTCGGCCTGCTCCGATTGAGTAACCAGCTGCCGCTCAAGTTCCGCAACATCAACCTCGTCACTCTGGTCTGCAAGTGCTGAGAGACGTTGAGAAACGTTCAGGTAGTGCTGAGACAGTGACGCATGATGCACGGACGCTTCGGCCGCTCGTTCTGCCTGCTCACGCAGCGTCTGAATCAGCTTGTGTCGTGCACTGACAATCATTGTTCGGGAAACCTGCGCGCGAGAGGGGCATGAAGACTTATTGCGCTGCGGACAGAAATTCGGACACTGGATTCACCGTAATTCAGAGCGCGGAATGAATTTCTCAGGCTCAACTCGTACCAGTCGGTTCAGCACAATCAACATCATTGCAAGGCGATTTGACCGGCTTCGGGAATGCAGATGGAATCGGACGGAAAGCAACAACAAGGGCCGTTAGACTGCCTGCATGATTGAAGTGACAGACCTGAAATTTGAATACGGCGACGGAGGTCGGAAGGAAAATTCCGACAGCCCGTTCAGCCTGCAGGTCTCCCGCCTGTCTGTCACGGCGGGAACGTCTGCTGCCGTTGTTGGGCCGAGCGGTTCCGGGAAGACAACACTCCTGCACCTTCTGTCCGGAATCCTGATTCCGGGGTCTGGTTCCATCGCAATCGGTGAGTTTCACCCGGCAGGTGAGTCAGATTCTGCCCGGCGGCGCCATCGTCTGCGAAACATCGGGATGGTGTTTCAGAACTTTGAGCTGATTGAATATCTCTCAGTTCTGGACAACGTTCTGCTGCCGTGTCGAATTGACACCTCCATTCCGCTGACCCCTGAACTGCGCGATCGAGCTCGAGAGCTGTTGTCGCACTGTGGCCTTGAGCATCTGGTTCGCCGAAACATTACTCAGCTCTCCCAGGGAGAGCAGCAGCGTGTTGCCATCTGCCGGGCACTGTTAACGTCTCCCGCACTGATTCTTGCTGACGAACCCACTGGCAATCTCGACCCCACAACCAGTCAGCAGATCATGAATCTGCTTTTGAATTCAGTACGTGATCAAGGTGCCACTCTTGTCATGGTGACACACGACCATTCACTCCTGAATCAGTTTGATCAGACAATTGATTTCCTGCAGTTTCTGAGTTCTCCAAATGCACGGCAGGAGTCTCAGCAATGAAGAACACACTGTTCCTTGCGCTGCGATCGCTTCGCTGGTATCGAGGTCGTGCCACTACGATTGTGCTGTGCCTGACACTGACCCTGTGGCTTCCTTTGACCGTTCGGCTGCTGCTGAATCAATTTCGCACTGAAATTGTTTCACGAGCAAAGTCCACTCCGCTGGTCATCGGAGCAAAAGGAAGTCGCATCGATCTCGCGTTAAACGCGCTGTACTTCGACACTCTGCCTCCGGATGAACTGACGATGTCGGAGTCGCACTACATTCAGGATTCGGGCTTTGCGACCGCGATGCCGCTGCATGTGAGATATCGGACTCAGTCTGTCAATCAGGTCGATGGAGTGCCGATCGTCGGCACCGTGTTGGAGTACTTCGAATTTCGAGACATGCGAATTGTCAGAGGGCATGGACTGCGGATGCTTGGCGATTGTGTTCTTGGCAGTGATGTCGCAGAAAGCATGAATCTCGAACCAGGTGATCAGATCCTTTCAGCTCCGAAGAACGCATTTAACCTTGCTGGTGATTATCCACTCAAGATGACGATCAGGGGCGTCCTTGCTCCCACTCATTCTCCGGACGACGGAGTGGTTTTCTGCGACATTCGCACTGCATGGATTATCGACGGGATTGGTCATGGTCATCAGGATCTGAGCAGGGAATCTGTGGAGGAAGGAGTGCTGCTGGAAAAGGAGGACGGACAGGTGACTGCCAGTGCTGCCGTTCTGCCCTATACAGAAATAACCTCTGAGAACGTTGGTTCGTTTCACTTTCACGGTCATGAAGCAGACTGGCCGGTGACTGCTATCATCGCCAATCCCGATTCTCGTAAGCACCAGACACTGTTGCTGGGGCGTTACGCATCTGACCGCAAAGAAAAGGCGCAGTGTGTACGTCCGTTTCGCGTCGTGGATGACCTGATGAGTATCGTGTTCCGTGTTGAGCGTCTTGTTCAGTTGAGTTCACTGCTTTCCGTTTGTGTCACCGGACTCCTACTGGGGCTGGTGATTCTGTTGTCGATTCGGCTGCGAGCGCCGGAAATCCGCACGATGCACAAACTTGGCTGCAGCCGGGGAACGGTGGTGTCGCTGGTGGGAACCGAGATTCTGTTGATGACGCTTTGTGGAACTCTGCTGGCACTGGCGGCCGCATGGGGCTGCAGTGTGGCGGCGTCTGACGGGTTGCGGACTTTGTTGTTCTAAAGCGCATTACAGATGCCGTTACTGCCGGGATGTGGTGGAACAGTTCACACAACCTTAGGGGTGATGCGGGCACGCCGTGGTTTATGGGCGGCGTTGCCGGTGTGCTCCTGCCGGGTTGATTAGCGGCGTGCTCACCAGTGGTGTGTACCCGGCGATCTATCGAGTCGTTCGCGATGCAAAGGGAATCCACGATGAGAGGTAACTTCGTGCGGGTCTGCCATTGAATTCGAGAATCGTGAATTGCGGATTTCCAACCTGTCGAGCCGTTGAGTTGCAAGCGCGCGAGATTCGCCATTTAATTGGCGTACATCCCTCCTATTCACAAGGCTCCTTCCCATGCCAGACTCACCATCCCAGAATCCTTCCCGCCGTGGATTTGTAGCCGCTGCTGCCGGAACAACCCTGGCCGCCGGAGCATTCGCTTCTGCCGCTTCAAATTCCCGCAGCGCTGCGGATGAAGTGGTTGTCGGAGTGATGGGTCTCAGTCGCGGAATGTCGCTTGTCCGCACGTTTAGTCAGACCGAGAACGTGCGAATTCGCTATCTCTGCGAAACAGATACCAATCGGCTGGAAGCTGCTCGGAAGGCGTTCGCTGATCTGGTGAGTTACGACTTTAAGACCACAGGGAACTTTCGCGATATTCTGGATGACCCGGAGGTCGACGCACTGATTTGTGCGGCCCCCAATCACTGGCATGCTCCTTCTGCAATTATGGCCTGCAACGCCGGCAAGCACTGCTATGTTGAGAAACCGTGCAGCCATAATCCATGGGAAGGCGAGATGCTGATTAAGGCCGCTCGTAAACACAATCGCTGTGTTCAGATGGGTAGCCAGCGCCGCAGTTCCTCAACGATCGCGGAAGCGATTGAGATGGTACACAGTGGAGCACTGGGCAACGTGCATTACAGCCGAAGCTGGTACGCGAACCTGCGAGGTCCGATCGGAAAAGGTATTCCCGCGCCCGTTCCTCCAAACATTGACTATGAACTGTGGCAGGGACCTGCGCCTCGGCAGCCGTTTGTCAGCAATCGATTGCCGTACCACTGGCACTGGGTGTGGCACTACGGCAACGGGGAACTTGGCAACAACGGCGTGCACTCTCTGGACCTCTCACGTTGGGGGCTGCAGGCCGATTACCCCAGTCATGTTGTTTCCAGTGGTGGCCGCTATCAATTCGATGATGATCAACAGACGCCCGACACGAATATCGTGTCCTTCAAATTTGAAGGTGGCAAACAGTGTGTCTGGGAAGGCCTTAGCTGCAATCGTTTCGGACCAGGTGGCAGCAGCTTTGGAGTTTCGTTCCACGGCGACAAACAGAATCTCATCATTTCCGACTGGGGTTACTCACTGCACGATCAACGTGGCAAGGAATTAAAGAAAGTTGCCGGGACGCGATCCGATGCGGATCACGTGGCCAATTTTGTGAATGCAATCCGAACGGACGATCCGCAGAGTTTGAATGCAGAGATTGAGGAAGGACATAAGAGCACTCTGCTATGTCACCTCGGGAATATTGCTCACCGGACTGGTGATGCGCTCACGTGTGATCCTGCTAATGGACACATTCTCGACAATCCGGAAGCGATGAAGCTGTGGAAGCGAGAGTACGAGCCCGGCTGGGAACCAAAGGTTTCCTGAATTCTCACGAGTTCAGCTACGAAAAAGCCCGCAGCACGTTCAGGGACCGGGATTCCCTGGTGGTACTGCGGACATTGAGTCGTCAGCCGCTCGAGATCGTCTTTCGGTCTATACGCCGGCCCAGTCGCTGAAGAGTTCATCGAGCAGGTCTTCTTCTGCGGCGTCGTCACCAACAAAACTGTCATGGTCAACATAGGCAGTTCCGGGAGCCACAAGAGACACCGAGATCTGTGACGCGTACGTCATCCCTCCCGCAGTTCCCAGAACGAGCAGGTCGAATTCATCTTCCTCGGTGTCGTCCAGCGAGTTCAAAGTCAAGACGCTCCCAATGACGCTGACGTCGACCGAAACCGATTCCGCGTCAAGAATCAGGCCTGGGTCTTCGTGATAGCGGGCTGTCAGCATTGCGACAAGCGGGCTCGTGGCGGCGTTACCGCTCCACTGGTGAACGGCGCCGTCCTGCTCAATGAAGTGCCAGCCTGCAGAGCTCTGTAGCCACCGTTCCCCGTTCCCAAGGTAATTGAATCCGTAGTCCGCGTTTACGAGCCATGGCGCCGCCGAGAGTCCGACAGATTCCGTGAGTTCTGCGGCCGTGTTGCGCGGAATGCTGACTTCCAAAGAGTCCAAGATGGCAGGAAGTTCATCATCAGGGAGCACGACACTCAGTGATTCGCCCGCCCGAAGCATGAGTTGAGAGCCATTAATCACGACGCCAAACGTCTGACTGTCCTGAGCAGTCCCGTCATCCACGACGACGCGAACGGAAAAGCTCTCCTCAACGCCGGCAGGATCTACCGTCAGCGTTATTCCATCGATGTTGACGGCCGCCAATGCTGGTTGAGCGGCAAGAAGTTTTTCCGGGGCTTCGTGAAACGCCGGGGTCAGCTCAGCAATCAGAGAGCTGTTTTCAAAACTGCCATGCCACTCCCTTAATTGACCATCAGGCAGCAGGAAGAAATATCCGCCATCTGCAGCAAGCAGCCACTTCTCATTTTGACCACCCCAGTTCTGCCCGTAGTTCGCCCATTGGGAATACAGCCCGTGCTCACCGACAGCCGCCGCGGCCAGATCTTCAATAATGATGGCTTCGACCTGCAGGCCTTCAACGGGGGTGTCCGCATCCGAAACAGGCAGGACGACGTCAACCAGATCGGAGCTGTATGAAAGTTCCAGATCCGCGATGGGATCCAGTACCGGGGCAGAATTAGCGCCGGCAGCAATGTTTGAACCCGCTCCAAGAAAAGACAGCAGCTCCGCATCGGAGACCTGTGCCGGATTGGTTAGGTCTGCGCCTGTCAGTGCGTCTGGCACATCCGGCCGAACATAGCGAGCATATTCGAATCCAACCGTGATATCCGGATTAAATGGTTCAGCGGGGGTTGGGTCTCCGGCAACGCCAGGAACCAGAACCGTGCTGTTCTGAACGTATGGATCAAAATCACTCGCTTTGCTCCAGTCAGTATATGTCACGAGACCCACCTGCATCGTGTCCGGCAAATCCGGTCGGTTGTACCGCCGGTGCACCTGCCAGTCCTGCCCCGGAAGTTGATACAGCGTAATCACCTGAGAACCGATTCGGGCGATCTGGACGGTGACCGTGTTGGCGTCCTGTCCCAGAGGTGTCAGTTCCAGTTGGGAATTGCTGTTGCGAGTTGTTTTCGCTTCGAGTGAGAACTCGTTTTGAGCAGCCCCATATCCAGCGGAGAGGAAGACATAATTCTCTCCATTGTTTGTCCCGTCTTCCAGCATGCTGCCAGGCGCCCAGTCTTCGGCCGGGTTGGAAATGTCTCGAGGCGTTCGAATCATGACGCCTCCCAGCGAGAACTGTGCATCTCCGGGGATATCATCCGCATCACTTCCACCGACATCATCTCGGTCGGTGATATGAACCTGCGAAGTAATCGCAAAGTCGCCCGTGACCGATTGAAATGCCATTGGCCCACGCCAGTTTTGATACCAGACCGCGGTGTGAGGCTGCTGCACCATGCGTCCGGCCTGCGTATCGTTGATGTCGTAGACATTCAGCTGATCGGCATTCCAGCCCTCGACTTCGTTCAATCGATTCCATTGAGCCACAGATCCGCCGTCGTCAAATTCGTCAGAGAGCTCTGCAATCGGCGTAGCGGTAAGCAATTGCCTCTGTTCGAGAGGTTCTACGCCTGCAGCGCCGCGTTGTCGTGACCGTCGCGATTCTCGAAACAGACAGGGTACGGAGTTACGGATGTTGCGAATAAGACTCATCAGATCACCTCGAAGACGGGAGTTGGATAGGAGCCAGATCAGTTGGCTCAATGTGAAATGACGGTTGTCAGTGAGACCTTTCAGAGTTTTCGAGGATTTTCGGTCAACGAGAGTCGGGCAACCGTTTTGCCGCGGAACTGGCTGTGGTACCCAGAGCAGTCACCACAGAGGAAGGCTGCTCGTCGGTGACGATTGTGGAGGCAAACCTGTTGCGGGATAATGGTGTAAACCACCTTCTCAACCCGGATCCACGCGTGCAGCGTCTTCTCTCAATCCTGATCTTCATCTCGTGCAGCAGAGCACAGGGAGAAGACATTGCCGCCCGGCTTTCGTCCGAGAAAGCATGGTTACTGGGAGAGAACATCAATCTCGAATTGGTCCTGAAAAACTCCGGACCCGATCCGGTAACGGCATGGCAGGATGGAGACCGGGAGTCCCCGGTTCCTTTGAGGTTTCGGGTTCAGGCGTTCGACGAATCCGGGGAGAAGATTCCGGGGCTTTACGTGGGCCGTGAAGTCAGACTGGCGAAGAAGCAGCAGGCGAACAGGACAGTGATCCGTCCGGACGCGTCTGCATCATTTAGAATCCCCCTGCTTCGATTCTGTGATATTACCAGTCCGGGACGTTATCGAGTGGTTGTGGAATATCGATTCAGTGAAGAGGCACTGTTACCAGTACAGAAAATCTCGGACGAACTAACCGACTCCCCAAAGGGCGTCGTTCGCGCATCGTGTCAGGTTGAGATCATTCTGCCGAACCCTGGTCAGATGCTGATTGTGCTGGGGCAGTACCAGGCGAGGCTACAGTTTCGAGCACAGATTGGTCGTGGTCCCGATGAGATCGACCTCACAACGTTTCGATTCAGGGAGTCGCTGCCCGCACTTCCGAAGCACTTTACAGGCTTGCGCGATGGGGCGGACGAGCAGATCCTGGAAGCCATTCGCCTCAACAGGGGCCCGGAGTCCATCAACGCTTTGCTTTACCTCACGACGCACGCCGGAAGAGATACCGCGCGGAAGGCATTTGATCGGCTGAGTGCGACTCTGGCTGAACAACCGCTGAATCGAACGTTGTGGTCGGAGGAAGCTCAGCGTCTGGCTGTGGAAATTGTCACTCGGGAGGAGTTCGCGCTGGATCAGTTGCAGCACATGGAGCTTTCCGTTTCGCAGCAGCAGCAGTTCGTTGAGCACATCATCAGGTCTTTTGGCACACTGGCAGACGCCGAGGGTTTTGCTCGAACTGCCGATTCAATCAGGTTCGGTGAACGATTTGATTTTGAATGGCATGCTGACCTGACATGGCATCTGTTGTGTGATGGTAAAGGCGCGCCGTCCCGGGACACCATTGCCTATTGGGCTGGCGTTCCCGTGTCAAAAACGCCTCAGGCCGTTTTCATGCTGCTGTGCCACCATTCAGAGTCGTATCGGCCATGGGGATGGATGAATCGCTGGAACAGTCTGATGATGTCATCCTCGCCCCAGCTGCGGGCGGCCGGGCTGAAATACATGCCTACGGAGATCGATCGGAAGACGGCATTTGAGGTACAGCGGTCTCTTCAGCCTGCGTGGCAGGATGAACGTGTGGCCGACAATGAGATGCTGCAACTGGCGGCGATCGGGTTTGTGAAGCGATCAGGTTCTTCTTTCTTCGTCCCAACGCTGATGAAGCTGGCACGCACCGATCCCAATCGCAAGGTGAGTAACGGTGCACGGGAAGCTCTGCGCAGGTGTATCCCGGGTCCTTACAAGGAACCTGAATCGTTGCCCGAGTGGCCTCCGGTTGAGATTTCGGAGGAACAGGTTTCAGGGTTGATACTGGGATTGCGTGATGCGAACTCGCGTTCGGCTTCGGTCGATGCTCTCAGAAAGGCGTCCGGACTCGATTTCGGGGATGCGATGGAGCAGACCTCGTTCAGCAACTGGAATGACTGGTGGCAGCGAGAGAAAGTTGCCAGCCAGCGTGTCGGTTCCAACGACCGTGACTTTGTTCTCTACGGCCGTGTAACAGACGTTTCCGGAGAACCAATACCGGGTGCATGGGTTCGCGTTTATCTGGATGGGATTACTTCAGGATCACTCGGGCGAGTGGCATACACTCCGACGGACCTGCAGGGTCGGTATATTGTGCGATTCGGATTTCCGGAGCGAATGGATACCGTACTGCCGACGGCTTTCGTACGAGTCCGCGCATCCGACGCAGGTCGCTTCGCCTGTCTGCCGTGGAATGAATCTTCTGCTTTGGTTGCCAGCCGACGAGAAGTCGAGGACGACTCTGTGCTTCAGGTTCAGAAGGCGGACGCTCTTTATCCTGGAGAGCCTCGGGAAATGAATTTCACTCTTCACCCGGAGACGCAGGTGCGTGTGAATACAAGACTTGCCGACGGAACGGTAAAGCTGCCTCACAGAATCCAGTTGCGGTACGAGCATCATGGCAAAGAACTGGGACAGTTCGCTCTGTGGACGGTACGCGATGAATACCATTTCATCCATTTCGTGACGGGGCGGACGGCTCGCATTGAGATCACGCCTGAGCGAGGCGCGACACCGTTGTTGTCGGACCCTATCCACTTTGACAGAGTCGGGCGTTACACCTTCGACGTCGCCGCTGAATCTCTGAAGAATGCCAAAGCAACACTGAATCTCATTCCGGTCAACACGCCTCATATTTCCTCCCGGTTCGGACGACCTAAGATCCATATCGCGGGCGAAGTTGGGGTGCCTCAGGGAACATGGCAGGCTCATTCTGACTCAGCAGAGTTAATGTACACCGTAGCTTCGGCTGATCCATTGATGGCCGATGGTACGGGAGTTCTGTCGCAGCGTTGGTGGAGTGGCAGAAAGCAGATCGGCACATCAGTGGATGTGAAGCTTCTTCGCGCACCCAATGGAGAACGCAGGATCTGGAGTCAGTCTGCGGAAATCGGTACGCTTGGAGTCTCCAAAGCTGGCAAGTTACAGATCCGCCTGACAAGAGTCGCCTGTCAGGTCGGCCTGATGCCGATGGAAGCTCCCCTGCATCCGGTTTTGAATGGTCAGTCTCCTCCACGGGACAACAGTGCACGCGTGCTCAGGACGACGACTCCAGACATGATCCATCCGGCCCCCAAATGGGGACGGGAGCGCGAGGGCCTGCAGCTTGGCATTCGACTTTCAGACCCCTCGGCGACTGTTCGGATTGGTCAGAAGACTCCCATTCGACTGTATCTTTGCAACAGCCGTTCATCTGACAGGACGATTCGGCTGGCACTTCGCTTCGGGGACGCTCCGTTCAAAGTGAGTAACAACAATGGCGAAGATGTCTCGATGGACCTGTTCCAATACGGTCAACGTGGTGGTAATGAGCGTCAGCAATTCGTGTTGGCGCCAGGAGAAGTGCTCGCGCTGGAGCATCCCGGACTTGTGCTCATTCCTGAGGGACGTCAAAACGTTCCGTGGGAAACTATGACTGCGCGTGGAATTGAGCCTGGTCTTTTCCGAATTGAACAGGAACTTCGGATCGAGCGGATGCTTGATGAAACAACAGCGTCCCTCATTTTTTTGAAATCCGGCAGTCTTGCGATAGAAGTAGTTCCGTGAAGAAACGTCGTGCTGCAAGTCCTCATGCGAAAGCTGAACGGCACCTGAAGCGTGCGGATCCTGTTTTGGCGAGTGTCATTCAGACCGTTGGCCCCTGCCAGCTGATCCGTCGAGGAGGACGGTTTGAGATTCTTGCCCGGTCGATCGTTTCGCAACAGATTTCCACGGCAGCAGCAGCCACAATTTTCAGACGACTGAAGGCACTGCTTCCGGGTGCCCGACTCTCTGCGACTGCAATCCGCGGAGTGACCGATGACCAGTTGCAGTCTGTCGGGTTGTCGGCTCAGAAACGTAAGTACCTGCGTGACCTCACCGAAAAGACTCTGGACGGTACGGTGAATTTTCGTGCTCTTCCACGTCTCTCAGACAATCTGGTGATTGAAGCATTGACTCAGGTGAAAGGTGTCGGCGTCTGGACGGCTCAAATGTTTCTGCTCGCGGGGCTGGGACGCCCTGACATTTTCGCAACCGGAGATCTCGGATTGCAGAATGCGATGATTGACCTGTACGGCATTGAGCGATCCGAAGAAGAAATGAATCGGATCGCCGACGCATGGAAACCTTGGCGCAGTGTTGCATCGTGGTATCTGTGGAGCCACCTTGATCAGTAATCAACTGCTTTGCAGCTGAGTCACTCGGTTACGCCCTCGACCACCACAAGTGGCTCAATTTCACCCTCATTGGTGACGTTGCCGTAAACGGTTTCGCTGGCCGTGTGGTGACCGAGTACGGCTCTCAGAGTTTCTCCCTGTTCGAGACTTCGATACAGCAGCAACTGTAGCTGCCCGATCCGAATCCGATACCCCGATGCCTGTTGTCCGGTCATGACCACACGCTCTTCAGTCACTGTCAGCCGATTCCAGTCAGCGTCGTGAATCCGACGTTCCGGATGCCAGTCAAGGACCAGTGGCAAACAGACACCCCCACGTCCTGTCACTGACATCTCAAGTGTTTTTCCCTGAACGCGACATGCTCCAATCGTTGGTTGAACTCGATCGTCATCCAGCCATGCTGGCACGACCCTTACGGAATGACAGTCGGAATTCAGGAGGATCTGACGTGTGATCGGATCTGGCTCCGCCGTGAGTCGGTCATCGAGTGATAACGAACTATGGTATTCAATCTCTGCATCAGCATCGTTTACAGAGACGCTTTCTGAAATGACAGCGTAATGATCTTTCATCGATAGCATCACGTGTCGAACATGGCGTACTTCGTCTGAGTCAATCAGTTCCAGTTCTGCAAATGAGGCGTCTTTATCGTTGTACCAGCAGGTGCATGACCAGCCGGGTTCAACTTTGGGGGGCTTTCCATTGACTCTCAGGTCACTCGACCATGCGCCACCAAGTACGCGGGACCCCAGTGCGGCAAGCTGCACCGCCGCCGTATCTTCGTCCCAGTTCAGGGTCATCACATCAGCATCCACTGTCATGCGGCTGCGCAGGACGGCTGATTCGGCCCAGTCTGACTGACAGTTGAATCGCCCGGCGCGACGTTTGGATTTCTGGCTGTTGCGGCGAGCCGATTTGTCACCGTTCAGGGACGCTGCCAGCTGACCAACTCGAGAATCGGCTGCAAACCCTGCCAGACGCACGGCATGATGCAAAATGCCGCGGCTAAGAGCGGATCCGGAACTGCTGACGATTCCGTCGGGAGTCATCAGGGAGGCAAACCGTGCGACGGCCATCCTCCAGCGATCCTCCATTTCTTCGTCCAGCCATGGAGTTCCGGCTGCTTTTGACCAGTTTGCCGCTCGCACAAGAGGAGCGATCCAGAAATCAGCTTCACGAGCGATGGACGCATGAAACATTCCATCCGTGTCGGTTGATTCGTCGACACAACTCGAAAGTGCTTTAACCGCTGACTTCCGAAGCGCTGTCACGTTGACGATCGGCTCCAGCACAAGGCTCAGCACAAACGCTGATTCAGCGGCCAGCGTCATTTCGGAGTCGTATCCGGAACGCCCTGTCAGGACAGACAGATGATCATTCAGGCCGCACAGTAATTGACACCATGTCTCCGACGGCAGTTTGAGCCCCCAACGCAGCAGCAGTTCCGCAGCGGCAGTGACTGCAACCGGCTGTTCAGGTCCGTCTCCAGTTAACGCGCAAAGCAGCCACTCGGCCGACTCTTCAACAGATTTTGCAGAAGCTTTCCTGGTGGCTCCCTGCCCCGATACCAGTGGTGGCGCTTCAGTCGAGTCCGATTTGATACTCCATCCTGCCAGCAGGTGCTTCTCAGAGACGTGTTTCTGAAGCTTTCGGCTCAACTTCGCATGAAGACTCGTCACGGCTGACTGCAGCAAATCGGCATCACCCGACCTGATGGCTGTGGAAATCTTTGAATCAACTCCACGTCGAACTTTGAGAGCATGCAGAAAATCAACATCAGATGAAGACATGGACACCAAAGCACTCGGGGGTTAGGGGATGCATGAGCCGGGGGCAGGCAGGATATCCGAAGATCTGTGCCTGGCAAGTTGCACGGTCAATCGCTCCCGCCAATCCTAAAACTGGTCCGAAGCGGCCGATCTGTCAGCAGGCCTTGTCAAGGTCGTCACGGAAACCCTGAGTAAGACTCACTCCGACAGCACTATGTGTCAGAAAAATGACGTCATTAATCATCGACAGATCACGAAAGAGCTTCGGCATGTCGTACTCCCGGCCGAGCTTCTCAAGAATCAGACTCGCCGGCACCATTTCAGACTTCTTGACTGCCAGGCGGAGTACGCGGCCGCACGCTTCGTTGTTCACCTGCTTCAGATCTTCAATTCGTTTCCATGTCTGAACGACTGACCAGAAAAAACGAGGAGGCATGAGAGCGATGTTCAAAATTCGTTCGGGAATCGACTGTTCCGTATCCATGCTCCCCATTGAATAGGTCCAGTAGTGCGACACGGGGGTGGCCAGTCGAAATTCGGTGACCTCTCCATTCCACTCCGCCTCGTGCTCCTGCTCCGAGAGGTGCTGCCCCACGCTGAACAATACATACACGGTGGAGATTCCATAGAGCATTGACAGCAACATAAAGGGCAGAGTTACTCCCCCATAGAGAGACCACATGATGAGAAACAGCAGCCCTCCTGTGACCATAAATGCTCCGAGCCCGGCGACGGCAAGCCCGGCGCAAGCGGACATGGTCAGCCGCTCCTGACGGGAAACCCGGGCTGCGAGCCAGTCGATGAATTCCTCTTTAGTCATGGCCTCAATTGCTCAGCTGGAAAGTCCAGGCACCAGATTAACAATCCTCGCGGACCGTACAACCAGCCCGCTCCGTAGCTGCATCCCGGAACAGAATTGTTCCCCACGTTGTCGGATTTAAGTCGCCGATCACTCAGTCCTGCAGAAGGATTCTTCTCAAGCACGATTGTTCAGCACTCCGCCCGTTCAATGCCCTGTTTATCAGCAACCATATTTCGTTCACCGTGCGTGGTTTGGTGCAGGTTTCTCGGACGTCCACGTGTAATAAGTGTCGGATCCCGGCGAATTTGTTAAGGAACGGTAAATGGGTACGGCCTTTGCAGGAGGTAGGGCTACATCGCCGGGCATCAACCACTGGAGTACACCAACAGACACCAGATCGGGAACTGAGAACCGTCCTGAATCATCTCCGGGGAAGGGGAGTGATGGCAATGTCTCCGAGCCATCGCTCCCCTGTCTCCTGAAGCTGCTACGGCCACGAATCGCACCGGGTCACAAAAAGAACGGCTCTTACTCGAACAGAATAAAGTCTGATTCGCAACAGGATTCCTTTAAGTACGGTCTGCGGAACCTTGTGGATATCAGCGGCGTCCGGACTCGTCATCCACCAATTTGCTTGTTGTGCGGGAAGGAGCCGTAAATAAACAGCTGGCACCAAAACGGGGCCGCTGAACAGGTCAGCTTCGTTTATTGGTAACGATGGCGGACTGTTGACTCGTCAACCTAAACAGCACCACCAGAGAACCGCACCCATGATAACAGCCCTTGGAACAAAGATGACGTCGAGGAAAAACTCGCGCATCATCTGGACACTCAGTGGAACATTCGAGAAAGATCGTACTCCTCAGCGTGTCCCGATTCGGTCATCACCGTTTCGGATTGGTCGACGGCCGGATCATGAGTTGTCGCTGAGTTCCCCGGTCATCAGTGGTACACATGCCGAACTGATTGAAGTCGCCGGGGTACTCTGCATTCGAGACTCCAACAGCACGAACGGAACGTTCGTCAACGGTAAGCGAATCAAAGCGGACACCCTTCTCTCGGAAGGCGACTGGATTGAAATTGGCGACGTGCATCTGCGCGTCGGCTCCGTAAAAGAAGACGGTCCGCGCGAAGCATTGGACTTTCAGAAATCGCGTCTGCTGAATCTGGGCAATGAGAAGGAATCCCATCGAGGACTCATTCAGCTGCTCGAACAACGGTCGCTGGAACCCTGCTTCCAGCCCATTCATCGGCTCTCTGACCGGAATATCTGCGGATACGAGTATCTTGCCCGCAGCAACGTCAGTGGCGTTACCGGACCGGCCGCTATGTTTAGCGCAGCTGAAGCTGCCGGGCAGGAAGTTGAGCTGTCCATGATGTGCCGCGAAGTCGGAACGCAGCACAGCACCTGTCTGCCGGCCGGTATGCCTCTGTTTCTGAATACTCACCCGGCCGAACCATTGCTCGAGCAGGTCGTTCCCCAACTTAGACAGTTGCGCGGGGCATTTCCCATGCGACCTCTGGTTCTTGAAATCCACGAGGGTGCAATCACTGAACCCGGATTGGTTCGAAACGTCAGAGCAGCGCTGCACGAAATAGACGTTCAGCTGGCATTTGATGACTTTGGTGCGGGGCAGGCAAGAATTCGAGAACTCATCTGTGCTCCGTCAGATTACATTAAGTTCGATGCAGCACTGATCCACGATCTGCAGGATGTTTCAAAGGAGCAGTTTCGACTGTTTCGATCAATCATCCAGGGAGTTCGCGAAGAGGGAGCAATCACAGTCGCTGAAGGTGTCGAAACGCCTCAGATGATCGAGCTCTGTGAACAAACCGGTTTCGACCTTGTTCAGGGTTATGCACTAAGCCGTCCTGCGATCATGCAGGCGATTCCGGACAGCGAACCAGGCAACCCAACTCAGGTGTTGAAAAGTCAGCAGCTGATGTCGCGACAGATCCAGCGTGCGGAATCAACGTAGTCCGGGGATTCAGTACACGGTAGCTGGATTACCTGTGGCGGTATTCAGGTCAACTATGCGCTGGGTTCATTGGTCACCCGACGCGAGGGAAGAAATTGTATCTGTCGACATGAGTCGTTTGGCAGCTTTGCCTATTGTCAGCCGAGACGTGTAAGCGTCCAGGCAGAACGCACAGTCTGGTCGCATCGTTGATGCCCGAGCCTTTGCCTTCGGCTATCTCATTACAGCTTCACAGCGGAGCGGCGCGAGCCGCCCGAGTGCGCTTATGAGTTGGCTGCCGGATTGGTCAATTCGAACTCGGAGGGTGGTTCGGCTGGAGTGCTTGCGCACTTCCGCTAATAAGAGTACTTCCTGCAGCAAAGCCAATCGTTGCAACCAGTGGCAACGATGGACGCAATTTCCTGTGGCGTGGCGGGCTGGTGAACGGGTACAGTTTCGTGGAACGCAGTCTGGCAGCCGAGACACGCATTTAAGTCTGGACGTAGCCGGTTGTCCAGACGCTGGTTCCGCCCATCACGATCACGGGGAGCCATGCGGCAAGGTCGGGTCGCAGGAAGTGGCCGCTGCCCATGGCGAGGCATCCCTGAAAGAAGCCATAGAAAACGCCAAGAACAAGAGCGCAGGTTGCCATATTCATAATCAGGCTCTTCGATTCGCGACGCATGATCAACGGCAGCGCAATGGTGATGGACAACAACGTCAACAGAGGCCGGGTGACCCTGGAGTGCAGCGCCAGGCTCTGGCTTTGCACCGGCATGAATCCTGTTGACGGATTGCGAATTCGTTCGATCAGTTCCTTCGATGACAACAGCTTAAGATTGCGTCCTCGGTTGTAGAGGTGCTCAAAGCTGACATCAGACACGATGAATACATCGCGTCCATTGTTTCTGGGGATGACTCGTTCACGGCCTTCCTTCGTCAGCAACGACTCATCGAACAGACCAGTGAGATTCTCAAGCAGCCAGCCGGCAGGGTGGTTGTCCGTTGCGGAATGGAATACGGCTGAATCAGCTTCGAGAGCATAACTCTGCCGAGCCAGCTCGCGCGGCAGGTTGAAGCTCGCCTGAACCAGCCGTCTTTCCTCGATAATGACTTCGCGGCCATCAATGTGCATCAGATAGTTGGTGTAGTCGTAGACAGGGTCGACTTTCTGCACCTGCGCACTGTTGCCTCCTCGAGGCGTCTGTAATTCGACTGCCAGAGATGGCATTAGAAATTCCTGATTCAGGACAAGCAGGAGACTCAGGCCCCCCGCCCCAATCAGCAGCGGCTTCAGCAACCGAAAGGCAGGGACGCCGGCTGCCAGAATCGGATGCGACTCTGAGTGGCGTTCCAGCAGGCCCAGCACGGCAACTGCTGCAAGGATGATGAGCGTTGGACCTGCCATTTCAAGAAATTCAACAGCTCGATACGCGTAGTATTTCGCGATCCCGCCGGCCATATGCAGTGTGGAGTCGCCGTCACGCATGAAGTCATCGATATTGGTAAACAGGTCGATGACAACAAACAGACCGTACGTCGCAATGAAAAAAACTGCGAACGTGTGGACCAGCCTGTTAAGCAGATATTTGTCGAAGGTAGTCAGCAAGAGGACTTGCGCCGGGCGTGGCGAACCGGGATGAGAATCGATACGGTAATCCGCGAATTACACTTCAGGTGTCGAATTCAGGTCAAGACCGTCCGCACGTCCAATCTGCCAGACTGCTGTCCGCGATGCCAAATTCAATCCTTTCAGACATCCAGGCCGTGGTTTTTGACGCCGTCGGCACAGTCATGTATCCGAATCCATCCGTTGCGGAAGCATATTGCGCTGCGATGACACGATTCTGCCACGTGGATATTCCTGCCAATACGGTTTCGGCGGCCGTCCGTGATGCCCTCCAGGGCAGGGCGTCCGGGGACCTTGCGACCAGTGAGGCGGCAGAGCGAGACTTCTGGGCGGGGCTGATTCAGGATCTTGCCGGCGAGTCCTCGGGCTTTCAGGACTGTTTCGATCACCTGTTCGCCCACTTTGCAGACGCTGCCAACTGGAGGTGTTTTCCGGAAACGGAAGAGACGATTGACGGTCTGCATTCAGCAGGCCTGAGGACAGCGATCGCGTCCAATTTTGACCTGCGTCTCAACAGTGTGTGCGATGGCTTACCCGGACTGAAGGATGTGCCACACCGAGTTATTTCTTCCGTGGTTGGGTGGAGAAAACCGGACGTCCGATTCTTTGAGGCCGTTTGTCGCCACCTGGAGCTTCGGCCTCAGCAAGTCCTGTTCGTCGGTGATGATCTGGTTAATGATGTGGAAGGGTCACTGACAGCCGGCATGAAGTCTGTATGGCTCTGCCGAAACGGTGACACGTTACAAGCGCCGGAGGGCGCCACTGTTGTGGCAACACTTACAGATCTGATTTAGGCACGACTGTCTCTCATCACTCCTCTGGGATGTGGATCGGTGGGAATTTCAGGGCGTTTATCAGATGGCGATACAGGTCACCCTGCGGTGTCTGGTTGGGCGCGCAGAAAAAACGCGGCGGAGAATCCGCCGCGTTTAGAATCGTTTCTGGTCGTGACACGTTTCTCGAGAGGCCAGCCGACCGGGTGCTTCTCTTCGGACTGGTTCTACAGCGACTCGATTGCTCGCTGCAGCAGGGCCTTGCTGGCTTTGATTCCTTCGGCTTCGCCCAGCTTGCCGCCTTCGTATTCGATTCCGACCCAGCCTTCATATCCTGAATCGGCGACGATCTTCATCATCTTTTTGTAGTCAGTTTCTTTCTTCCAGCGTGTGTCGACAGTGACGAATGGACGGGAATCGTCGAAGTCGTATGTCTTGGCACTAACTGCCTTTGCGAATGGCATCAGTTCTTTTGTGCCTTCGTAGCGGTCGTACCATTCGTCTTTGCCTCGGTTGATTCCGAAGTTTCCAAAGTCAGGCAGAGTGCCACATCGTTTGTGATCAACTGTCTTAATCACGGTGGACAGCCACTTGCCGTTGGAAGAGAGCCCGCCGTGGTTTTCAACAATAACGTTGATCCCGTGCTGGTCTCCAAATTCGGAGAGAGCTCGCAATCCATCTGCGGCACGGAAGATCTGATCTTCATAGCTTCCTGCGCTGCCGGCGTTGACTCGAATTGAGTGACACCCAAGTGTCTTTGCCGCTTCGACCCACTTGTAGTGGTTCTCAACTGCCTGGGCACGTTTAGTTAGGCTGGGGTCGCCGAGGCGTCCTTCTCCGTCAATCATGATCAGCAGCTGAGTGACGCCGTTGTCTTCAGCTCGCTTATTCATCTCAGCCAGAAACTTGCTGTCGCCTGCCTTGTCTTTGAAGAACTGATTGACGTACTCAACGGCCTCAATTCCAAATTCCTTCTTTGTGGTCGCGGCAAAGTCGAGGTGATTCAGTTTCCCGCTGAAGATCATCTTGTGGAGAGACCACTGCGCGAGTGAGATTTTGAATTTCGGTGCGGGTGCGAAAGCAGCTTTGACCGCCTGAGGCGCCAGTCCGGCAGCCGCCGCTGTTGCAGACGCGGCAAGAAAGTCTCGTCGTGATCCTGGTGACATGTGATTCCCCTCTATCGAAAGAGTCGTTCGGAGCGACTCGTGTACCGCAAAAAAAGAACCCCGCCAGATGACGGGGTGTTTCGTTCAGTCCTAGACTTCTTTGGAGTCAATCCAGCTCATCATACGACGTAGCTCTTTGCCCACTTTTTCGATCTCATGGGTGCGTTCACGTCGTCGTGTTGCATGAAATGATGGCTGTCCCGCCTTGTTTTCGAGGAGCCAGTCTCGAGCGAACTGACCATTCTGAATCTCAGTCAGAATGCGTTTCATTTCAGCTTTGGTTTCTTCCGTTACGATCCGAGGGCCACTGCTGTAGTCGCCGTACTCGGCCGTGTTGGAAACACTGTAACGCATGTAGTTCAGGCCGCCCTGATAGAACAGGTCGACGATCAGTTTGAGCTCATGCATACATTCAAAGTAGGCCATCTCAGGCTGGTAGCCCGCTTCAACCAAAGTCTCATAACCGGCTTTGACAAGTGCAGAAACACCGCCACAAAGAACGACCTGTTCGCCGAACAGGTCGGTTTCAGTTTCTTCTTCGAAGGTTGTTTCAATAACACCGCCACGAGTTCCGCCGATGCCTTTGGCATAAGCCAGAGCCAGCTGACGAGATGTTTCTGATGCTCCATCACTGAGAGCAATCAGGCTGGGCACACCGCCGCCTTTTTCGTACTCGCTGCGGACAAGGTGTCCAGGCCCTTTCGGAGCGGCCAGAGCACAGTCCACTCCTGCGGGGGGAACTACCTGTCCAAAGTGGATGTTGAATCCGTGTGAGCACATCAGCAGATTGCCGGGCTCAAGGTTGGGCTTAATGTCGTTGTTGTAAACGGCTCCCTGAACTTCGTCCGGCAGCAGAATGTTGACGAGGTCACCCTGTTTGGCAGCGTCAGCTGCTGAAAGAGGCTCAAAGCCGTGGCTCTTGGCGAGGTCATAGTTGGGACCGCCCGGCCGCTGCCCCACAACCACATTGCATCCACTGTCACGCAGGTTTTGTGCCTGAGCGTGCCCCTGGCTACCGTAGCCGATGATGGCGATTGTCTTGTCTTTGAGCAGACTCAGATCTGCGTCGTCGTCGTAATAAACCCTGGCTGCCATGAAACAGGTCCTGTGGTTGGAATTGAACTATGGAAACTAAAAACTGCACCGCGACCGTTCGGGTGCGTCAATGATTGCAAAATCGGGACTGTCGAGTGCTCTGATGCCAGAATACCGCCGTCCGGAAGTCAGATCAGGTCAGGATGCCGATGCTTCTGAAACTTCAGGAATTACATCCGGAGGAAGATCCTGAGTAATCGTAGCGTTTCGCAGCATGGCGACGCGGCCCGTGCGGACCATTTCGAGGATCCCAAAATCTCGCATTCGGTCGATGAACGCTTCAATTTTGCTCTCGCGACCCGAGATTTCGACCATCACGTGTTCCTGTCCCACGTCGACGATTCGTCCCCGAAAGATCTGGGCCAGTTCGCGTACCTCGGCTCGGCGGCCCCCGGCAGTGCTGACTTTCATCAGCATCAGGTCACGCTCGACATACTCCTGGTCCAGGTAATCCTGAACCGTGACGACCGTCACCAGCTTCTCCAGTTGCTTGCGGACCTTATCCAGCACCTTTTCATCGCCGATCACGACAAATGTCACACGCGAAAACTCCTGGTTTTCGGTGGCACCCACAGCGAGACTGTCAATGTTGAACGCGCGAGTTGCCAACATGCCGGAGATCTGAGCGAGAACGCCCGGCTGGTTCATAACCAAAGCTGACAGAATGTGACGACGCATGGAATCTGGCCTGAAAATCGTTGGAGATAGCCGAAGGACCTCGGCAACCTAGCAGGGCAGTCTACGAACGGCCCCTGCATGCAGCAACCAGACACTTTGAATCCTGGCAGGATTCGGGCCTTTCCCAGGCGCAGAACCGCGTATCCGTACATTTTAACCCGGATTGACGCCCCAATAGCTACCTTCCGTCCCGGTCTTGCCCGTTGGCCGGCAAATCCCCGATTTGGAGAGCTGCCTTTTGTTTCATATGGGGGCATGGACTAGACTGTGAATGACCGGCAAATCGAGAGCCGGACAGGAGTTTCGCTGTTGGCCAGATACTGGATCAGAAACCGCGGTCGCGTTCAGGGACCGTTTTCCGAGGAACGGATCCACGGCCTGCTGCGCCGAGGACGATTTAATCGCCATTTTCACGTCTCCGAAGACCGCAGGAACTGGTTTCCCGCCAGTGAGTTCCCGGAGCTCTTTGCAGGCGCTGGAGGACCGGAACCCGTTGAAGACGAAAGCCCATTCGGTGGAGGCAGCTCCCCGTTTGACGATGGTTTTACGGATGAGGACGACGATCCACCGGCCAGCATTCCAACTTCCGAACGCAAACGCTCATCCCCCAGTCGCCGGCGTCGGGCTGAGGATGATGATGATGATGACGACGAAGATGTCTCAGCCGACTCTGATGATGACGACGAAGAATGGGAAGACGATGACGGCTATGTAGATGGCCTGTTTCCACGGATGTTCCGCTGGATCGAACGTCGCGTCGTGCTTGTCGCTCCGATTGCTCTGGCGCTGGTTGGTGGCCTGATCTGGTTCGTCTTCTTGGCGGAAGACTTCACTCAGGACCTTGCAGACATGAAGACTCTGCAGGCGATTCAGCAGAAGGTCATCACGACCAGAGATAACAATGCCAACGCTCAGGTATGGATCAGCCTGCTGGAAACGACGGAATCAGAGCTTGAGCCCATGGTGGCACGTCTGCAGGACAATGCCAACTCCATGGACATGGTCAAGCAGGAACTGCTATTCACCGCGCGCGACGACCTGCCGCTGATGATCAAGGAGCTTCCGAAGGGCAAAGAGGATGCCGCCGATCGTGTTCGCGTCCGGCTGACGTTGCTGGATGAAATGATCACCAAAGAAATCCGGTTCCATGATGGAACCGCTCTGATGGCACTTCGTAACCGAAACCAGCAACAGGGAGGACAGCCCTCTGGCCCTGGTCAGCCGGGGACTCCGAGTGGTGGCAATCCGGACGCCGGCGCTCAGCAGGAGGGACCGGTGATCACGATGGATGAAGTCCATAATCAGATCGCCGGAACCGCTCAGCCGTACACCGTGGCTGCAGGTCCCGCGCTCTCGATCGACACCTCACCATACACGATGACAGTGCCTGCCGGTGCCTCTCCACCCAATGCCATCCACATACTGATTGGCGACAGCTACTATCGGGCTTCATGGAACGGGACTGGAAAGATTGTCCTGAATGCGTCCACAATTGAGCTTGTGCGAGGCCAGCCGTTTTCCGGCTTCACCGCAGGCCAGGAGTGTCGTGCAAGTGTCGGGTTTGAAGATCCCAATACAAAAGCGATCAAGCCGTATTGGGCGGCGCTGATCAAAGTCCAGTAGTTCGCGGACTGACCACACGACAGATCTGGTTTCACGAGACCGCAGCGTCGTGCAGCGTTATCGGAAACCGCTGTTGGTGCCATTTTGTGGCGAATCACAGCGCGGAAAAAGGCATGAATCCGGCGGATTCTCCGATTCCGCCGCCGTTATCGCGGGAAACTGCTGTCTGAGGCTGGTTAACGCAGGCGGTCGACGTGTCAGAACGGCATTGTTCGGCTCAGCCAAAATCCCTAGATTTCCGCCTGAAAACAAACAATTCCGCCCTTGGTCCGTCTGCAGGGAAGCAGAGATGCGCGTCACCATCAGCAATCACCAGACACTCCGAGGTGTTGCGTGAAGCTGATGCAGAGATACATCCTTCTGGAACTGCTGAAGGTGTTCGCCCTCCTCGTCGTGGTCCTCACGATTCTGCTGGTATTTGTGGGGCTGCTGCGGGAAGCGGCTGACGAGGGTCTGGGAGCTAAGCAGATTCTTCAGATTCTGCCCTACATTGTTCCCAGCATGCTGCCGTTCACGATTCCTGCCACACTGCTGCTGGCCGTTACGGTTGTCTACGGTCGTGTTGCCGGAGATCTTGAAGTCACGGCAATGAAGGCTGCAGGTGTCTCTCCCATAAAGCTGCTGACTCCCGCGTTTCTTCTGGGAGGAGTGCTCACGGTGTCATCGTTCGGTCTGACGAACTACGCCATCCCGTGGGCGATGGATAATATCGAACGCGTTGTCAGCCAGGCGATGGAAGACATCTTTCTGGATATGCTGCGAGCACAACATCACATCAGCGAACCGGAGAAGGGGTACTCCATCACCGTGGAGGACGTCAAAGGAGACGTTCTGGTCAATCCAACGTTTCGATATCGAAACAGCAATCACGATCAGGTGACCGTGAATGCTCAGTATGCAAGGATCAACTTTGATCTTGAGAATCATGTGGCTGAAGTCGAACTGCGAAACGCAAGAGGCAGTATTCCGGGACAGAACGCAGGCGCATCTTTTGACAGTCAGGTGATCACTCTGGATATGGATCCGCAGCGGTCACGCCGTAAACCGCGGCACATGACAATCGACACCATCTATACGCAGATGGACGAATACAACAGCAAACGTCAGGAGATGCGGCAGCAGCGCGATCATGAAGCAGCAATGGCCCTGTTGACGGGAGAGTTTCATCGACTGACAGGTGCAGAGATGCAGCAGTACGCCGGATATGACGGTGAAGCAGACAGAATGCTGAGACGCTTCAATACAGAGATTCACAGCCGTTATGCCATGGCTGGAAGCTGCCTGTTCTTCACGCTCCTTGGAGGGCCATTCTCGGTGCTCCAGGCCAGGCGACAGTTTATCACCAGTTTCATCATGTGCTTTCTGCCCATCCTGCTGGTCTACTATCCAGTGACGTTCCTGATGGTCAACCTGGGAAAGAACGGAACGGTTGATCCGTCCTGGGCAATGTGGATCCCCAACGTGCTTCTGGCGATCGTCTCGTTCTTTGTGATTCGACGCGTGGTCCAGCACTGATCCCTCGCCTGCAGGTTAATTGCCAGCCGAAGGCCGCAAGGCCTCGCGTGTGAACAAGCAGCCAAACAGTACGTTTCACCCCGACACCTGCACGTCTCGTCTATCCGGAGCATTGCTGCCGGAATAACTCACATCGACCGATACAGGCTCGCAGGGGAATCGGTGCTCCTTACCGGCGCTACGAGTTGGTATGACGCCAGGGTCCTGTGAATCCAGACGTTTGTTGGCCAGAATCGCCAGGCAGGATTCGCGTATCGATGTGACGCTCTCCGAGAATCGTTTCCAGAGCCGTTCGGAGTTCACTCAGCGCGGTTCCCTCAATTGATGACTGGATATCCTTTTCGCTGGATGAAAATCCGCGTGTCAGTCGAACTCGGGATGAACCCGCTTCCGTCAATCCATAGTCCACCTGATCCAACCACCAGAAACATGGGGGATAGCACCACCATCGCAGTCGGTTACGCAGACCGGACGCGCGGGCGAAGCGTTGGTACAGCTCACTGGCAAGCCGTACGCGACTGACATCAGTGCTGCTGGTGGTTGAAATACTACTCAGGGGAAATGAAGAAGATACGGCTGTTATATGTCATCACGCCGGAAATTCAGGCCGCGCATCGTAAAGGTGCCATTGTCATCTTGAGAACTATGCAATCCACACAGTGCAGTTCAGTCAGGACAGCTCTTTGGGTCAGCGCAACGTCCTTCGCAGCAATTTGCCAATTCGATTGTCTGCATCAGGAAAAGTGAGCAAGTGGAATCAGTGGTCCCCGATAGAGAACCCGGCAATCCGTTTTGCCGTCCGTCCAAATTCGAAACGCAGTCTCTTCGGGAGCCATCGGCGTGCCGGATCCACCTATTCGAGTTGCCTTTGTTCTTCCCGGGCGCGTAAAGCGCGGCGCCGAGACAGCGTTTCCTGAAGTCGCGCGAGCGATGGCTCAGTACGAAGATATTGACGTGGAACTGTTCGCGACGAGAGATGACGTTCCCGAAGGGCTTAAGTCTCACGGTGTCGGTTTGCGTCACGTGAGAAGTCTGAGAAGTGGCCTTCGATCTCCTTCTCCCGAAACGAATACGCCTACGAAGAGCTTTCATTCGCCTGTAAGAGGTGCAGAACTCGGCACAGCGATCCACGAACGAGTCATCGCCGAAGGAAGCTGGAAAGCTCAGGCCGCGAAGTATCGAAACTTTATTTGCGAACGACTGGGGCAGGAGTTGCCTGCCGACCGAAAGCTGGCTCCTTCAAAGCTCACCCCGGCTGAAACGATTGAGGTGTAAGGTATGGAACCAGCGTTCGTCATCATTAGCTACGACTCTGTTCCGGCGGTTCGGGACTGCATTCGCACAGCACGTCGGTCCTTTCCCCAGTCAGAGATTGTGGTGGTGGATCAGAGTTTTGATCGATGCGTGCGGACGATTTGCGATGAGTTCAGCGATATCAAGCTGCTGGAAGCAACTGCGGGCAGAACGATCGAATGGCTTGTTGATGTGGGCCGTCAGTCTCTGCGCACGACCAATTATCCGGTTGTTATTCATGTGTCGCGACGTTTTGGCGTTCGCACGGTTTATCAGGAAGACCAAATCTGGCGTCTGTCATAACTGTCAGCTTCAACACCAAAGAACTGACTCGCAACTGCCTGTCCTCATTGCGGAAACACGAATCTGACTGCGAAGCTGTCGTTTTTGACAATGCCAGTCACGATGGCTCGCCGGATATGATTCGCGAAGCACCTAACTCACTGTTGCCCGGCTCAGCTTACGATGGCTGCTTTGAGGCGATCAGCTGGTCCAGCTCTGATTTTAGCTTTGGCAGAATCTCGTCATAGGGGAACGCCCCGACCGGTTCCGGCCCCTTCTTGAGGTTCACATGTGTTGGGCCGCACCACAGACCGAGGTCGGCGTCGTCCGTTTCGCCGGGTCCGTTTACACGACACCCCATTACAGCAATTGTAATTGCATGGTCTTTGGCATACTCGGTCATTTCCTTAACCTGAGCTGCCAGCTCAACAAAGGCTTCATTTTCGACACGCGAACAGCTTGGGCAGCTGATGATGTTGAGCGTATTGAGTCCAAAGTCGACGACTGAACGGACGCGACCGTTGGCAATGTCCTCAAGGATCTGTCGCCCTGCATCAATCTCTTCAGGCTTGCGGCCGTTGGGGACGGTGAGCGACACACGAATTGTGTCGCCGATGCCGCGGCTGATCAGCTGTTCGAATGCGATGCGAGTCTTGATGATGCCGTCCGGCGGCATCCCCGCTTCGGTGACTCCCAGGTGGAGTGGAACATCAGACCGCTGTTCGGCGAATCGCTTGTTGACCTCTATCACCTTCTGAGGATCTGAGTCCTTCAGGGAAACACAATAACGCGTAAAGTCATAGTCATCCAGAAGCTGACAGTGATCGAACGCACTCTCCAGCATTGGTGAGATGGAATCCTCCGTGTCGTACTTCGCCTTCTTCTCCGGGTCGACCGATCCGCAGTTGACTCCGACGCGCAGAGCACAGTCGTTGTCTCTGGCAACGTCAGCGATGTATCTGACTTTGTCTTCCCATGGTTTCTCACGCTCGT
>CAJWGB010000034.1 GCA_913031625.1 uncultured Planctomycetaceae bacterium | reverse complement strand
GAATACCTCGAACTGTGGTCCGAAGTTCCCGAAGGCAAAGGCTTCACCAAACCCGGCCGTCAGATTCTGCACTGCACTTTCGGTTCGACGCTGACTCACGAAACCCTCGGCCCGGCCGTTCGATCAGTTCTCGAAACGCATCCGGACACCTACACGGAAGTTCTCGCTGATCACTTTGAACGCCACCTGCGAGCTCTGCAGGCAGGAATGTAATTCGGCCGATCTTCACTCAATGAAGCCGTCATTTCACGGTGAGCCGCAGGCGACTGTGTATGAGGCAACATTAACGCAGCTGAATTCGGATTGCCGTTAAACTTCAGTGTGATCAGATTCTCAGCGATCGATCACGGTCATAGACGCAGCACAGTCGCGTGGGGTGGTGCGTGAACAGCAGCACGCGACTCAGGAGAGTCGGGCTACGGATGTCCGTAGAGATCGAGCACGGCCTTACTTGCCACTGTTCCAGTTCTCAGTGTTCCTCAGGGCTCTCCGCGGTGATGCAACTTTATCCTGCCATCGAGAAAACAGCGTCACTCTGAGCAGTGTTGCCAGTTCAACAGGACAGGTCCCAGAAGTCATTCGGCGGCACGGAATCAAAGCACATCCGGCTTTGAAACACGGGATGCACAAACTGTAACCGGCTGGCGTGTAGTGCATGCCGCTGTTCACCGGGGGCAGTTCTGCCCTCTTTGGTCATCCGCAACTGCCCCTGTGAACCATAAAATTCATCCTGCAGAACAGGATGGCCAATGGCAGCCATATGCACACGAATCTGGTGATTCCGCCCGGTCAGCAGTTCGCACTCAACCACACACTCATCCGATTGTCGACGCAGGACACGGACAATCGTGTGGGACGCTCGCGGGGCAATGGCGTCCTCGTCTACTGACATCAGCACGCTGCGTCCCTCCGGATGGCGGCCGATCGGAAGATCAATTTCAAGCTCCTCAAACGGAACACTGCCTTCTACCCGCGCGAGATAGCGTTTGACTATCCGACCTTTTTGAAAGTCCTCCGACAGCAACCGATGCGTCCGTTGGTCACGAGAAACAACAAGCAGTCCGCTCGTCATTCTGTCCAGTCGGTGCACAATCCCCGGCCGCTGCAAACCTTGCTGTTTGAGTCGTTCATCAAAATAACACTGCAGCCTGTTGGTCACTGTGTCCCCGTCAAACTCGCCGACCGGGTGGCACACGATTCCCGCCGGTTTGTCGATTACAAGCAGCCAGGGATCTTCATAGACAATCTGCAGATTGTTCGCGCTCTTCCTGAGCAACTTATCCGGGGGTTCAACGAGCCGAATACCGATCCGCTGTCCGCGAAACACGCGGTGTAGCGGAGAGGCAGGCAGCCCGTTCACGGTGCCGGCACCAGACGAAACCATTCGGTGAATTCGCCACGAGGTGTAATTGCGAAGATGTTGCGCAAGAAAGGTGTCAATTCGGCAACCCGAATGAAACGGTTCGACAACAAACTCAAACGCCCTCACGACCTGACCTCAGCTTCGGACCTCATGGGCGAAGATCATATCGTCAGGACTCGTCAGTGGTAGCCATGTCACCACGACCAGTGGCAGGAGGAAACCACCAGATGACCTTAGCCCGTCGGGTGTGTGATTTCGCTGGCCAGAGCCGAAGAGAATCAGCCGAAGCCGGACACCTTGCACCGCAGGTGATCCCCCGGTTTCATGGCGGGGGAACTCTCCTGCCCTGCATGGATCATCAACACACTCAGAGCTCTGGCATTGACATATGTTTAGCACAGGCTAAAGTCGAGAAAGTTAGCATCGGCTAAACATTCATGACGCGCCTTCTTCAGAACACTCCACCATGCGTTTACCTCGTCCGCTTTCAGCAACGCTGCTGCTTGCCTGCCTGATTCTTTCTGGATGTGCTGATCCGGAGTCAGATTCTGCAGCAGAGAGTCCAGACGATTCTCAGGTCATTCACGTGGTCGCAACAGTCGGCATGGTGGCGGACGTGGTCCGTGAGGTCGGTGGCGACAGGGTCCGGGTCAGCCAGATCATGGGCGACGGTGTCGACCCTCATCTGTACAAGCCCAATCGCGACGACGTAAAGCTCATACGCGACGCGGATGTGGTTCTCTACAGCGGTCTCCTTCTGGAGGGCCGGATGACTGATTCCCTGGAGCAGATGTCTCACTCAAAACCGGTGGTGGCGGTTACAAAGGACCTCGACAAGTCCATGTTACTGACACCGGAAGACTTCGAAGGCCATGAGGACCCGCATGTCTGGATGGACGTCTCGGCATGGGCACAGTGTGTTAATGTAGTGACGGAAACTCTGGCCCAGACCATGCCTCAGCATGAGCAAGACTTGTTTGAAAGTGCTGAGAAGTACCGAGCGAAACTGCAGTCACTCCACGAATATGGACTGAGCTCTATCGCCAGTATTCCGGAAGACAGCCGCCTGCTGATCACGTCGCACGACGCGTTCAACTATCTGGGCCGCGCCTACGGCCTGACCGTACGGGGCGTCCAGGGGATTTCCACAGAGTCTGAGGCCGGCCTGAAACAGGTCAATGAACTTGTAGATCTCCTTGTCGAGCGAAAAGTCAAAGCCGTCTTCATCGAGAGCAGCGTCCCGCGAAAGAGCATCGACGCGCTGATCGAAGGGGCTCGTGCCAAAGGCCACGAAGTGAAAGTGGGCGGCGAACTGTTCTCCGATGCAATGGGAGTTCACGGCACCTACGAAGGCACATACGTGGGTATGCTGGACCACAACATCACGACAGTCACGCGTGCTCTGGGAGGAGACGCTCCGGAGACAGGACTGAACGGCAAACTCGGCGCTGACGAATAGTTATGACCAATTCGGCTCCCTCTCCGCTGTCTGTCAGTGATCTGACCGTCGCCTATCATCGCAAGCCCGTCGTGTGGGATATCGGGTTCGATATCCCTCAGGGATCACTTGTTGGAATCGTAGGTCCGAACGGTGCCGGCAAGAGTACATTATTGAAGGCCGTAATGGACCTCATACCACGCGCGTCCGGAAGAATTGAGGTCTTCGGTCTGCCATGGAAACAGGCGCGGCATCGTGTTGGATATGTTCCGCAGCGAGAGAGTGTGGATTGGGATTTTCCGGTCGATGCGCTGGATGTGGTCACTATGGGACTGTACCGAGAACTGGGCTGGTTCCGTCCGGTCCGAAGAAGACACCGTGACAGAGCAATGGAAGCTCTGGACAGAGTGGGAATCGCAGACCTTGCGGGCCGCCAGATCAGTCAGCTGTCGGGCGGTCAGCAGCAGCGGACGTTCCTGGCCCGGGCCCTCGTACAGGACGCAGATCTATACCTGATGGACGAGCCATTCGCAGCCGTTGACGCCTCAACGGAGCGGGCAATCGTCGAGATCCTGAGAGAACTGCAGCGCACCGGTCGCACAGCGGCTGTCATCCACCACGACCTGCAGACGGTACCGGAGTACTTCGACTATGTCGTGCTTCTTAACATGCGGATTGTTGCTCATGGCCCGGTCGCAGAGGCGTTTACCACAGAGAACCTGCAGAAGACCTACGGTGGACGCCTCACATTGCTGGATGAAGTCTCGGAAGCCATGAGGCGGCGGGAGCGGTCGATGTGACACACTCCCTGCTTTCTCTTGCAGCGTTTCCCAATTGGGAGGAGCTCCAGCGAGTGCTTCTGCTGACGGATTACAACACCCGCATTGTAATCATTGGTACCACGTTGCTCGGAGCTGCTGCCGGGATGGTGGGAAGCTTCACGCTGCTTCGCAAACGGTCCCTGATGGGAGATGCTCTCAGCCACGCCACCCTGCCCGGTATTGCACTCGCGTTTATTCTCGCTCCGACCTTTGGGCTGGACGGGAAGTCGTTGGGTGTGCTGCTCTTCGGCGCAACCCTCAGCGGACTCCTCGGCGTTGTGGTGATTTTGGCAATTCGAAGTCAGACGCGGCTGAAAGAAGACACGGCCCTCGGGGCAGTCCTCAGTGTTTTTTTTGGAGCAGGAGTGGCACTCCTTGGTGTGATTCAGAAGATGAATCAGGGCCATGCGGCCGGACTCGAGTCGTTTATTCTCGGCAAGACGGCCACCATGAGTTCGACGGACCTGCAGTTGATTTTTGTCGCAGGAGCAATCTGCGTCGGCGGCTGTATTCTCTGCTTCAAAGAGTTGAAGCTGCTCTGTTTTGATGACGTCTATGCCGGTTCCCGAGGGTACCGTGTGCTCTGGATTGACATTCTGCTGATGGGGCTCGTGGTAATCGTCACCATCGTTGGTCTTCAGGCAGTCGGACTGATTCTGGTAATAGCGTTGCTCGTGATCCCTGCAGCAGCCGCACGGTTCTGGACATCTGACCTCCGTCCCATGTTTATCGGCGCAGGAATCATTGGAGCAGTAAGTGGTTACATTGGTGCGGGTTGCAGCGCCTTGTTTCCCAAACTCCCGTCCGGAGCCATGATCGTTCTGGTAAGCACGAACCTCTTTCTGATCAGCATGGTGTTCGGGACTCGCCGAGGCATTCTGTCGCGGGCTCGCAGACGACAGCGTTTGAATCGTTCAATCGACCGACAGCACCTCCTGCGAGCCATTTACGAATCCCTTGAGCTTACTCAGGAAGCTGCGCTCGGCAGCGTTCGCAGGTCAGTGACCCTGAAAGATCTGCTTCCGCAGCGCAGCTGGTCAATGCAGCAACTGCATCGTATTCTGAGACGGACCCAGTCAGAAGAGCTCGTGGAATGGGTCGGCAGCGAGATCCGCCTGACGCGCCGCGGAATTATCGAAGCCAGACGGCTGACCCGACAGCACCGCCTCTGGGAGCTCTACCTGATTAATTACGCCGACGTCGCCCCTGGCCGCGTGGACCGAGATGCCGACGCGATTGAGCATGTCCTGGAGCCCGAAATCGTCAGCGAACTGGAGAAGCTTCTTCAGGATGAGCAGCCTGACCTTCCGGCCAGTCCGCATGACCTCTCCGATTCAGGCGTCTTCCGAGCCCTGCCCGAGGGAGGGTCCCCACAGTGATTCAATTGCTCGCCATGCCTGGACTTCGCCTCCTGCCTGCTGACTGGGACTGGGGACTGGACGGTCAGATTGTGCTGGCTGGTGTTCTGTGCGCCGTGGCCGCGTCGCTGCTGGGAAACTTTCTTGTCCTCCGGCGACTCAGCATGTTGGGAGACGCCATCAGCCACGCCGTCCTGCCAGGCCTGGCGGCCGCGTTCTTCTTAAGCAACAGCCGTGACAGCCTGCCGATGCTTGTCGGAGCCGTCATCGCAGGAGTCGTCACTGCCCTGTTGACAGAATGGATCCGCAGCCTCGGCCGCGTCGAAGAAGGAGCATCCATGGGCGTGGTCTTCACTTCGCTGTTTGCTTTGGGGCTGGTCATGATTGTGCAGGCCGCCGACGAGGTGGATCTACACCCTGACTGCGTGCTCTACGGAGCGCTTGAAAACATGACGATGACGTCGGTCGCAGGCTTTTCCATCCCGACACCAGTCATCACCCTGGGAACCGTCCTGCTCATCAATCTGCTGTTTGTGATACTATTCTTCAAGGAACTAAAGGTCACATCATTCGACCCGTCACTGGCGACCACGACGGGCTTCAACGCCTCATTCATGCACTACCTACTCATGGTCCTGGTCGCTGTCACCGCGGTTGCCAGCTTTGAAACTGTGGGCAACATCCTGGTCGTGGCAATGTTTGTCGTCCCTCCGGCAGCCGCATGGTTGCTGACGGATCGACTCTGGCTCATGATCCTTCTCAGTGCAGTGTTGGCCGCGGCATCCGCGTTTGGCGGACATGTGGCCGCTCTGGAAGTTCCAAAATGGTTCGGCTACGGAAGCACAACAACAACCGGTATGATGGCCGTCGTTGCGGGGCTGATCCTGTTCCTTGCCGCCCTGTTCAGTCCATCTCACGGAATTCTCATCCGCTTAATCCGTCGAAGAATGTTGGCCTTCAGCATTCTTGCAGATGACATCGTCGCACTCCTCTATCGGATTCAGGAACGCAACCACGAGACGTCTGCCACGTTTCAAAACCTGCAGACCATCCTGCTGAGTGATCGACTGTCACTCAAATGCGTTCTGTACCTGTTAATTCGTCGTGAGCAGGTCGTTCCGGACGGACAGGAGTTCCGGCTGACAGATTCCGGAACGTCTTCGGCACAGCAACTCGTGAGATCCCATCGTCTTTGGGAGCAGTATCTCGCCTCCCATACAGCCGTACAGCCGGGCTCCCTCCATGATAAGGCAGAGAAGTTTGAGCACTTCACGACTCGAGAGCTGCGTAAGCAACTCAGTGACGCCACCAACTCACCTGACGTCGACCCCCATGGTCGGGAGATTCCAGGGGAATCAGTGGAGCAGGACTCCCAAACGCCCTAAGGCAGGTCAGGTCGCGCGAAGCGAGATCCGGCTTTGTGCATGACTGTAAACAGCAAGCAGTTCATGCTACCTAAACCCCGAACAGTGCTGCCGGGACTCGCTGGACTTCCCGGGCGAGCATGACACCTGTTACGGAATCAGAAAGATCAGACCGACAACTGCGATCGATTCCGCGGTCACGCCGTGAAGGTCCGGCACGGGAACATAAACGCTTGAGTCGAACGCCTGACAACTCGGACACAGTGGCAATGCACGGACTTTTGAGTCCGGAGCATTAACAGCCATCAGGTAGGGAACTATTGCCGTGCGTCCGAAGAGTCGAGTTGCAGAAACGGCATCGGTCCAGATTCCGAAACCTTCTCCGCAGCGTTCCATGTTGGGATCTTCGAAATACAGTGGATTGTGGCAGATACGATAACGCGCCGCGCCATGTGGCGCCTTGATGACGCGTGAAAGTGCCATCCGAACGCCTTCCGGATCCTCCACTACGTTCCTGGCGGCAAGGTTCTCCGGCTTACGCAACGGTTCACCTTCCCCGGATCGGATAACAATCGCCTCCTTAAGGGAAAGCGACCCGATCGGCTGACGCAGGTCATCCAAAACGGTCTTCTCATCGGCTGTAGCGAAGTTGGCAGAAGCCAGCCCGGTGAGAATCAGGGGCAACACAATTCGTCGCATGGCATCCTTGCTCCGGAACAACATTGAAAGGCCGGAGGACTCCGCGGCACGGTCTGGCGCAGGGAATCCGCTGACTACTGTCACCATCGGACGAATCGATACGACAGGCCAACTCTCCGCTTCCTGGCGGAAGCCGCTTGCTGACTTAACAAATCGTCAGAACCCGCAGAGTTTAACAGCCTGCTCTGGTTGCGACACACACGCGTCAGATTACTGTCCGGCTTTCAATATTCTGCCGTCATTGCGTTCCATGTGCTTGCGCCATCTTCGCAGGGCAGCGTCGCGACGAGTGGCATCATCACCGGCGAAGAACCCGTAACGTTCTCCGGTAAGTCGCTCGAGATTCAGGATCGCTAACTCTCGCATCGCCGCACGTTGATTGCGAAGCAACTCGAGCAGCCACGAACTGACTTCCGGATCCTCGGCTGCCACGGGAGTGACACCTCGAATGAGCTTCATCGCATTTCCCAGCTCCATTTCCGGCAAGCGTGTCTCCAGAGTGACCACCAGCCGTTGTTCAAAGACTGCAGATTCGGCAAGGAGCTTTTGAATTCCCATCACACATCCAACTCGTGTGGATTCCTGATCCGAAGCCAGCAGGGTTGTCGCGAGCCGCTCGATATCGCGGTCCAGGACGAGGTGGCTCACGCCAAACCCCGACAGCTGGGGATTCTTATCTTTCAGCAGCGCAACGACGGCGTCAGCGGAAGACTCTGCACCAGAATAGATCGTGAGAGCATCCTCTCTCACCTGAGCGACAAGCGGGTCCGTTTCTCCAGACTCGGCAGCAACCCAGTCCGGAAGCAAAGCGCCTTCCTGTCGGGCCTCTGGCTTGTGCCCGGCCGAGCTGTCCCACATGAGACAGGTATCTTTGCCAACAACCAGTTCAGAGAGCTCAGGGACAGTGCCGTCAGCATTAGTAAGAGTCATTGCAATGTCTGCTTCATATGCGCAGATCTGTACAAGGGAATGACTTGCAAGAGGATAGGCCGAATCACCTTCCGGAGTCGCACCATTGATTCGCGGACCACAGCCGATCGCTGCAACCCCCGGAGCTTCAGGAGCACTCATGATAAATTCTCCACCATTCGTTACGAGGTGAAAATCGGCTGCCTCAGCTCCTTCGTAACGCCGGAGCAGCCCCCGGCCATCTACAATCCGCACACGCCCCTCAACTGCATCAACCAAAGCAAGACAGGGCCCCACGAGCTGCAGATCCCAACCAGCATCCGGAGCTAGTAAACGAGCCGTAAACGGCTCCGGCACTGCAATAAGTTTCCCGTTCAGGTATTTGGTCCAGCTTGTGGCCGGCTGGATGCCGGCAGCGGCCGACCGAGCCCACTTCGCGGTCTCCAGTTCCAGCAGTGAAACAACGTTATCAGTATCAATCAGCTCGATATGCGGCAACTCGGCCACAACAGGCCTGGGAACGTCACCTTCTTTTTCGTTGTCCCTTTGAGTGTCGGTGCCTGCAGTATTCTCCCCGGCATCCGGATTCACGGGATTGGGGACTTTGGCATCACCTGAATCCGTCTCGTTGTCATCGCCCGTATGTTGAGCGGTCGTGCCTGCCTGGCCGATTTCTTCAGCCGGATTCTCCCCCGTGCCGTCCGTCTGTTGTTGCGTGTTGGCTGCCTGCGCCACCTGGGTGGCGTGCTCGCCGTTGCTGTTCTGCTCACCATCATCGTGAGCCCTGAGCTCTTCATTGCCATCCGGGTCTGCCTGTGCGACCAACTCATCGTCCTGGGTCCCGGTACCCAAGAGATTGCCATCTGTTGTCAGCAGAATCAGCCACCCGAGCACCATCGCCGCGAGCAGGATCATCGGTGACCGACGTTGCTGCTCTGCCTGCTTTGGCAATGGCTGCCAGTCCGCTGGCCGCTGCTCCGCAGATGCCGCTGCGTCCACGCTTCCGTCGGTAGCAGGATCAAGCTGATAAAGCCGATCCCGCAGCACCGGCGAAAGCTCGACAGGGTCAGCAAGCAGCCCCAGGATCTGATGAGTGGCCGCGACTTCCGCCAGACTTTGGTCTGAAGCCAGGACCTCCTTCTCGATCAGCGTGATCAACTCAGGTGTCAGTTGATCGTCGAGGTATTCAGCAAGCAGATTTGCATCGATAGTCCTGGCATTCTCCTCACGGGCCAGCCGACGTCGCCGAACCACTCCCTTAATGCGTTCTGCCAATTCCTGAGCAAACGGACTCTGTTTCAGCTTCTGCCCGAGTTCTCGCGCATTCGATGGAGAGAGCCGGTCATCCAGATAGGCAAGCAGTGTACGTAATGTCAGTCGCATTGGGTCGTCCTGTATCTAAGGTCACCAATTAGTGCTGATCTCGGTCAGACTTCGTACACGTTTTTCGAGAAATCTCCGGACTCCCTCATTTGCGTCGGAATTCGCTCAGTCTTCACGCAGGACTGAGCTTGCCGCTGACTGGAAGACCGAAGAAAATTGGACAGCCCCATGGTTCCTTATCGCGGGTTTTCCCGCAACAAGAGACTCGCCAATGAGGCGTCGAAAAGCGATTCAACAGGCAGAGAGTCCAGTTTCACCATTCCCGTACAACTCAAAATGACCGAATCAACTCAGACACCGACCTCGTCCCAGACATCAAGCCACCTGGGAGAACTGTCCAGCGAGATCTTTCGACACCTGAACTACACCCTGTGTCATCACGACCAGGATGTCGACCCCCAGTATCTCTACCGGGCACTGGCCATCAGTGTACGAGACCAACTGGCATCTCGCTGGAAGGCCACGCAGGAACGAATGCGCTCTCACGCTTCGCGGCGGGTTTACTACCTGTCTCTCGAATTCCTTGTTGGACGTTCGCTCACGAATGCCATTCTGAATCTGAACCTTGAAGACACTGTCCGGACTGCACTCAAGGACTATGGGGTATCCATGGAAGAAGCGGCGGAGTTCGAACTCGACGCTGGTCTCGGGAATGGAGGTCTTGGACGGCTGGCCGCGTGTTTCCTTGATAGCTGCGCGAATCTACGCCTTCCGGTCGTTGGCTATGGCCTGCGATACGAATACGGAATGTTTCATCAGCGAATCGAAGGGGGGCGTCAGATCGAAGATCCGGATCACTGGCTGAGGGATGGGAATCCGTGGGAGATCGAGAGGCCGGAAGACACCCGGCGAGTTCGATTCTACGGCCACTCAGAACACTTCGTTGATGAAACCGGCACACCACGTGCTCGCTGGTCCGGCAGCCAGGATGTGCTCGCCGTTCCGTTCGACATGCCTGTCCCGGGTTATCAGAACGAAACCGTCAATACACTACGCCTGTGGAAGGCTTCAGCCACCGATGAGTTTAACCTTGGCGAATTTAACGCCGGAGGGTATTCGGAAGCCGTGGCCGAAAAGAACATGGCTGAACAGATTTCAATGGTGCTGTACCCCAACGATGCCAGCGAGAATGGAAAGGAACTGCGTCTTAAACAGCAGTACTTCCTCGTATCTGCCAGCCTGCAGGATGTTCTGGCCGAATGGGTGAGCCAGCATGGAGCAGACTTCTCAGACTTCGGCGCGCAGAACTGTTTCCAGCTCAATGACACGCATCCAGCCTGTGCTGTCCCCGAACTAATGCGCCTGCTGATGGATGAATATCAGCAGGAGTGGAATGACGCATGGGCAGTGACAACTCGCTGTATGGCCTACACGAATCACACACTCCTACCTGAAGCTCTGGAACGCTGGTCTGTGAGTCTGTTTAGCCGACTGCTTCCTCGGCTGATGGACATCATCTACGAAATCGACGCTCGGCTTATGAAGAAGCTCGCTGCTGAGTTTCCGGAAGACCCTGAACTACGCGCTCGGATGTCTCTGATTGAACCCGGAGATCAGCCGCACGTTCGCATGGCCTATGTCGCCATCGTCGGAAGCTTTTCTGTCAACGGGGTGGCCGGTCTGCACACAGAACTGCTGAAATCAGGACTGTTCGCTGACTTTCACAAGGTCTGGCCGGACCGTTTCAACAACAAAACAAACGGCGTCACGCAGCGTCGCTGGCTCAGTCACTGTAATCCTGGATTGCGGAACCTGATCAATGAAACGATCGGCACCGACTGGCACATGGACCTCGAGAAAATCGCTCAGCTCGCAGCCTATGCTGACGACTCAGCCTTTCGAGATCGCTGGATCGAAATCAAGCAACAGAACAAGCAGCGCCTCGTTGAATACGTAGAGCGTGCCACGGGAATCGTCTTTCCCGAGAAGGCGATGTTCGACGTTCAGGTCAAGCGTATCCATGAATACAAGCGGCAGCTGCTGAATACACTGCACGTCATTCATCTGTACAACCAGATCTGCAAGGGCAATACAGAAGGCATGACGCCACGCTGCGTCCTGATCGGTGGTAAAGCAGCTCCGGGCTATCACGTGGCGAAACTCATCGTGAAGCTGATCAACGACGTCGCAAACACGGTCAACTCCGACCCGCGTACCGAAGGGCTGCTGCGGTTCGTCTTTCTTCCGAATTACCGCGTCTCGGCTATGGAGGTCATCTGTCCCGCAACAGAACTCTCAGAGCAGATTTCCACCGCCGGGAAAGAAGCCTCTGGTACCGGCAACATGAAGTTCATGATGAACGGAGCCCTGACCATCGGCACGCTCGACGGGGCAAACATTGAAATTCGGGACCAGGTGGGAGCCGAAAACTTCTTTCTGTTTGGCCAAACGGCTGCGGAAGTGGTCGAGACGCGAAAGTCCTACGATCCCAATTCCATAATCGCATCAGACCCGGACATCCAGGAAATCATGATGATGCTGGAAAGCGGACACTTCAATACGGCAGAGCCTGGCATCTTCACAATGCTCACCGCTGCTGTCAGGAATCCGCATGACCAGTGGGTCACCATCGCAGATCTCCGCAGCTACATTGACGCTCAGGCACGCGTCAACGAGGCTTACAAGGACCAGGCCAACTGGAATCGAATGAGCATCCTGAACACAGCTGCCAGTGGCTGGTTCTCCAGCGACCGTACGATTCGAGAATATGCGGAAGATATCTGGCAGGTTCGTGCCGTCGATTAACGAGCAGAAGGATCACCTCATCTTACGGCGCCCGACCTGACGCGATCAGCCTTAGGCAGCGAGGGCGAAGTTCCATTAAAACCCCTCGCCCAGTTACTCCTGAACAGTTGTCCGCGTGCAGCAATTCCTCACAATGACCGCACAACCGGTTTCCTGCGTTGTTCAGAAAGACTCTCATGCGGCAGTCTCTTTTTCTTCTGATGCTTCTGTCATGCGGCTCAGTCGCTGCACGCGACTGGTCTCTCCGTGACAACCCGGCCCTTGAACGATGGTTTGAGAAGCGGGTATCGCACATTGAAAAAGAGCAGTCGCTCTTTCGCTATGAATCGCTGGATGACTGGAAGGCAGATCGCGATCGATTACGGGGCGAGCTGTTCGACATGCTGGGCCTCAACCCACTTCCGGAGAGGACGGAACTGGAGGTCAAAGTCACCGGCACGCTCAAGCACAAAGATTTTGTCGTTGAGAAGCTCTGGATTCAGACGCTCCCTGGACTCTACGTGACTGCATCTTTTTACCGCCCTCATCAGGTGGACGAATCTCTGCCGGCGATCCTTTACGTTTGTGGCCACGCGCGAATGAAAGGGCCGAACGGAACCAGCTTTGGCAACAAAACCGGTTACCAGCACCATGGAGCCTGGTTTGCCAGAAATGGATATGTCTGCCTCACAATCGACACGCTGCAGCTGGGAGAGATTGAGGGAATTCACCATGGAACCTATCGCCATAACCGCTGGTGGTGGAATTCTCGAGGCTATACCCCAGCGGGCGTAGAAGCATGGAACTGCATTCGGGCACTGGACTACCTTGAGTCACGTTCTGAGGTCGATTCTAAACGCATTGGGGTCACAGGACGCAGTGGTGGCGGAGCATACAGCTGGTGGATAGCAGCGCTGGACGACCGAATCTCGTGTGCCGTTCCAGTCGCCGGAATTGCAACGTTGAGAAATCATGTCATCGATGGCTGCGTGGAAGGCCACTGCGACTGCATGTTCTTCGTAAACACCCATCAATGGGACTACGCCCAAGTCGCCGCTTTAATGGCACCACGTCCCCTGCTCATCAGCAACTCCGACAAGGACGCGATCTTTCCCCTCGATGGAGTCGTCGCGATCCATAAACAGGTCCGGCACATCTACGAACTGTACGACAAGCGCGACGCACTCGGCCTGCAAATCACAGAAGGGCCGCACCGTGATACGCAGGAACTGCGAATTCACGCGTTCCGCTGGATGAATCGCTGGTTGAAGCAGGACGACACTTTGATCGACAAGACTGCCACTAAGTTCTTTGAACCGGCAGAGCTTCGCGTATTTGATGCTCTCCCGAATGACCAATTGAACACCACGATTGATGAGCAATTTGTAGCAGCGCCGGGACCGTTTTCTCAAAGCGATCAGGACGCGATCAATGCGTCTCCACAGACATGGGCTGCAGTAACAGAGTCGACTCTGATCAGTCGCAGTCTCGCTTCCCTGGACGCGAAAGAGGAATTGAAGAGTGTTGTTACGACGACAGAATCCTCTGAAACGCTGGGGCCCCTCACGAAGGTTGCTTTTGGCTCCGAAGTCCCGCTGTCAGTCATCATGTCACACCCGAAGAATCGCACCAGCGACAGACCTGTTGTCCTGCGGATCTGCAACGACGACGAGTGGCAGTCACTCAGCGAATCCGACTCACAGCTTGTTCAACAGACGAGGGAACGATTGAGTGAAGGCCGGGCCGTCGCCTTCTTCTGCCCACGTGGAATTGGCAGTGCGGCATGGAAGGGCGACGAAAAGAAACAGATTCAGATCCGCCGACGATTCCAGATGATCGGCACGACCCTGGATACGATGCGCATTCGCGATATTCAGATGGCTCAACAAGCCCTTCAGACTCAAATTCCCGGCAACACTCAAGTCATGATTGAGGCGGCCGGTGTCAGTGGGTGGCTCAGCCTGCTGGCTGCAGCGACGGGTAAAGACTCCCGGCGTACAGTTGTCTCACCGCTCAATCTGTCAGGCCATCGTGATCAGGTGCCCATCCTCTTGAATCTGACTCGACATCTCCGGCCGGAAGAACTCTTTGCCGTGTGTGCAGCCCGCGTGGCAATCACTGGAGACATCCCTCAGTCACTCCGAAGAATCACCGATTCACGCGAATGGCAGGAAGCCTTCGGAAGACGTTAAGCCGGCGGCTCCGATTCAATAGCAGACACGTGAATTACGTACGGCAGCAAGTTCGCCCTGTCAATGGCCAAACGTCTCACGAGTTCAGCGGCGTCAACGCTGCAACAGATGCCCGACAGCGGGGGTCCGAGCACAACATCTTCGCTGTTCTCGGGGAGTTGATCCGCCAGAGCGGATCGGCCTCAGCCTACCGGAACAGCGACATTCTGGAGTCCATCCAGAATCTCTGCGACAACGTTGTGGCTGCCAATCGTCGTCCGGCATCGTTTGCCAATCCGAAGTGCTCCGCCATTTCGCAGGCATTGCTGCCATGACGCCGGAAGCCCCTTCAAAGGCGAGCGTCTACGCAGCATCATCATCGCCTGAACACGATGGCAACCGAAGCCCCTGATCCAGCCAAGCAGTGAATCACATCGAGCCTGAAAAACGTCTTTGCGATTCCCAAGTACGGTGGTCAACGGAATCAGCATGTCAACCCGCAGTCGCAGCGCATCATCCAGGCAGCCTTCAATCCCGTCCCGGACCAGGCGTTCAGCATGGTTGTAGATGTGGCGGCCACGACTGCCAGGGATCACGACCACAGCTCGAGCATTCAACTCTGCAGCAAACTCGATGGCTCGACGGGTGTCTGAGACAGCCTGATCAAAGCCTCTGTTCAATGTTCCGGTAAACCCGCCCGCAAATCCAACTGTGCATACAGAGAGACCCGCATCTTCCAGAATCATCTTCAGTCGATGGCGGCCAATTCGGTGAGCACGCTGGCGGCGAATGCTGACCATTCTCACACGTCGTTGACGGAGCTGTCTGACTTCCGCCACCAGTTCATCAAAGTCGCGAGCCTGAAGAAGTTCTGCCTGATGGAGCTTGGTTGTCTGGTTGGGGTCTAATGCTGTACCGGGAAGGTGTTTATCAAGTACAACGTCCATAAGACCCTTCCTCTACCAGGTGCTGATTGCCGCAGGTTTGCGATCGGGAAGGTTAAGCGAAGAGCGCGAACACGCAACATCGATCCTCACATTTTTTTCACAAAACAACAGGGACAGCAACTAGTCAGAGCTGGCCACGTGTCGACATTCCAGCACCATGAACTGTTCGTATACGCACGTAGGGGAAGACCCGCAGGAGGACGCCGACCGGATCACACAATGTCCGTTGCAACACACGAAGTTAACACTATGCTGGCACCCAGGAATCAACAACAGCAGGCAGGGAATGTCAGCATATCCAAAAGCAACAGACCAGGGATGGCGGCGGCGAGTTCGGTCGCGCGTACTGCGGTGGTATGACCAAAATGGTCGGAAACTCCCCTGGCGAGAAACATCAGACCCGTACCGCATCTGGATCAGCGAAATCATGCTGCAACAGACAACTGTTGCGGCAGTGATTCCGTACTTCGATCGTTTTCTCCAAGCATTTCCAACCGTGGAGTCTCTGGCAGCTGCGGAGCAGGAGCATGTCTTACGGCTTTGGGAAGGGCTTGGCTATTACAGTCGCGCAAGAAACCTTCACCGTGCCGCCAATGTTATCGTCGATGAGAATCAGGGGCAGTTTCCTGAGTCTGCAGAGCTGCTTCGAGCACTGCCTGGAATCGGCCCGTACACAGCCGGTGCTATCGCATCGTTCGCCTTTGATGAACCGGCCCCGATTCTGGAAGCCAATACGCTCAGACTGTTCTCACGCCTGATCGAACTCGACTCAGACCCGCAGGCAACCGCCGGCAACAAACTGCTGTGGAAATTTGCCGCCTGGATTGTCTCGCGTAAGAGACCGGCAGACTTCAATCAGGCTGTAATGGACATCGGTTCTCAAATCTGTACGCCGGAAGATCCTGACTGCATGAACTGCCCGTTGATGGCCAGTTGCAAAGCCTACGAAGCAGGTCGCCAGGCTGAGCTGCCGGTTAGGAAGGAGAAGGTCAAGTTTACCGACGTCACCGAAGTATCCATTGCCCTTCAGAATCAGGATCGCTTCCTGCTGAGACAGCGTCAGGAATCTGAACGCTGGGCCGGCATGTGGGACTTTGTACGATTCGAAGTAGCCGCGGAGGATGTAAGGACACTGAGTTTTCCGACAAAGCGAAAACGCAGGTCGTCGGACGCCCGTGGACAGAAGTCTCTTTTTGACGGCCCAGTTACACTGACGCCATTGCCGGATACCATACGAAGTGAGCTGGCGCAGCGTACCGGCCTGAATCTATCCGAGTGCCAGCCACGTACCGAAATCAGGCACGTCGTGACCCGCTACAAGATTCGATTACTGTGCCTGTCGTGTGAAGTCGATAGCGACGGCATTGGACGCCACCCGGAACTGGAATGGTTTGACGCCGCCGAGCTTGCCGACCTGCCGCTTTCCACGAGTGCTCGAAGATTCGCCGACCTGCTTGTGAGCGAAGGCCTGAACCCCGTTTAGATTCGGTTGTCGCTATTTGGCCGGCTTTGGCAGCAGCCACCCCGAGTTGAAGTTTTCCGCAAACACAGTTTCTTCGTCATACGAACCATCCTCCCTGCGGGAGACTTTCTGCACCGCAATGTCCCCAAGCCGGGGAAACAGCCACGAGTTCGAGGCCTTGAAGTCCTTCTCGTGGAACGTATGCCCCGAATTGATCACGACGTAGCGGGCAGGATTCAGTGGATTGGGAAAGATCAGACTGGCACCGTATTCGGATGGGTCCCATGCAGTGCCGTTGACGACAAACTTTCCGTCTTCCCAGCGAATTGGAAACTTAGGATTGTTCGCTTTGAGAACTCGGGCCATTGCAGAATTGGATTCCGGATCGCCAAACAACACAAGGTTGCTGCTCTGAATCTGTTCGTCTGTGAGTTCCCTGTCCTCGACTGAAGGGGCCTCCGCACGAAGCCATTTGTCGTACTCCCGGGCGAAGCGATCATAAGTCCAACTGGCCCATGCCGCATGTTCCGTATAGCGAGTCTCCCCGGTTGGGAGCACGCATACGAACGACTCCATAAACGCATCATCAATTGGCCCCTGAAGATTGTGCCGCTTCAGGATGGCAGGATTGGAAAGCCATTTCTTTGAGTCGTCGTACGACTGCACGGCCCAGCCGTCTCGTACTCGTTCATAGTAAACATCCGGCAGAAGGCCTTCCCCCGCAGAATTACACGGCAGGTAGTCTCCATCAATAATCGCATTACTGCCGGCGTCACGAGCAATCTTCAGAATGGCAACATTCTTCGTTGTTACGACAACATTACCGTCCTTCATTTCGGCTTCGACTGTAGCCGGCTGATAAACGTGAAGCATCTCCTCCACAGCCAGCCAGTCGCAGGTGTTGTACTTCAATGTCCGGGTCGTAAACCGAATCTTCTGACGACTGTATCCGCGATTCCGCCCAGCCTTTGACTTTTCGGCATGAAAAGCCATGAACTCCACGAAGCTGTCGGGATGGAATCGGTGGCCCATTCCCGGACCAATCAGCATTTTGACGTCGACACCCAGTTCTCTTGCGGCCTCGAACACAGTCGTGCTGGCTAACAGCTGTGCGTCCTTTTCCCCTCCATACGTGCAGACAGGGACATTGAAAGCGTTCAATGAATAATCCACGGCGTCGTAGATCCCCAGGGTCGCATGCTGCCACGCTGGACGCTGCCCGGTCTGTTTCTGATATTTATAGAAGTCAACAAACCCGGCCCCGGGTCCAACCGATGACCACGTCGCCGGGTGATGAAGTCCCAGATGCCACGCTCCGGCGCCTCCCATCGAGAAGCCATGCAGAGTAATTCGGTTACTGTCGATTCGGAATCGCCTCTGGACATCTTTGATGGCTTCGAACACATCTGTTTCACCCGCCCAGCGATAGGCGTTGTTTCCGCGTCCATAAACATCCAGTTGAATCCAGGTCTGATTCTTCTCCAGCCCCTTGCCTTCGTGCCGAAAAATGAAATTCGTCTCATTCATGTCGTTCGCTCGACCGTGCAGTTTTACGTACAGCGGCCACCGATCGACTCCATCCGGGTCTACGCCTTTTGGCAGCCGCAGAGCATAGGGTTGAACGGATCCGTCTACCCGTGACCAGTATCCACGAATCGACGCTCCCTCCTGCCGTTCCCATGGAGCCTTGCCTTCTGACAGCTTGTCCGCACGAAAGTTCCCGATCTGCAATGCGGCCGACGCCTGATCCGCGTAGCCCTTCTTTGGAAACTCCCCATGACGCAGCTGCCACTCCACCGCCTTCGCAAAGACTGCAACATCGGCCAGACGCTGTCGTCCGGTTCTGCTCTGCAGCTGTTCGTGGCCTTCCAGTTCGGAGAGCTTTTGCTGCAGGACATTTAACTCCACACGCAGCGCCAACAGTCCTGCATCGTCCGGCTTTTGGGCGGATGCTGAAAGAGTCGTCAAACACAGAGTTACAACGCAGACACGATTCATGAATTGTTCCTTTTCCGGTGTTCGCTCCATGGTAAATGGAGCGACCACTGTTTGGCAGAGCGCCAGGCTGAAGTCATCAGAAAATCCGGTTCACAATTGCTCAGGTTGTCCCCCAGGAGACGATTCATGGCGCACGGATGCAATTCCGGCCGATAGTTCGCACACTGTCTCACTGAACCTATCCGGAAAAGGGCGTGTGATGTCTTCGCGAATACCGCTTTTCAGTCTTTTAGGGTCCGTCCTGTTGCTGCCTGCCGTGGCGCAGAAGGGAGGGAACCCAGAATACTCAGACGTCATTCGCAGACTGGAAGCTGCTGTCCGCCACGAACACGAGACCAAAGATCTGGGGGCGTTTTCAGTCTCTATCGTGGATGACCAGACGACTGTCTGGTCGAAGGGCTTCGGGTTTCAGGACGCAGCAGGAACCAGGCCGGCTTCCGGAGATTCCGTTTATCGAGTGGGCTCAGTGTCAAAGCTTTTCACAGACATTGCCGTTCTGCAAATGGTTGAGCAGGGTAAGTTAAACCTCGACGCTCCAATCCAGACCTATCTTCCGGATCTGAACCCCCATAACCCATGGCGCATCCCGATCACCCTGCGTCAGATGATGTCTCACCAGTCGGGCCTTGTTCGCGAATCTCCCGTTGGCAACTACTTCGATCCTGACGAGCCATCCTTGGACGCGACCGTGCAGAGTCTCAACCGCACGTCGCTCGTGTACCGCCCCATGACTCGAACCAAGTATTCCAATGCCGCAATTGCAGTCGTCGGGGCCGTGCTTGAGAAACAGTTGCAGACTTCTCATCCGGAACAGGTTCGGAGCACCATCCTGAACCCTTTGGGCATGCATAACAGCGGGTTCACCGTCACCCGGCAGTTAGAACCACATCTGGTGACCGGCTGGATGAGGACTTACGATGGAAGACGTTTTGAAGCACCCAACTTTCTTCTTGGCACAGGACCGGCCGGGAATCTGTACTCAAGCGTCAACGATCTTGCTGCCTTTATCTCCTGCCTCTTCAGAGGGGGTGCAACACCCGACGGCCGTATTCTCAGCCCGGAAATGCTGAACCTGATGACCACTCCGATCAAAGACGGTCGCGGCCGCGTTCAGCGCTTCGGCCTCGGCTTTCATGTGCAGCACCTCGATGGGTATAAGAAAATCGGACATGGAGGTGCGGTCTATGGATTTTCGACCCAACTCGAGGCACTGCCGGAACGAAAACTGGGCGCGGTAGCTGTCTCTTCCGTCGACGGCACCAATGGCGTCGTCGGACGTCTGGCTGACTATGCTCTACGACTCATGATTGCAGCGCAGGACAACAAGCCGCTGCCGGATTATCAGGTTTCAACAGAACTCCCGGCATCGAGGGCTGCCGATCTCCGTGGCAGCTACACACAGATCAACGGCCCGGGCCGAGTCCATATCAACGAACTGCATGGACGCACCTACATGCAGCGCGGCGTGTTTCGACATGAGTTGAGGGCCGCTGCCGACAACGGCTCAATCATCGTTGATGATGAGATCGGTTTCGGCACCGAGGTGAAACTGCAATCAGCCAACCGCCTGGTTGTCGACGGCAAACCTTATTCGCGCGTTCCGGATCGACCGCCTGCGGAGATTCCGCCTCGGTGGAAAGGGCTGATCGGCGAGTATGGGTGGGACCACAATACGCTCTACATCCTTGAAGATGCCGGCCAGCTTTTTGCCCTCATCGAATGGTTCTATTACTACCCGTTGACTGAAGTCGACAAAGACACGTTTCGTTTTCCGGACTACGGTCTCTATCACGGTGAGGGCCTGAAGTTCACACGCGACGCAGACGGCAGCGCGACCGAGGTCAATGCTGCCGAAGTCCGCTTTGTAAGACGCGAGATCGGCACGAAAGACGGAGAGACCTTTCGCATCACGCCCGTCCGCCCGATTGATGATCTGCGGACGGGTGCACTAAAGGCATCCCCTCCCAACGAAGCAGGAGATTTTCGCGAAACTCAGCTCACGGAACTGGTGAGCCGCGATGACACCATTCATCTGGATATTCGCTATGCCGGCACCAACAACTTTACGGGAGCCGTCTTTTACAAACAGCCCAAAGCATTCATGCAGCGGCCTGCCGCTGAGGCTGTGGTGCGTGCCAACCAGCAACTGAAATCCAGAGGCCTGGGCCTGCTTGTTCATGATGCGTATCGCCCCTGGCATGTCACCCGGATGTTCTGGGATGCAACGCCCGATGAACTGAAACAGTTTGTCGCCAATCCGGAACGCGGATCGCGTCATAATCGCGGATGCGCGGTTGACCTGACTCTTTACAATCGCCGTAACGGAAAACCCATCCAGATGGTCGCGGGCTACGATGAATTCTCAGCTCGCTCTTACCCACTCTATCCCGGCGGAACCTCACGGCAGCGCTGGTATCGAGACCTGCTCAGGCGGACGATGGAAGCAGAGGACTTTTCCGTGTACGAATTTGAGTGGTGGCACTTCGATTATCGTGACTGGAAGAAGTATCGCATTGGCAACGCGACCTTCGAAGAACTATAGTCGTTGTACAGCCCCCCGGCATGCCAGAGGATTCCGTGGATCAATGCACTGCCGCTCCCTGAGACTGCCGTGCGACAGCGAAAATCAATCAACTCGCTGCGAGTTGAGCGGCCATGGCCTTGTTACTCCACTTCCGGCGGGCCGGCCCCGGTGTAGAAACAGCGCTTCCCGGATAACCGCAGCGTTGAATCTGACACTCGCCCACAGTGCCAGACAGAGCACAGATTCTCCGAAGGCCGCGAGGCTCGACGAGCGACCAGTATCCGGTAATCCCAAACGGTTGCGTGTCTCGCCTGACAGCCACACTGCAGCCACACGAAGTCTCAAGGCATGCCGTTTCTTATGGTCCTGACGGCCTGCATAACGCTGCCGTGTCTTGATTTCTGTCTAGCCGATCAATTCGCGAATTGCTTTGCCCTGATTAATGATTGGGGTCGGGCGGCCGTTGAAATCGTCAATTGTAATTTTTGAGTAGTCGATCCCAAGGTGATGATAAATCGTCGCCATGAAATCCTCTGGTGAACACACTCGTTCAATCGAATCTTCACCCAGTTTGTCAGTCGCTCCAATGAACCGACCGGTTTCAATTCCGCCGCCAAACCAGATGTTGGAGAACCCGCGCGGCCAGTGGTCTCGACCTGGCTGCCTGGTACCGGCAGGAGCGCTCGCATTACCGGCGCCGGTACTGGGCTGATAGTTTACTTTTGGCGTGCGCCCAAATTCACCGGTCACAACCACCAGCACGCGTTTGTCGAGACCTCGTTCGTAGATATCCTCGATCAGCGCCGAAACTGCTCGGTCGTAATTCTCGGCGCGAAACCGCAATGCGTCGAAAACGTGATGATTCACCGCATGATCGTCCCAGTTATTTACCCGTCCGCATAACGGCCCGCGCAGACTGGTAGACAAAACTTCCACCCCTGCTTCCACAAGCCGACGGGCCAGCAACAGTTGCTGTCCCCATGTGTTGCGACCGTAGCGTTCCCGTGTCGCCTCATCTTCTTTCGAAAGATCGAAAGCCTCCTTCGTCTGTGGATTTGTCAACAGAGTCATCGCCTGTTCTTCGAACTCATCAAGGGCCTGCAACTCTCCAGCCTGATCAAATGCCCGCTCCAGCGTGTCCAGATTCTGACGCAGAGACGATCGTCGACTGAGGTGTCGCACTTCCCGCTGATCGGTCAATCCGATATTCGGAACACTGAATTTCGGATCGTTCGGATCTCCCGTTACCGTAAACGGTCCGTAGGCGTCCCCAAGGTAGGCCGGGCTGTTGTACGAAGACGGTGAATTCACACCCACGTAATAGGGAAGCGAACGACCTGGATCGCGGTGCTGTTGTTTGATGTAGTTGGCAATCGACATCCAGCTGGGATACTTCGGCTTCGGCTTATCGCGTGTATCACTATCACCGGAAAACATCTGGAACGAACCCGCGGGATGTCCACCAGCGCCGTTACGCATGGAACGCAGCACAGTGAATTTGTCAGCCAGAGCTGCCTGTCGTGGCAACAGTTCTGTGAACTGCATCCCCGGGACTTTGGTGTCGATCACCGAGAACGGCCCCCGGTAGTCCGAACTGATATCGGGTTTGGGGTCATAGGTGTCCAGGTGAGAACAGCCACCCGGCTTCCAGACCAGAATGACGGCTTTCCCCTGATGTTCCGGGTCTGGATTCTCCGCCCGCAGACGCAGCAATCCAGGCAGAGTAAGGGAAGCAAATCCGGCAAGCCCCAACTTGAGGAACCCACGTCGGCGACCTGGACCAGGGCAGCAACCGGAAGCATGAAAGGGATGTGTCATAGTGACGAATCCTGGAGTTGAACGGAGCAACTGCCGTCTATTTGGCCTTTGCGTTGACTCGAATACGAATTGGGCGGGTCACAATAATATCGACAATATCTTTGGGAGCCGCCGTTCGGTTTGCGGCTCTGAGTTGTTCTTCTGCTTCCTTAACCTGCGCGTCAGCAGCCTTCTTTTGCTGTTCAGCATCTTTGGCAGACCGTTCCAGCTCGGCTTTGGCCTCGTCGGTAGCGGCCGCCGCGGCCTTCTTCGCCTGGTCTGCTGCAGTGGCGGCGGCCTCGGCCTTCTGTTTCACAACTGCCAGCTGAGATTCTGCCGTCGCAATCTCATGTCTGCGATGCTGATATTTGGCAACGCCTCCTCCGTAGAACGCAATTGTATAGTCCCCGGGCTTCGTCTTAAGCGTGGCCAGATTCAGGACAGCATCATTCGTCTCGGAATCCAATGAAAGATCAAACAGACCGTTTCCTGCGAAGCCGTCACCAAATGTCCGAAGGCTCATCGTGGCCCCCTGGAACTCACACCGCCGCACATTCACCAGCGGGACGGTCAACGACTCGCCTTCGGTTACTTCAAACACCTCATCACCGGCCGCTGCGATACTCAGCGGAGCAAACTCCTGCCCGCCCACGGAAACAGGGATGTCCGCCATGAGTCTGGGTGCAGGGATCTCAGACTTGGCATTCGGTACCGGCCAGGCCATGGAAGCGAGGCGGCATTCCCGCACAACCTCCGTGCCATTGATCATGGCCGTCCCCGTAAATTGGGCGGACGTAAATCCTCGCGGCGCGTTCTGATCTGCGGTAATCAACATCGTCCCCACGGACTTCCCGGCCGGAATCTTCAGACCGGTTGCAGTGACTCCATCTGGCAGATTGCTCATCTGCAGATTGATCTCCCCCGTAAATCCGTCACGACGAATCACAACAACCTCAATGGGCATCGTGGCCCCTCCGCGAAGCGCGATTGGCTTTGAGAGCGCGTTCCTGTCTCCATTTCGCAGGCCCATATGCATGGCCCATCCGGCCAACGCAAAATCGGGCTGCGCCTTCCGAACGATGAGGCGATAGACGTTCCGCGGATCACTTCGAGTCCCGCCGAAAAGATCACGCACGTGCAGTCGGTGAACTCCGTCGGCCTTGATCTCCAGTTTGCCGAGTACATCCGAAGATCCAATGTTGTACGGTGGACCGTCGTAGGAGTAACCGTTTGAAGAAGTCCTCACCGGACTGGGGATGTCGTTGAGTTCAACAACGTCGGTCAGAGTTTCGTTCTCGTTTTCCTTCGCGACGTGCTGAATTACGACTGATGGATCTGTGGGCCGTCCCAATCGCTCAGACGCAACTTCGACCCACCAGACCTCACCTTTTTTTGCCACAAACTCATACGTGTCCACATCGGCTGCAGGAAAGAAGCTGCCGCGAATGTCGCACGGCAGGCTAACCGATTGAACAGACCCGTTCTGGTTTGGCTCAGTTTCGGCCGTGACTCCTTCCTCAGTCAGTCCGGCGGGTGGCCATGACGCTCGATGCACTGGGCTTGTTGACGGATGTCGTATCACAGGAGCATCCATCCCAACTTCCCGAATCGCAAGTCGGTAAAAGTAGGTGGCTCCGCCGTTATATGTCAGATCATTGACTTTCACGGTGTAGCGTCCTGTCGCCGGGACTTTGAAGTCAATTGCACCCCCGCGCCGTTCCACCTGCAGATCTGCCCCGTTTGCATCCGCAACGACAAGCACCGGCTTCAGACGCGAGTCAATTCCCTTCGCCGCACAGTCTAAAATCAGTCGCTGTCCTTTGCTGGCTTCGAAGGAGTAGAAATCCACCTGACGGGAAGAAACGGAAGCGTTACAGATTGAATTGAGTTGCAAGGGCATCGCTTTGTCGAGCGTAGTGTTTGCTGCGGTCCGAGTTACTTCCGGCAGAGACCCAACAGTAAAGGCGCGCGCACTGGACATACCCAGCCGAGTCATCACATGGGCATCATGCACACCCAGCGGACAGTCCTTCGCGACCGACACAACCCAGGTGTTGGACACCTCATTGCCCTGATCATCCTTTTGGGGAACGGCTGTAATTCCGGCATGAGAAAACGTGAGTGAAGTTGCGCCGTCCAGGTTGTCTCCGGTCAGGACCACCTCCAGAGTCTGACCGACCTGAGCGCCCATTGGCGTGGTCGTCAGCAGCCTGGGAGCCGGCAGGCAGACAGACTGAGCCATCACGGACGACAGAAAGCAGGCCGTCAACACGGACAAAATAAAGACAAGCTGTTTCATAATACTGATTTCCAACAATCCCGCTGCGGCCAGATAGAACACCCCATGCAGGGCGGCTTAGGGAGCTAGTGGTTGAACAGGAACTCTTTTGTATTCATGAGTGCCCAGATCAGGTCCTGAAGATTCTGCTTTAACGCCGCTGGTTCGGACAATGGTTTGCCACTTGCATCTTCGATCGGCTCAATCAGATACGCCACGGCAGTACTCAGTTCATCGCCTCGAGGCTCCCGTGAGAAGGCGACTCGGTAAAGTTCTTTCACCCGCTGTTCATGAGAAATTTCAGCCGACTGCAACCGAGCCGCCCGACCACCTCCGACTGCGAGTTTGCCTTTGATTTCAGACGAATTGATCAGGTGAAGACTCTGCGCGAGACTCGAAGACTGAACTCGTTCACACTCGCAGACGCTCTGACTGTTAGGTCGCCCAAAGACCTGCAGGAAGGCAGAAGAGCGGTTGTAACTGTTATCAGGAAGGGCCACAGCTCGCGTTCCAGCGGGAAGATTTGCAAATGATGTCCGTGCGCCTGTCAGATCATCGATCGCATCCAGAATTACTTCCGCCTGCAGACGTCGTGGGTAGTAGCGGGAGTAGTTCTGCCGGTCCACCAGATTGTGTTCGTTAGGAACCGCACTCAGCTGATAGGCTTTCGATCGAGTCATCACCCGGACAAGTTCCTTCAGATCAAAGCCACTCTCAACAAAGTGCGACTCCAGCGCTGCAAGCAGTTCAGGATTGGTGGGTGGATTGGTCTCCCGGATGTCATCTTCCGGCTCAATCAACCCTCGACGAAAGAAGTGTTTCCAATAACGGTTAACGACGGCCTTCGCAAAAAACGGGTTCTCACGAGACGCCATCCAGTTAGCGAGCCTGAGGCGAGGATCTTCATCTGCGGAGATCTTACCGACGTCGTCACCTAACGCTGCCGGAACCAGGTCCGCTCCCGTCTTCACGTTCTTCGCGGTTGCCAGCCCTCGCTTGTGAAAGATCAGATCCTCACCTGCGACGCCTGTCGGTTTACGACCGATTCGCGTAAAGAAGGCGGCAAGACTGTAATAGTCGTCCTGACTCCAGCGTTCAAAAGGATGGTGATGGCACTGCGCACACTGCATTCGGACACCCAGAAACAACTGAGCAACATCCTCCAGCTGCTCCTTGGGATCCTTCACACGTTTGTACCATGCCACCGGCGGGTTACTGACGATGGTCCCGGTGGCGGCAAGCAGTTCTTTGACCAGCTGATCATAGGAGACATTCGCCAGCAGACTGTCACGAATCCACGCATGAAACGCGAAGTTAGATATGATGTCGTTTGTGTCGTCGCGGCGGTTCTTCAAAACCGAAGTCCACTTGTTCGCGAAATAGTCTGCGTATCCCGGACTGCGTATCAGGCGTTCAATGGCGTCCTCTCGTTTATCAGCAGCTTCGCTCTCAAGAAACGCAGTGGTTTCTTCAGGTGTTGGCAGACGGCCCGCAATGTCGAGAGAAACACGTCTCAGAAATGTCGCATCATCGGAAACCGGTGACGGGGGCACGCCAATTTGCTTAAGGTTGCCAAAGACATGATCATCAATGAAGTTATTGGGCGCCGGGAGCGACTCAACCGGCGCGCCAAGTGGTACGGCTGCCGTAAAGACGGCAACCTGTCCTCCGAAACGCACCATGACTGACACTTTGCCCGGAATGTTAGACGTCCGAACGAGACCGTTCTCAGACACCTCTGCCATTGCGTCGTCATTTGATTCAAACAACGCTGACTGCGTTACGTCACGAGTCAAACCATCGGAGTATGTTGCCAGTGCCTGCAGCTGCTGATCCGCATTCATTCGGACAATCCCTCGAGACGGTTCCACGGTGATCGAGGTCAGCAGCGGCTCATTCTCTGTGGCATACGGACTGCCCTGTGCTATCCATGACTGAAGAGTGCGATAGCCATGTGAGTCGGCCTGCAGACGCACGCCGCCACCATGTGGAGTCTGCCCGGTGGCTTTCCGGAGCAGTAAACTTTCGCGAGGCACAGCTCGAAAGAGCCGCCGGCCTCGGGCCTCTTTCACGATGGCTTCAAAGTCCTCAGTCGGCTCGAAACCAAGCAGAGACAACTGAAATCCATTCTGCCCGCCCCCCGCTTTCGCGTGACAGGTTCCCGCATTACAGCCTGCCTTTGTGAGGATTGGCAGGACATCGTTACGAAAGCTGACGGCCGGGTCATCAGCCAATGCGTTTTGACTGGCCAAAGCGCACGCGAGTGGAGCCACAAGGCGCAGGAGAGACGATTCCAATTTCATAACGGCACCATGGAGAGACTTACGGAGCCTGGGAGAGGCCTCCATTATAAGTCTGTGTGCCTACAAATGCGATGCATTTTCAACGCCGGAGTCGAGCTCAAGCAAGACCGGTTACTAGGCCTTTACGGGCTCTGCCAGCACATCGTCCGCCCGTTCTTCGCTTGGTTGGTCGGCCGCTTTCGACGTTTCAACTGCCGCAGATGGCTCGGCTCCCGCTGAGCCCGGATCCTTCGGCTCGGCGTCACTGCCACTCGCAGTATCCTGCATTCCCGGGATCTTCAGGCCCACCTTCAGGCCCAGCCCGATTGCCGCAGCGGCCACGGAAAAGACGGCCCCCATTTTCGCAGCACCCTGAAGTGATTCACTTGTAAACGCCTGGCCGCAGACAAACAGGGCAACTGTCAGCCCAAGTCCGGAAACTGCCCCCGTCGCCAGCAGGTGCCGGCGTCCCATTCCTTCCGGAAGCGGGAACCCGAGTTTCATGGCCAGCAGAGAAAAACCGGTGACACCAGTCATCTTCCCAATAATCAAGGATGCGACGACCAGCCAACTCAAACCGCTGATTTCGCCAAAGGCAACACCCGCATTCACAAGAGCGAAAAAGAACAGCCCGAAGTCGACAATTCCCTTCAGAGCGTGCTCAAATTTCTCCAGCGGGCTGTCATGAGGGTCCGCACCGTCATCCACATACAGTCCCATGTCCTTGTTGGGACCGGGAAGAAAAGGAACAACAAAGACCAGTGCCAATGCCGGATGCAGGTGAGCACTGTAGAGCCCCCACCAACAGAATGCCCCGCCGATGGCGATATAAGGCACCCAATTCTGTACCTTGTTCATTCGCAGTCCCAGAGCGATCAGTATGCCGGGGATACACCAGACAAGATTGAACCACTGCGTCGGATAATTGGGGTCGGGATATCCAATTGCGATAATCCCAAGGCCAATCGCATCGTCCGCGACAGCCAGCAACAGCAGGAAGCTGACTGCGGGGTGGCGAGCACCAAACAGAAACTTCATCACCAGCCAGGCCAAAGCGATGTCTGTCGCTGTTGGAATGCCCCATCCATTCTTCCATGCCGGGTCTCCGAGAACTGTATTCAGGGAGATAAACACAGCAACCGGCCCCACGACGCCTCCAATGGTTGCGAACAGAGGGTTGATGGCCTTGGAGACTGGATTAAGCGCTCCGTTTGGCAGACAGGCTTCGGTGATTTCCTTCGCGGCCACCCCAAAAAACAGGGCCATGAAGATATCGTTGATCAGAAAATGCAGGGACAAATAGTGGTCCAATCCACCATGCCCATCCGCGGCTGCATGCTTTTCTCCGTCCGAGGAATCGGCGACCTCTCCGTGATCAGCGTCTGAAGTCGCAGTGGCATGAGACTCTGCCTGGGCCGCTGGCTCACCGTGCTCCTCTGCATGGTCAAAGATCGTGCCGATTCGGTGAATCGGAGTGTGGACCAGCGCTTTGTAGGAACCTGGACTGACGTTCGCCCAAATCATCGCGGCGATGACACCAGCAATGAGGGGAAGGCTGTATTCCTGCAGAGTTTGAATGGTCTTTTTCATGGATCGACCTGTTGAGAACTCACCCGCGGCAGCTTCAGATGACAAAGACTGGTGTGCGGACTATGGATTATTCCACGAATTCCGGTTCTCTCTTATTTTCCCATCGTGACATGCGACTGGCATCGTCGGCCCGAAGTGCCAAACTTCAACTGATGTTGAGCAACCAGACTGTTACATTACGGGCTGGAAAACTGAGTGATGTACACCATGCCGCCGTCCAGCTGCAATGCGCACGAAACGTATAAAGGGCAATAGCCAATTGCCATACTTTGGGCCAGAGCATTCAGCCGAGTTTTTGGGAATGCACATTCCCCTCCCGCTTCTGTGAATGTCACAGGCCGAGCTCTTTATCGAATCATTGACCTTGAGTTTGCGGCCCTGACTGGTAGATCTCATATTTCCGGCAGATTTTCCCGATCCTGAACGCAACACTGATACGAGCAACGTCATGGAAAGCCCCTGGATTCGCACGACCACAACCGAAAACTTTCGTCAGGACGTTATCGAGCAGTCAGGTGACTGCCCGGTGGTGCTCGATTTCTGGGCTGAATGGTGCCAGCCATGCCAAATGCTGATGCCTATTCTGGAGAAACTGACCACTGAATACGATGGTCGCTTCATCCTGATGAAAATCAATGTGGATGAAATGCAGGAAATTGCCCAGGCCTTCGGTGTTCAGTCAATCCCTTTCGTTGTGGCCATGATCGATGGTCAGCCGGTCAGTCAGCTTCCAGGAATTGGTGACGAGAATCAGGTCCGCCAATGGCTGGATTCCTTCCTGCCCTCACCAGCGATGGAGGCATGGAACGCAGGGCAGCAGGCCGAACAGGCGGGTGACCTGGAGACAGCCGAAGAGCAATTCCGCCGCGCCAGTGAACTCGAAGACTCACCCCAGATTCAAATCGCGCTTGCGAGAGTACTCCTTGGACTGGATCGCGCTCAGGAAGCCGGCGAAATCATTGAGCAGTTGGAGACACGTGGTTTTCTCGAACCCGAAGCTGAACAGCTGAAAGAGCAGTTGGAGATGCGTTCCTCAGTCGAAGACTCGGGCGGGACAGCCGCTGCGCGGACCGAACTCGAAGCTGATCCGGACAATCTCGAACTTCAGATCCGACTGGCTGAGGCACTTTCAGTCGACAAGCGGTACGCCGAAGCCTGTGAGATCCTTCTGGCGATCATTCGTACGGATCGGACAGAAGTCCGTGTCAGGGCAAAAGACGCCATGGTTACCGTCCTCGCTGCTATGGGGCCGAAATCCAAACAGGCCAGTGCGCTGCGGCGGGAGCTTGCCACGGCAATGTATTGATTGGCCCCCGTCGCTCCAGTTCACGCGGATTTGTGATCCCTGCTATACCTCTCGATTGTAATGCACAACATCACTACCGATCATGGAACGGTAGCCGTGCCTCTCTTTCATCGCTCCCATGATCGAACTGACTGAACAACCGATTGACTTCAATGCAGTCACCGAATCTGTCCGAACCAACTCCGCCGGAGCTGTTGTTCTGTTCATGGGGACTGTCCGGGAATTCACGGGCGACGTTCAGACTTCATCTCTCCGATACGATGCCTACCCCGAGATGGCAGTATCGGCCATGCAGAAGCTGGAGACGCAGGCTCGCGAACGCTGGCCGTTAATGGAAGTCAGCCTCGTCCACCGGACCGGACACCTTGAACTGGGTGATATTGCAGTCGCAGTCGCAGTCAGCGCGGGTCACCGTCGGGAAGCATTCGAAGCGGGGCAGTGGCTGATCGACACACTTAAGGAAGATGTACCGATCTGGAAGAAAGAACACTACGCAAGCGGCGAGACAGAATGGATTCATCCTCAGACATCTGAGGAGTCTTCACCATCATGACCAGTTCCTCTCGTCGACTCATCGATACATTTGGCCGTGTTCACAATAACCTGCGCATCAGCGTAACCGACCGCTGCAACATCCGCTGCTTCTACTGTATGCCCGCCGGTGATGTCCAGTTCATGCCGCGAGCAGATCTCCTCAGCTTCGAAGAAATTGAACGCGTCGTCCGAATCGGCACGACGCTGGGCATTGACCGAGTCCGGCTGACGGGCGGCGAGCCACTTGTTCGTCGAGAACTGCCGGTGTTGGTCAAGGCTCTCAGCGCCATCGACGGGATCCGGGACATTGGCCTGACTACAAATGCCGTCCTGCTCGGCGATCAGGCAGAAGCGCTAAAAGACGCTGGTCTGCAACGCCTGAACATCAGCCTTGATGCACTCGATCCGGAGGTGTTTAAACGGGTCACTCGCCGCGACAGCTATGACAAGGTCATTGAAGGAATCTCGGCGGCACGCGATGCTGGATTTTCTCCAATTAAGATTAACGCTGTCTCCATCAAAGGCCTGACCGAGGATCAGATCATTCCGTTCGCTCAACTGGCTCGGGACACAGACACTCAGGTACGCTTTATTGAATTCATGCCGCTTGATGCAGACAACCAATGGCAAAAGGACAAAGTCCTCTTTGCCTCCGACATCATCGCACTTCTTGAAGCCGAATTCGGCACCCTGACGTCCGTTGAGCAAACCGGACAGGCTCCCTCTTCTGACTATACGTTTGCAGACGGCCGCGGTCGCATTGGTGTCATTCCGTCTGTCAGTCAGCCGTTTTGCGTCAGTTGCAATCGCTTTCGTCTCACCGCCGAGGGCAAACTCAGAAACTGCCTCTTCAGCCTTGAAGAGACGGATATCCGAAGCCTGCTTCGCGATGGCGGATCAGACGATGAGATTGCCGACGCAATGATTGCCTGCGTTCAGAGTAAAGCTGCGGGGCATCAGATCAACAGCCCCGACTACGTCCAGCCCGATCGACCGATGTACAGCATCGGCGGCTGATTGGTGGCTTCGCTGGCACACCGAAACGAAGGCAGCCTACAATTTCAGCATGCGCTGCCTGAGACTTTTTCTGACGATGGGCATACCGCTCGCTCTGACCGCGACGGCGGATGATTCGTCTTTCACACGCACCGTTCGCCCAATCCTCTCGGAACACTGTTTTCCGTGCCATGGTCCTGAACGTCAGGAAGCGGAGCTCAGACTCGACCTGAACGATTTCTCCGCCGTGAACTCCGTGATAGGCGCATCCAGCGATCTGATCCGACGCATCCGGTCAACCGACCCCGACAAAATGATGCCGCCGCCGACTGCGAACCGCCCGCTCAGTCCAGAGCAAACCGACATTCTCAGTGTGTGGTCAGCACGAGGTGCACCAGCGTCTCGCCATTGGGCATTCGAGCGAATTGGCAATCCGGCTCCACCTCTCAGGAACTCCCCGTGGATCGCCAACTCCATCGACAGTTTTGTCCTTGCCAAACTGCAAAGGCGGACTCTCGGTCCCTCGCCACCAGCCAGACGAGAGACCCTGCTCCGCCGAGCCAGCCTTTCACTAACCGGATTACCACCATCGCTCAAGTTGCAGGATAACTTTGCTGCAGATCAGTCGAGGGACGCATTTGAGAAAGTCGTCGACCAACTGCTCGACTCGCCAGCGTTTGGAGAACACATGGCCGCCCAATGGATGGATGTCGCTCGCTTCGCAGACACGTTCGGCTACGACAACGATGCGCCCACGCGACTCTGGCCATGGCGTGACTGGGTTATTCGTGCGTTCAACCAAAACCTGCCATACGACAAATTCACCCGGTGGCAGGTCGCTGGCGACATGTTACCTGATCCCTCAACGGATCAGGTACTGGCCACAGCCTTCAGTCGCCTTCATCGGCAGAACGCTGAGGGAGGTGTCATTCCGGAAGAATTCGTCGTGGAATATCGCATGGACCGTGTTCAAACGTTCGCGACTGCTTTCCTCGGGCTCACTCTGGAATGTGCCAGGTGCCATGACCACAAGTTCGACCCAATCACGCAGAAAGACTTCTATTCTCTTTACGCGTTATTCAGCAACATTGACGAGCTGGGAACATACGCTGAGAAAACCAATGCAACACCGACTCCCAATCTCATCCTCTACGAAGCAGACCAGCAGAAGCAGCATACAAAACTTCGGACGGCCATCAGCCAGCTCGAAAACACCATAGCTCAGGCAATGAAGGACGGCACTGGCCGTTTCCAGACATGGCTTAAAAGCAAACCACAGCTAACAGTCCCTCCGCCAGCCGTGCATCTCTCGTTTGCAGACCGTTCCGGAATGCCAGGAGGCGCCGAACTGGTTGCCGGTGTTGAGGGAAACGGCGTGAGGTTCGACGGTGATAGTCCGATGAATATCAAAGATGCCGGCCAGTTTGCGAGGTCAGAAGCCTTCAGTATGGCCATGTGGATCAGAAGGCCGGCAGGAATGCACTCATCGGCCAACCAGATGACGATCTTTCACAACTCAAAGCCGGTCTGGGAAGCCGGCCATCGTGGAGTCCAGCTGGAACTTCTCAACACCGGTCACATTCAATTTACGCTGTGCCACTTCTGGCCTGGGAACGCGATTCGCGTAACAACAAAATCGAAGGTACCAGAGCACAAATGGAACCACCTGGCAGTCGTGTGGGATGGGAGCGGAAAGGCAAGCGGCGTTCAAATATGGATTGGAGGCAGCAGGCAGCCGCTCACTATCGTTCGCGACAACCTTGAATGCGAAATCAAAAACGACACGGTCGCTCCTCAACTTGGAGGGCGTCGCAGCAAATCGGGACTGGCTGACAGTGCGCTCGACGAATTCCGGATCTGGCGCCGCGCACTCACAGCTGCAGAACTCGCCCGTCTGTTCGCAGCTGACGCACATACCAGTGCCGATCATCTGCCGACTGACCTGCGAACACACTATTTCAATCAGGTTGACGAACGCGTCGCTAAGCTGCTCACAGAGCTCAGGGAATTGCGGCAGCAGGAAACATCACTGGCAACCAGTGTACGCCGCATCATGGTCATGAGAGAACACGCCGCTGAAACCGAGGCAGCTATACTGAACCGCGGTCAGTATGATCAGCCAGCAACGAAGGTCGCTGGAGGAGTACCTGCCAGTATTCGGGAAGGCAGCGTCAACAATCGCAGCGACCTCGCGGACTGGATGCTCCATCCAGAGCACCCACTGGTGGCGCGGGTCGCCGTTAATCGCATCTGGATGACACTCTGGGGCGTCGGGCTTGTTGCAACCCCGGAAGACTTTGGCAGCCAGGGAGACATCCCGGAACACAGGGAACTCCTGGATCATCTCGCCCATTCGTTCATGAATGACAACTGGAATGTCAAACGGCTGTGCCGGCGGATCCTGATGTCTGCCACATGGCAGCAGTCGTCAGAGC
>CAJWGB010000033.1 GCA_913031625.1 uncultured Planctomycetaceae bacterium | reverse complement strand
TCTTAACCGCATGATGATCACGCCGGCAGACATGGCGCGAGCAAAACAGCTGAAGCTGGTTTACGCATACAATATCAGGACTGATTCGCAGCCGGAGAAGTAGGCTTCTGAGGTGAAGAGTAGGCCTCTTATTCGAGAAGCATGACTCTTGAGAGCCTACTTCACGAAACTGAGTGCCGGATCGTCAATCTCCTGCATGTGCTTCACGATTTCGGCATGCAGCCTGTCAACGACGCTTGCATGCTTCGTCGCATCGATCAGATTCTTCAACTCACCAGGATCTGACGTGAGATGGAACAGCTCGTCTCGCTCCGGATTCAGGAAGTCTCTCACCAGTTTCCACTCCGGTGTGCGATAACAGCGCATGTGTGTCTTCGACTGGTGTTTGGTTGAGTATTGCGTAAACACGTTGTTCTGCCATTCGGGTGTTTCACCCTTCAGCATTGGAGCCAGATTTCGGCCCCGAACGATCTTTCCATTGGGAATAGTGCCGCCACTGATCGCAGCCATGGTTGGAAACCAGTCCAGCTGCGTAACACTCATCCGGACCGTCTTTCCTGCTGTCGTAACGCCTGGCCATCGAATAGCGGTTGGGACACGTAAAGAGTTGTCATACATGTTGGGTCGCTGGCCACGTGGAATGTTCTCTGTTGCTGCCGGGAGTGCTTCCTTCTTGAGTACCCAGTGACCATTTCCTTTGTGCCAGATTCCGTTGTGTCCCATGCTGTAGCCGTGATCTGAGGTAAACACGACGACCGTGTTATCGGCTTCACCTGTCTCTTTGAGTGTGGAAAGAACGCGTCCAACGTTTCGGTCAACTCCTCGCACACTGGCGAGGTATTCACGTGTCATCCGCTCGACACGACCGACATCAAGGCCCGGGTAATCCGGGTGTGGGAGTTTCGGTTTCAATCCTTCAAACGGAGCCCAGTCTTCCGGTGCAACGGGCAGCCATCGGGCGTGTGGGGCTCGAAAGTGCAGCACAAGGAGAAACGGCCTGTCCTCAGGGCGCTTCCTGAGAAACTCAATGGCGTGGTCGGCCAGGATATCCGTTGTCAGCCCCTTGAACTTCTGCTGGTTTCCGTCCTTTTCCAGGGTCGGGTCCTTAGGAGACCAGCCACCTCCGCGATGGCCCATGAAGTAATCAAATCCCGTTGCTGTTGGATGGTGAGCGTCTTTTAGCCCCAGATGCCATTTCCCAACCAGCCCTGTGTGATACCCGGAGATCTGGACGACTTCATACCATGTGAGGGTTTCGGGGTTCAGTCCGAGGTTTGGTTCGCGACCGGGATGGATCCAGTCCGTAATGCCCAGTTCTGACCCGTAACGGCTTGTTGCCAGTGCAGCGCGTGACGGACTACAGACTGGTGTCACCACAAATGTATTGGGCAGGTAAGCGCCACTCTTAAATAGCTGATCAAGATTCGGCGTGTCGGCGTGAGTGTGTCCCTCAAACGCTCCGGTTGCCCATGGAGCCTGATCGTCAGTCATCATGAACAGGATGTTGGGCCGATCCGCCGCCGTGCAAAAGCTGGCGAGTGAGCAGATGGCCAGAATGGCTACTACGGTTCGAGGCATGGGGTCACCTTCAAGGCATGGATTTGTGTGGGCCACCATAGGCCAATCCGGCATGGGTCACAATGAAGCTGCCGTCGGACCAGCATTTCCAAACCGTTCTGGCGAAACGAATGATGACGGTACACAATGTGATTCATGCTGAGCTTCCTCAACATCTTCTGGTTTGTGATTCACAATGTCCTGATCGTCTTCAACATGTTTGGCTGGATTCCGAGGCGGACTCGTCGCTGGCATCTGGCGGCAATCGGCATGACTCTGTTTTCCTGGCTGGTGATGGGAGCGTGGAAAGGCTGGGGGTATTGCTGGTGTGCGGACATGCATTTTGCCGTGCGGCGAGAGCTGGGCATTCATCGAGGTGAAAGCAGCTACACAGAACTGCTGCTTAACCAGATTCCTGGCGTCACGGTCAGTCGAAACTTTGCTGATGTCCTGACGGTTTCAGTGTTGATTGGAATTCTCATCTGTACTGCAGCGGTATGGTGGCGAGATCGAAGAATTGCAGGCCGGAGCGAGGGCCCGCACATGCCACAGTGAACATGTCGTTTAGATCCGGACCACAACCAGGGGGCTGATAACGCCCTGCTGACTGTGGTGCGAAAACGGATTGCCACAGAGAACCACAGAGCCGATATTCTGTGAGATTTAAACGTTTGACGCGTGGGCCATTGTCGTCGGTGAAACGACAGACGTGTTCCGTGATGCAACAGGTCCTCTACGACATTGAGGGACTTCGAATTCGCCCTTATCTTCCTTGAGGAATGAAGATGGAATAACTTCGTTCAGACGCTGCGTTGCTGAATTGAGGAACCGCGGTAGGATATACAGCAGTGGTACGCTGAGCGTGCCATTCTGACAGCATCCTCCATCATTTGAGACGCCCTGTGAAAGCTCTTCTGCTCTCTGAATACAAGAAACTGGACCTGACAGATATCCCTCAACCTGAGATTGGTCCGGAGGACATTCTGGTTCAGGTTCAGGCCTGTGGCATTTGCGGCAGTGACATTCATGGCTGGGACGGCAGCAGTGGCCGTCGTGTTCCGCCACTCGTGATGGGGCATGAAGCGGCCGGGACAGTGGCCGCGGTTGGGCGTGATGTCAAAGGTTATACAGAGGGTGACCGAATTACCTTCGACTCAATGGTCTGGTGCGGCAACTGCAGGTTCTGTCTCAGTGGGCAGTCCAACCTCTGTGAGAACCGGATGGTGCTTGGTGTCAGCTGTGGAGACTATCGCAGATACGGCTGCTTCGCTGAATACGTAAGTGTACCGGCGCGGATCTGCTGTCATTTGCCCGACAGCCTGTCATTTGAACATGCGGCTCTGATTGAAGCTGTTTCAGTCGCCGTTCACGCCGCCAATCGCACGCCGGTCACTCTGGGAGACACAGCAGTTGTTGTGGGCAGTGGCATGATTGGTCTGCTTGTCATCCAGGCGATTAAGCAGAAGGGGTGCACTCAGGTGATTGCCACTGACCTGAATGCGTCTCGCCTTGAGGTTGCCAGGAAGCTTGGCGCGGACGCTACGATCAACGTGTCGGAAGAAGATCCGGTGGCCCGCGTCCTTGAACTGACAAATGGCAGGGGGGCCGACGTGGCGCTTGAGGTCGTCGGTGCCACTCCGACGGTCAAGTCGGCGATTGACTGCACTCGAAAGGGAGGGGCAGTCACTCTGGTCGGGAATCTTGCACCGACAGTCGAACTCCCACTTCAGTCGGTGGTGACACGTGAAATCAGCGTCTACGGCAGCTGTGCTTCTGCTGGTGAGTATCCAGCCTGCGTCGACCTGCTGGCGACCGGACGGATTAAGGTTGAAGATATGATTACTGCTCGAGCACCACTTGAGCAGGGCCATGAATGGTTCGAGCGGCTTTACAGCGGCGAACCGGATGCCATGAAAGTTCTGCTTTGTCCAACGATGGAAAGCTGATGCAACTTACGATTCAGTTTGAGGCCCAGCTGCGACAGCTGGCCGGCGGCGCAGATCGACAAATTGAGGTGGCTGACGGATGCACCCTTCAGGCCGCGATTCAGTCCGCTGTGGGCGACACGCCGGAACTGGCCAACGCCGTACTGGACAGCGGTCGTTCAGTTTCACGCAGCGTGCTTGCGTTCATAAATGATGCGCCGGTCACTGACTTTGACGCTCCGGTTAACGAAGGTGATGTCGTCCTGCTGTTGCCACCAATTTCCGGCGGCTGATGCGATTGCCGGATCAGCGTAACGATTAATCGAAACTCGGGCGAAGTTAGTATCCTTGACGGTGATGAAAACGCTGGTTTATTCGAGCGTCCCGGTGGTTCAATGAACCCATCCTGATTGTCAGCAGATGTCGTGGCCTTGAGGGCTACGCGTGGTACGCCTTGTACCACTCTACGAAGCGGGCAATTCCGGTTTCAATGGGTGTGTTTGGTCGAAAGCCAACTGCCTGCTGCAGCGCGTCAATATTGGCGTATGTTTCCGGAACATCTCCAGGCTGGATGTCCATCATGTTCTTTTCAGCCGTTTTGCCGAGACACTTTTCGAGGGTTTCGATCATGTGCATCAGTTGAACGGGTTGATTGTTCCCGATGTTGTACAGTCGATAAGGAGCAGCCGTTGTGGAATCGTCCATCGGGTCCTTGTCCGGATTTGCTGCCGGCACATTGTCATTGACGCGAACGATTCCTTCGACGATGTCATCGATGAACGTAAAGTCTCGCAGCATCTTTCCGTGGTTAAACACGTTGATGGGTTCATCGTTGTAGATCGCTTTTGTGAACAGCCACATCGCCATGTCCGGGCGGCCCCAGGGCCCATAGACCGTAAAGAATCTCAGGCCTGTCGTTGGCAGCCCGAACAGGTGGCTGTACGTGTGAGCCATCAATTCGTTCGACTTCTTGGAGGCCGCATACAGGCTCACCGGATGGTCGACTCGATCTTCCACTGAAAACGGTTTGTTGCGGTTGGCGCCGTAGACGCTGCTGCTGGACGCATACACCAGGTGACCCGTTCCTGCATGGCGACAGGCTTCCAGAATATTGGTGAATCCAACAATGTTGGAATCGATGTATGCCTGCGGATTCTCGAGCGAATAGCGGACTCCGGCCTGGGCGGCCAGATTAATGACGCTGTCAAACTGGTGCTCGGAGAATACGCGATCGACTGCGGCTCTGTCTTCGAGTCCTGCTTCCTCAAACGAGAACCCGGACGTTTCCTGCAGAATGGCAAGTCGATCACGTTTGAGCTGCACATCGTAATAGGGTACCAGGTTGTCCAGACCAACAACTTCGTCGCCGCGAGCGAGCAGCTTTTGAGATGTGTGGAAGCCAATGAATCCGGCAGCACCGGTGACGAGGATCTTAGCCATCAGGAAAACTCCGCAGTTATTATCTATAGCGGGAAGAGTGGCGGAATCCGGGACGTGTGTCCATATAAAAGCACGAGCTGAAAATCCGGAAGCTCAGAAACCATTGTGATGTAGTGTTTATTGCAGTCGGATCGGTTTCTGAGCTGTTTTTAATCCATCGAGGGACGCCGGCGCGACTGTTTTTTTTCAGAGGTCCGCTTCTTGTCATTGAGTCGACGTTGCTTTGCTCCTGCTGAGGGTTTTGTCTTCCGACGTTTTTTGGGAGCAGCGGCCACGGAAAGAATCATATCCCGCAGTCGGTTCATGCAGTCGACGACATTGCGACCCTGGTCACGATACTTCTGACTTTGCAGAATCAGGTCCCCGTCCTTCGTGAGGCGGGAAGAGTACTTCTCCAGAAACCGCGTTCTGACGCCTGGGGGCAGCGCACCCGACCTCTTAACGTTCCACCGCAGAATCGCCTTCGAACTGACTTTATTGACGTTTTGGCCTCCCGGTCCTCCGCTTCTCGCGAAGCTGAAGTCCAGTTCACTGTCGTCAATCTGGATCTGCTGGTTTATGTTCACGGGTTCCAGTTTTCGATTCCGGGGAATTCAGTGACCATCAGAGCTCTGGCTCGATCCAGATGCCGGATTCTGCCAGCTTCTTTTGCCCCCGATCAAGAACAGAATTCCGAGTGTCAGTTCTCGAAACAGCTGAAATTTCTGAAGGATCCGCCATTACTCTCTTACTGGCTCTTGATCGCACCCCTCGAATGGGGCGGTGAATATTGATTGTTGACACTCATGATGCTGCCAACAGGTTTGGCAGGGTGACGAGCTGGCTTGTCTCTCTATGATAAAGCGTCCGCGACAGATCCTGATCGTGTGAAAAGGGAGGCGAATTCACTGTTCGAGACAAACCGCTTCGGCCGCAACGCATGGAAACGCACAAAACCCGGGAAATTTGCTGGACAATCAATTTCTTTACATTCATTATTAATTCAGCCTCTGGTAGATTGCCAGGGTTGAGACCGTCACTTTTTGTTTCTCTTTCTGTGACAACAGATTTATGCGCTCCTGCCTGACCATATTGTGCAGCGTCCTGCTTTTTGCCCCGATCCTCGCCGCCGATGAACGCGCGGACTTTTCGAAAGACGACATTAAGTTTTTTGAAGAGCAGGTGCAGACGATTCTGAAGTCACGGTGTTTGAAGTGCCATTCGGGCAATGCGCCCAAGGGAGGCCTCAATCTGACGACGCGAGAATTGATTCTCAAGGGGGGAGAGTCAGGGGCCGCTGTTGATCTGAAGGACGTGGGGAACAGCCATTTGGTTCAGGCTATCCGCTACGAATCTTTTGAGATGCCTCCCGTCGGCAAAATGTCGCCGAAGGAAATAGGCGTGCTCACGAAATGGGTCGAGTTAGGATTGCCATGGCCCAGGAAACTTCAGGCCATTGAGTTTCATACGGATGCCGGGCCGCCCCCGGTAAATGACGAGACGAAGAAGTTCTGGTCGTTTCAGCCTGTGAAGCCTCAGAAGGTTCCACCTGGATCGGGAAACAATGAGATCGATGCATTCGTGGATGCTCGACTGAAGGAAGCCGGGGTCACACGCGTCAAGCCGGCGAGCGCTGAGCAACTGGTGCGACGTATGCACTACGATTTGCTTGGCCTGCCGCCTAATCCTCAGTTTGTCGCTCAATGGGTGGCAAGGATCCGTAAGCCCAATGGTGCTTTGAATCAGAAGGAAGTGAGTCGGCTCGTTGATCAACTCCTTGAATCCCCGCACTACGGTGAACACTGGGGCCGCCACTGGCTGGACCTTGTTCGTTATGCTGAAACCAACAGCTATGAACGTGACGGGGCGAAGCCATTCGTCTGGAGGTATCGCGACTACGTCATCCAGTCGTTCAATGACGACAAGCCGTATGATCAGTTCATCACTGAACAGCTGGCAGGTGATGAAATTCGGAACCCAACACCGGATTCAGTCATTGCCACCGCGTTCTATCGGCTGGGCCGCTGGGATGATGAACCAGCGGACCCCAAACTTGCCTTCTACGATGACATCGATGACATCGTGACAACCACTGCGCAGACTTTTCTGGGTCTGACGGTGAACTGTGCTCGTTGCCATGACCACAAGATCGATCCGATCCCACAGAAGGATTACTACCGAATGGTCGCGTTCTTCCATAACGTGCGGCGTTACGGAGTTCGCGGTCACGACACGGTTCTTTCTGCTTCGGTGACTGAGATTGATCGACCTGGGGATCCGGCAACGATCAAAGCTGCAATGGACCGCTATAACAATGACGTTAAAGATGCCACGACCCGAATGGAGCGGATCGAGAAGATTGTCTGGGAGGACCTGCAGGAGGTCGAGAAGGAAGACTTCCAGTTTGATATGAACAAGATTCCAATCCTGCAGAAGCGGAAGGGAACACTGCTGAACGACAAGCAGTTCAATAACTATGTCAATCAGTTCAATCGCCTCAAAAAACTGCGGGAAAACAAGCCCAAGGGGCTGGCGTCAGCTCTGTGCGTAAAAGAAGACGTGGTCAATATTCGCCCCGTTCATGTACTGACCCGCGGCAACCCGCATGCTCCGGCAGAAGAAGTGGCACCTGGGTTTCCATCTGTGCTGTCGCCCCCACCGGCTGTGGTTCCGGAGGTACCGGATGGAGCAGCCAGCTCTGGTCGTCGTCGTGTGCTGGCACGCTGGATCGCCAGTCCAGCCAACCCATTGACGGCTCGTGTAATGGTCAACCGAATCTGGCAATATCACTTCGGGCGCGGGATTGTGCGGACTCCCAGCGATTTTGGTTTTCAGGGTTCTAAACCAACACATCCGGAATTGCTGGACTGGCTTGCTGCCAGGTTTGTTGAGAACGGCTGGTCAATTAAAGACATGCATCGTCTGATCATGAGCTCATCGACGTATCAGATGTCGTCGCAGGGAAATGCAGATGCCTACGCAGCAGATGCTGTGAATGATCTCCTTTGGCGGTTTGATATGCGGCGGCTGTCAGCGGAGGAGATTCGGGACTCAATTCTGTGGTCAAATGGCAGCCTGAACAGTGAGAAGATGTTTGGCCCCAGTATCTATACGGATATTCCGGCCGCTGTTAAGCATGGGCAGTCGCGACCTGGCGCCGGTTGGGGCAACTCAGCTCCTGAAGATAAGGTCCGGAGAAGCGTCTACATTCATGTGAAGCGTTCGTTGCTTGATCCACTGATTGAGAGTTTTGACTTTGCAGATACGGATCAAACATGTCCGGTACGGTTCGTGACCACGCAGCCCACCCAGGCTTTGGGAATGCTGAACAGTGAATTCATTCTGAAGCAGGCTCAGGTGTTCTCCGAATATCTGTCACAGTCCGCCGGAGGCTCCCTGAAGGATCAGGTTCAGCTGGCGTTAACGCGCGTTATGCAGCGTCCGCCAACCGCACAGGAAGTTCAGCAGGGGCTGGACCTGATTGTTGCATTGCAAAAAGAGGATGGTCTTTCTCCTGAACATGCCCGAAAGTACTTCTGCCTGATCGCACTTAACCTCAACGAATTCATTTACCTCGACTAGCGCTTCTGATTTCAGGACGCGCTATCCGAATATCACTTAAGAGAACTCACAATGCAACGTGCAAACTTCTGCGGTCGTACGCGACGAGAAATGCTTTGGCAGGCAGGTGCCGGATTCACCGGACTTGGTCTTACGGCCATGCTGGATCAGGAAGGCTTCTTCGGAAAGCAGTCCGTTGCCGCTGATGGTGTGACCGAGTGGAAGAACCCCCTGGCCCCCAGAAAGCCACACTTTGCGCCCAAAGCAAAGAATGTGATCTTCTTCTATTGCTACGGCGGACCGAGCCACATTGACACATTCGATTACAAGCCGGACATGTACGGGATGGACGGCAAGACGGTCGACGTGAAGACGTTTGGTCGAGGCGGTCATCGCAGCAAGGGGCGGATTGTTGAACCACGATGGAAGTTCAAACAATACGGTCAGTGCGGGAAGTGGGTGAGTGACCTGTTTCCGGAACTGGCAACCTGCGTTGACGACATTGCGTTTCTCCATTCCATGACGGCCGATTCACCAATCCATGGTTCTGCCATGTTGATGATGAATTCGGGCCGGGTGTTGAGCGGACACCCGTGTCTTGGGTCGTGGGTCAACTATGGGCTGGGTAGCGAAAACCAGGATCTGCCGGGATTTGTTGTGATGCTGGATCCTCGAGGGGGCCCGATCAGCGGGGCGAAGAACTGGAGCAGCGGTTATATGCCTGCGACCTACCAGGCGACCGTAATGCGTTCCCAGGGAGACCCAATTCTGGACCTGTCACCTCCAGGTGATCTCAAAGGAGGTGGCCAGCGACGAATTCTGGATGCGCTGCGAAAGTACAATGAGCAGCACCAGCAGTCTCGCGCCGACAACAGTAATCTGGCAGCCCGGATTGCTTCGTACGAGCTGGCTTATCGGATGCAGTCAGAAGCTCCGGAGGCGGTCGATATCTCTCAGGAAACTCAGGAAACGCAGAACCTGTATGGTCTGAATGATAAGAAGTGCTCGGCAGTGGGACGCCAGTGTCTTCTGGCTCGCCGTTTGATTGAACGCGGCGTACGGATGGTGCAGATCTATTCCGGGGGCGCTCACAACGATGCCAACTGGGATGCACATGGAGACCTTGTGCACAATCACAATCTGCATGCGGGTGAGACAGACCGACCGCTGGCAGCACTCATCAAGGATCTGAAGCAGCGTAACATGCTGGACGATACGCTGATCATCTGGGGAGGGGAGTTTGGACGTCAGCCCACTGCTGAATATGCCAAGGGTACGGGTCGCGACCACAACAGTTACGGCTTTACCATGTTCATGGCGGGCGGTGGTATCAAGGGAGGGGTGAGTCTCGGAACGACAGACGAACTGGGAAGCAGGGCTGTGGACGACACCTTCCATGTGAAGCACCTCCACGCCACGGTGCTGCACCAGATGGGGCTTGATCCGAATAAGCTCAGCTACTTCTTCGGAGGTCTCGATAACCGCCTTGTTGGTGTAGAGGGAGCTCAGCCGATCTGGGACATCATCAGCTGATGCCAACTGAAGACGCGACAACGCTCCTGAGGGCTTTCAGAGTCGAGCGTTGAAGCCCACACTGGCCCGCAGCGTCACAGGAAATTGCATGTGTCGTTGTAACTGGGCGTCACGTTTAGCTTTGCTGCATGAAGCACAACTCATTAGCGGAAGTGAGCCAGCACTCCGGCCGAACCACCTTCCGAGTTCGAATTGACCAATCCGGCAGCCAACTGGTAAGCCTGCTCGGCCGGGCGGCTCGCGGCGCTCGGCTATGAAGCTGCAATCAGATAGCCGAAGACCGCAAGGCATCTCAGCTACAATCAGCATTGCTGCCAGACGACTTACGTCGACAGATGCAATTTCCTACTTCTTCTTACCGGGCCAACGAAAGTCCACGGGCTCCGCTTCACCCTGGTTGAGGTCCGCATCACCCGGCAGGTTGATGTGAACCATGTTCCGCTTTTTGTCCAGGTTTTCGTTGAGCTGTTTCTCCGTCACAGGGAGGCTCTTGACGCCATTCTTCGGGACTTCCATACCGGCCGTCCAGATCATGGCGTTCAGAACGACGCGTCGAAAATCATCAATTGCCCAGTTGCGATGCCAGTGGCCTCCGGTAAATCCAATGCCGCGACCGCCATCTTTGCGTTCGATGGCCCACATGAGAGTTTGTCGTGAACCCAGTGCCTTTTCACCTTCCGGCGTCCAGTGGATGTAGCGATTGATTTTGTCTCGCGCTGGAACCGACGTCAGAATGTCGATCGCTGATTTTGGCCTGGCCCATCGCATGTTGTAGTACCACTCGTCATTGGCTGGAAACGCCGGAATTCCACGAGCAATCGGGTGATCGGATTTAGGATCCAGCGGTGCTGTCCAGTGTGGATTGCAGGAGAATCCGGCTTCATAGTGCCCGCCGATCCACTTCTTGAAGTACTCCCCACGAGGACCAGCGGGAACTTCGACCGCATAGTGCATGCACATCAGCCCTACACCCCTGTCGATCAGGGAGTCCATGAATTCTTCGTGCCCTTTTGTCGGGTGACGGTCGTTCCCGTCCGAATAAATGATGACTGCTTTGGCACCTTCAAACACAGACTCGTCCTTCGGCCAGCCGTTGTGGACGACTTCCACATGGATGGGGAGACCGCTTTGTTCGTTGAGAGCGCGGGCCAGAATTATGCAACCGGCGTTGAATTCGTGCTGCCCTGATGGATGGCTCACCTGTCCGGCGATCAGCACTACTTTGGTCTTCTCTGCTGCGACCACAGAAACCGGGCTCAATACGGTGAGTGCAACAGACAGAGCAATCAGGTGACGTGTCATGGTTTTTTCCAGTTCGAATTGCTGTTTCAACACTCTGACTTTCGGTGTATCTTCAGGCAACCGATTCGTCTCATTTCCATAGATTCCATCAAAATCATCGGTGCTGCGTCGATGACTCTCCTGTTGCCTTCTCGAGTCAGAACTGTCTTTTCATTGAAGTCCTGAACCGACATGAAAAACTCTCTTCTGTCTGTTGGTGTTGTTGCCCTCGAATCATATCAGACACGCAACTTCGTTGCGGCCGTGCTGATGGGCCTGATGACGGGATGTACCACGCTCAATCCGGTTCGTTCATTCGAACAACAGATGATGTTTCACCCACGGGGTGTTGATGCGGTGCCGGAATCTAAGGCAGGAATGGAGTCCATCCGGATTCAGGTAACGGATAACGAGCAGATTCACGCTCTCTACTTTGATCACCCTGATCCGCGGGCGGTCGTTATCTACTGCCATGGTAATGCGGGGAACATCGTAGACCGGATTCCACGGCTAAGTCGGATGCGTGACACATACCAGATCGCCATCCTTGGGTTTGACTATCGAGGGTACGGTGCCAGCGACGGAGTCCCTTCAGAATCCAACATGTATCAGGATGCAAGAGCCGCTCGCAACTGGCTTGCAGAGCGACGGCACTTTAACCCGAATGAGGTGGTGGTGATGGGCCGCTCGCTGGGTGGGGCAGTCGCTGTTGAGCTTGCGGTCAATGGCGGGGCGGCCGGGCTGATTCTTGAGAGCACCTTTACGCGCATGGAAGATGTTGGAGGGCATCATTTTCCGTGGCTACCCGTGTCACTGATGGTGTCGCAGGAGTTCGATTCGATCAGTCGGATCGGCCGGTTTTCGGGACCACTTCTCCAGACTCATGGGACTCGCGATAAGGTCGTTCCATTCGAGTTGGGTAACCGGCTGTTTGAGGCAGCGAAGCATGCCGACAAAGCATTTGTGACAACGTCCGGAGGACACAATGACCTGCCTGGCAGATCCTGGGAGCTTCAGCTTGACGACTTTTTCTCCCGAAGCCACTCGGAAGGTCAAGCGAAAATGAGCGAAGCAGTTCAGGATGAGTTCGACTGTCTGTCGCAGACCGGGTCTCTACGTGGAGTCCTTTCCGACGATCGAACAGCGGGGGACGGCACAAATCGTCGGATGGCGGCTTCAAAAAATCGTTAAATGACGAGTGCGGCTGACAATTCCTGTGACGGACGTCGCCAATTCACGGGATTTTCCGTCGTTACAATCTCCTCTGGAATATCCTGTCAACAGGCACTCTCACGACTTTTTTCTCTCGCATTCCTACAATGCAGAGAATTCTCAGATCGACCGGAACTTCCGGTGAGAGAAATCAACTAAATACTACCTGTCTCTGCCCGTTCCGGGCTGCGATTCCAATCCGTGAATCTCAATGTGAAAAGCTGAAATATGGACCTGCCAACATGTCCACATTGCGGTCAGTCTGTCCTCGACGATGACGCTGCAGAATGTCCATTCTGTGGGGGAGCAATGGATGGATCGGGAAAGGCTGCTCCACCATCACCTGCGCCTGAAACAAAACCGGCGGTCACCAGTAGTTCGTCGGGGGGTGATGATGACGACCCATTTGCACTCACCGGCGCGCCTCAGCCACGCAAGGTAATTCAATGTGCGCGTAAACCCATCAAAGGACGAACGAGAAAAGTCGTCTGTCCCATGTGCGATAGGGCAGGCTATATCCCCAGGTCCGCATTTGGCAAACAGGTCCGCTGTGCCAACAAAGAGTGCATGGTGCCGGTGTTCACTGCTGAGTCGCCGGACAAAGCCGAAGAAAAAGTGCCCATGCGGATCAGCGATGAAGAGGCTCCGGTTCCGACCGCGACTGATGCTGCCGGAAGCAGTAAAGGAAGCATTGCGGTCAAGATTGGTGGTGGAGTCGTCCTGATCGCACTTGGACTGGGAATCGCATTCTATTTTCAGAATCAGACCGGTGAGACGCAGTTGCCGCCTCCTGACATCCCAATCGGCTCGGGAGGGTCGGACGAAGATGAGCCGGAAGTACAGGGAGGAGACCAGAATCCTGTTGTTGAAAAGACGGACCACGATGCGCTGGCCCGTCAGGTAATTGCCAGCATGATTGAGGCTGCCCGGGCAAACGATAATCAGCAGCGCGGACATTCACGCCGGCTTACGGGAGACGCCTTTCTGCAACTCGGCGACCACGAAAATGCCGAACAGGAATTCAATCAGATGCGGGTGGTGTCTGTTCGACATCGCGAAAAATCTGATCACTACATTGTAGGCCCCTATACAACACGATACTGGCAGCTGAAAGCTGCCGGTGATGCGGCCAGCGCGAAGGCTGCCCTGGATAAGGCACAACCGCTCGCTGATAAAATCCCATTGACTGGTGGTCTATCCACAAATTTTGCCGTCAGCCTGGCAGCAGTCATGGCGGATGCGGGCCAACTGGATGCGGCCATTCAATTGGTTGTCAATCATCAGCGCGATCAGACTACAGGGACGTACTATGACGGGGTACGCGGGACGGCATGGCATATCACGGCGGAAAAGCTGTGGCAGCACCGTCAGCCTTCACTCTCTGTGTTGCGTGTGTACACCTGGAACGATCCACTTGTGACAGCAACGGTTGTTGGCCTGGCACTCAACGGCAGCTGGCAGTCGGCGATCAACCTGTCGAAGAAATCAGAGCAAGAACAGACTGTCTGCGACTCGCTTTCCGTTGTCGCGTCTCTGTCGATTCAGCTCAACGCAGGTGGCGATGTGCAGACCGCCATTCTCGATGCTGCCCGAGAGCAGGGCGGTGTCACCGAGATCGCGGTGACCAGTATTATTGCTCGCGATCAGGCTCAGGCCCCCGCATGGCAGCGTGTTGGTGAACTTGTTGATGCTCTGGCAGAGACGGACGTGGCAGTTCCGGGATCGATCCCCGAAATCATTGACGCTGAACGCCCGGACATGCCAGAACTACTCCCAATGGCAGGCGCACTGACCGAGTTTGCGATTACCGCTCAGGAACGCGGTGAATCAGACCGGGCCGTCGCAGCTGTCGCCAAACTGACCACAATGCTGATGGCAGAAGTTCCTCCGACCCCCGTTGTTCGGGGCCTGGCCACAGAGATTGATGCCAACGCCAAAGGCGTTCAGGCTGAGGTGGCGAAGAGTCTGGGGATCCGCAAGTTTGATGACGCACGGAATAAGTTCCTTGCTTACCGAAAGTCGGTGGACCGAATGGTCCGTGCTTCGGAACAGCGCCGTGTTCATTTGCTGCAGCAACTTGGCCATATGGTTCAGGCAGGCGCAGGAGCACTTGTGAATTCGATTTTGGGCGACAGTGAAAACATGACGACCCAGGAGGTTGCCGTCGACGATTTGATCGCTGTGCTGAAGCTCTGTGCACTTGAGAGTAAGGAACAGGTTCAACTGACAGTTCCGGACAGCAGTCTGAAGGTGCCGCCAGCACGGGAAGCCCGGACGTCACCATCTGCTTTCTACAAAATCGCCCCGGTTTGCGTGATGGTCGCTGAAAAGATTCGGGCAGATGGAGATTTGACGGCGTTTGCTCAGCTGAGCAGGATTCCGGAACTCCCCGGATTTCGAGCTGCCATTTGTACTCGTCTGACCGAACTTCGAATCAGCAGCGAGCAGCCGACACGCGAACGTCTGGAAGAGATCCTGAAGATTCCCGTCGAAACGTGGCGACGCAACTGCCTTGAAATGGCAACTCTGCAGTTTGCCGCCCGAAGTGATCCGCGGAAGTTCGGCACGTTGCTTACTGGCATCTCAATGATGACATCAGCCGAACGCGTTGTGGCATGGTACCCCGTTGCTCTGCGACATATGCAGCTGTCAGCGGAAGTGCCCGAGGAAGACGACGAGAAGGAATAGTCGCGACGGTTGGATCCACACAGTGATCGCAGGTGGGACGGTCGGGAGCCCCCACAACGTGGGGGCCACAGTGAAACAGGCTGTTCGACTTTGTCAGGAAGCAGTTTCCATCTGCTCGTCAAGACGCTGCAGGTGGAAATGGTGAGGGCCAAGTTTGCCACCATAGTTGCCTGCGGAAACCCTTAGAATTCCTGGCATACCTGCGACGATTTCCAATCCGGTCTGCATCGCCCGCGCGACTGCTGATTCAGAGAATCCGTCGATCACGATTTCATAGACCGCTCGTTCCCCTTCCTGAAGGTCAGACTCAGTCTGGCCGGTCAGCGTTGGGCACCACTTGTCATTCGTGCTGGCCTTCAGCTGAGGGTACCGTGAGCCGACTTTGGAGCCGCTTCGGACAACACCTGCAGGAAACGGCAGGATAACGTCTTCAAGATCGTTGATCGCGGTTGCTGCTGCTCGAGCGGCATTTAGTGCATTCAGTTGTGAGTCACCGCAGATCAGCAGGTTGCCTCCTCCAATGCCTTTCTGTGTGCCAAACACATCTTCGCAGAGAAATTCACCATCCATGACTGGGATTCGCCAAAAACGCCGGTCCTGAAGTTTCTTGGCGATCTGAAAACTGTCACCGAAGTATCGCAGTTGGGCTCCGACTTTAATTCGCTTTTCTTTGGGACTGTCATTCAGTCCCGAATAGCAGGCTGTGGTGGGACAGGTCAGTACGTTCTGTCCGATGCGTGAGGCGACTGCGGCTTCCAGAGATTTCTGGTTGAACGCAAATGCAAGTACGCTGATACCTGGTCGACCGTCCGGTGTCAGATCCGGCGACAGTCCGCGTTCGATGCCTGCTTCCGCATCACACCCAATGACACTCGACGCGTTTCCGGAGAACTCCATCCCGGCGAGAATCGCCAGATCGAGGTCGAAAGCGGTAATGATCAACCGCGTTCCAACCATCGGAAACGCTTCGGCAAATGTGTCGTCAATCCGTGGAGTAGACATGGGCTCGGTGGAGAAATGGGTGGTGTAGAACAACTACAACAGGATAAAGGAATGAAACGGTTGTCGCGCGTACTGACGCGGGGCCTGGAATCAACTTTCCAAAATCAATAGCCGAAGAAGAAAGTAATCCGGACAGTCCGCAGAAATTCACACTGTCCGAATTTCCGTGGTCAGTGAGGCCGCGACACCCCGGAACCACCGATTGGCAGGACGCCATGAGTTTTCCCCAGCCGTTTTTCAAGTGGCGACCACATCCATGGCACGGGCTTGAAGTTGGTCCGGAGCCGCCTCAGCTGGTCCACGCTTTCATTGAGATTTCACCATTTGACCTTGTCAAATACGAGGTCGACAAGGTTACCGGGTATCTGCGGGTGGACCGTCCGCAGCGGACTTCGTCGCAGCCACCGGCGCTCTACGGCTTTATTCCCCGGACATACTGCGGAAAACGCGTCGCGGCATTGATGCCGTCCTCCCGACGTGGGGACCACGATCCGCTGGATATCTGTGTCCTCAGCGAACGGCCCATCACCAAGTCGGAGGTCATTCTGAATGCCCGCGTGATTGGTGGATTGCCGATGCTGGACAACGAAGAGGCGGATGACAAGATCATTGCCGTGCTGGCTTCTGATAACATCTGGGCTGATGTCCAGGACATTGACGAGGTGCCGTCTGCGCTGGTGAATCGCATTCGACACTACTTCTCTACTTACAAAATTATGCCGGGTGAAGAAGACAGCCCGACCGTTTCCATCGACAACATTTACGGTCGATATCGTGCGGAGAAGGTGATTGAGGCCGCAATTGCCGACTATAACGAAGAGTTTGGTGAGTGATTCTGCGAGGAGTCAGGTGATTACCCCATTCAGGTCACCGCAGGTCCTCCGCTTATTCCGCGATTCTCACACCGCCCATGGCTGTCCGGCGGCAAATTTGAGCAAACTATGCGGGTAACCTTGCTGGTCCTGCCGATGGCTACTTCGCGCGATCTGAGCAAAATTGCTCGGCAACTGGTGCATTTTGAAGCGCATCATCCTGCAACAGTGCTGAAAAATGGTTGAATCCGGTTAACGGGATGATACCGCTGAATGGCTCTGAAGTTCCGTTTCGCCGGGAATTACGATGAATTTTGGCCTGACCAGCAATTCATCAGGATTTTTGACCGGAATTGCTCCAGAATTTGCGTTAATGCTGCAGGGTTGAATTGAGAGTGTTTTCAACCTCCCTCAGCTTTTGTATTTGTAAGTAGCCAGATGATTATTTCCGGATGAGTCCGGACCTGAATACTCTGTCAGCAACAACCTTCGGAGAAAACTATGCAGACCCATCGCCAAACGCAGTCGAAGACGGCTCGACGCGGATTCACGCTTATCGAACTGCTGGTGGTGATTTCCATCATCGCAACGCTGATGTCGTTGATTCTCCCCGCCATCCAGAACGCTCGAGAAGCCGGACGCCGAACGCAGTGTCTGAATAACATTCGGAACGTCTCCACCGCACTGCTGACCTATGCCAGCGCAAACAAGAGCCAGCTGCCTGCACTGGGTTATTTTCCGATTGACTCAGGTAGTAACGGCTCATTCAATGGTCGCAGTTGGGTCGTTGAACTCCTGCCTTACCTGGACCAGCAGGGTACCTATGATCGCTGGAACAAGGGTTTGGCATTTAACGCTGGCGCCAACGCTCCCCTCAGCAGGGATCTGTACATGGAAGTTCTGGCCTGTCCGAACGATGAATCTGCGTTCGCCACTGCTGGCGGTCTCAGCTATGTGGCAAACTCTGGTTATGGTGATGCCACCGTCATCACCAACAACGGTGGTGTCGTACAGCACCATTACCTCTCCGAAGCGTTCGACTGGAACGGCGATTCCGTGGTCAATGCGTACCCAGGAACCTACGATGCGACTGACTCCGAGGTTACCAAGTCAACGGGGGTTTTCTGGCCTTACTTTGAAGCGGATGCTCGGACCCGCAACGGTAGCGTCCGAATCGGAAAGATTTACGACGGTTCTACCAACACAATCATGCTCGGTGAAAACATCCAGGCCCTGGGAACGTCCACCTGGGCGGATCCACGCACACGAGCGGTTGGAGCAGTATTCCCACTCATACCCGCTAGTGTTGATCCAGGAACAATGGTGAACGCGGCGGCTGCTTATGACAACAGTAGTTATCTCGCCTTTCCAAACGAAAGCAAGGCGGCAGTCGATGGAACGGCTCCCTCACTCAATTCCAATCACCCAAGCATCGTGATCATCTCTCTGTGTGATGGTTCTTCGCGATCGATCTCAGAGGATATTGATAAGTCGGTTTACCTGCAGCTTGTCACTCCTGCTGCTACACGTATTCGTAGTATCCCGGGCTATGCTCCGGAAAAACCAGTGAGTGGCGAGAGCTTCTGATCTGGCTGGAACGACTACGCAGAAGGGTCACCGTTTTCGGTGACCCTTTTTTGTTGCGCTGAATCTGTATGACGGGTGTCTGCGCATGAGGTCGCCGTAATTTCGATTGGTTGTCACGAGAAGCCACTTACAGCGGCCGAACATCGAAACAAAGAATACGCTCCAGCGACTCATCACAGATCATCACCTTAAGTATTGCTGCAGGAAGTGCTTCTTGTTAGCGGAAGTGCGCAAGCACTCCGGCCGAACCACCTTCCGAGTTCGACTTGACCAGTCCGGCAGCCAACTCTTAAGCGTGCTCGGCCGGGCGCGCACGCCGCTCTTCTATGAACGGGACGGCTACCACACGAGCCCGGGTATCAAGTATTGCTGCAGGAAGTGCCTCTTGTCATCGGAAGTGCGGAAGCACTCCGGCCGAACCGCCTTCCGAGTTCGAATTGACCAGTCCGGCAGCCAACTCTTAAGCGTGCTCGGCTGGGCGCGCACGCCGCTCCTCTATCTTCTATGAAGCTGTCACCAGATAGCCGAAGGCCAGGGCCTCGGGGTCAACGAGCGGCCAGGCGGTGCGTTTCGCCCGGACGCTCACGCGTCTCGGCTAACAATGGGCAAGGCTGCCAAACGACTTATGTCCCTCTTCGCTGCCGCTTTGGCTGGAAATCTGACGATGGGCTGCGGGATCATTTCAGTTCAGGCCCGCCAATAACGTCGCATCAGTAAAGCTGCCCACGAGGTTTCACGGGCGAACGCAGAGCAGGCCGAGAGTCAGGAATCCGAAGACGCCTGAGTGGCTTCTGTCGGCCCCAGCGGCTGCTGTGTTGGTTGATGCTGCAGTGAGCCGGCTTACTCGTCTTCAACCAGCGTGTCATTCAACACGTCGACCATCTGACGCAATCGACCGACGGCCCGGCGGTTAAACTGGAATGCAATTCGTGGCAGTTGAACAAGGTGCTCGTCGTCTGCCTCCAGTGAGTGAGTCTCTGCTTTTTCGATTCGGCCTTCAGCGACTACATCAGCGAATTCATCGTTGAGCCGTTCGATGACCTGGTCCGTTGGCTCTCTGTGAAGTCTCAGGATCAGTTTGTTACGAACAAACCGCATGCTGTTGTAGACCGTGTAGAAATCAAGCACCTCGTCCACGGCTTCTTCAACGTCGTCGGTGACCTTGAACAGGCTCATGTCACCGGGTGAGATCATTTCCTTCTTAAGAAGTTCGGTCCGAATGTAGTCCAGCCATGATGACCAGTAGGTGCCGCCTGGTTTATCCAGAAACACCATTGGCATCAGGTCGCGTTTGCCGGTCTGGACAAGGGTGAGAGTTTCAAAGGCTTCGTCCTGTGTGCCGACACCGCCAGGACAGGAGACGACGGCATGAACTTCTTTCACAAACAGGAGTTTGCGAGTGAAGAAGTACTTCAGATTGACCAGCTTTTCGTCCCCATCAATGATGGGATTGGCCTGTTGCTCGAAAGGCAGCATGATGTTCAGGCCCATTGCCATTTCGCGGCCACATCCGGCGTGGGCGGCTTCCATAATTCCGCCACCGGCTCCGGTGACGACCATCCAGCCTTCCTCGGCCATGCGTCGTCCGAACAGCTCTGCCTGCTTCCATTCGTCGGCTTCCGGTTTTGTTCGGGCAGAACCAAACACGGTCACCTTTCGATTGCGCCGATAAGGGGTGAACACCTTAAACGCGTATCGCAGTTCGCGTAGTGCTCGACTGAGGATTTTCAGGTCCCCGCGAGTAGCTCCGTCTTCGGCAAGTCGGTCAGCCGTGTGTTTGATCTCATCGATCAGTTCAGAGTGCTGGCGCAACTCTTCAACGTGCTCGATGACCTCACCTTCTGATTCAGTGGGTCGAGCCTGATATCGGCGTTTCGCCATGAGGAGACTCCTGTTCTCACATGCGAATCAAATTGTCTGGATTACTCGTTAGCCGTCGATGGCCTGCATCGCTTCTGCGCGAGTGTCGTAGATCGCCCAGATGGTGTCCAGAGCGGTAATTTTCAGCAGTTCACGCGCCATATCGTTTGCGCCACACAGAACGAGTTCACCGCCGCGGCGTTTCAGAAACTTGTGGCATCGCAGCAGAAGTGCGAGGAATACGGAGCCGAAGAAGCCCACATCCTTAAGGTCTACGACCACCATGGGAACTTCCTGAGATCCCAGCGGCTCCATAATGACATCGGCTGCCTGTTCGACCAGTTCCCAGTTCAGTGACTCCACCGTCTTGGCGGGGACGACGACGACGATATTGCCGTGCCATTCCAGTTCAAAACTATCCAGTACCTCAGACACAGGTGATCCTCTGCATGTTGTTCGAAACGACGGCGAAACCCTACCAGAGTTGGCGGGGCGATGGTAGCCTCGCCACAGGCTGGATTCTCGCTCGTCGCTGAGGTGAATACCACACTTCCAGCTGAATTCGGCAAAGATAACCGGACGGTGCTGAAACTGACTCAGCCTGATTACAAAGGAAAAGGGCTGCCCGGGTCGGACAGCCCTCAGTTCATTCAGGAGTGCGTCTCGAATTAGACAGCGTCGTCTTCAATGGCTGGACGACGTCGTTCGCCGCCACCTTCGCCACGTCCGCCTTCGCCACGTCCGCCGCGACCACGTCCGCCTTCGCCACCCTGTCCGCCACGACCGAAGCCACCCTGAGGTCGACCGCCACCAGGACCGCCCTGACCACCTCGGCCGCCACGGCCAAACATTGCAGCACGATCGTACTTGAATTCGTCACCCTTCAGAGAAGCCAGCTTTGCCTGCTGCTCTTCAGTCAGAACGCCTTCGATCTTTTTGGTTGTTTCTTCGCGACGCTTGGTGCTTTCTTCTCGGAGCCTCGCGAAAATTTCCTGCATCTCCTCGCGAGAAGGTCGCTCACCACCGCTAAAGAGTTCTCGCATCTTGTTGCGTGCCTCTTCGCTGCCCTTCTGAGCTTCTTCTTCGACGCTTTCAATCTTTGCCAACTGCTCATCAGTGATGCTGAGAGCTTTTCGCCCTTCATCACTCTTCATGTAAGCTGTCAGACTCTGAGAAACCTGAATCTGGAACTGAATCTGCTTCAGTCGTGCAATCTGCTCTTTTTCCAGCAGAGCTGTCAGGATTTCGTCGGTCTTGTCTCGCAGTTCCTGTCCATCTTTCTGCATCTTCTCGAACATTTCACGACGAGCATCGCTGTCCAGGCCCTCGAATGCTTCGCGGCTTGGTCGCAGCTTGGCTGATTCAGCCCGGTAGCTTTCCATCGCTGCATCGATTGTGGCCTTCTGTGCTTCGCCAACTTTCAGTTCTTCGAGAACGTCTTCTGATCGCAGCAGTTCTGAAAAAGAAGGGACCCGAGCAGTTCGTTGACCGAACTGGCTGCCGCGCTGTCCACCAAACTGGAATCCGCCACGCTGCTGACCACGCTGTCCACGACCTTCCTGGCCACGTCCGCCCTCACCACGGCCTCCTGGCGGCTGAGCTTCTGCTGCGGTCATCATCAGTGCAGCCGCAAAGCAGGAAAGGAGGGAAAACTTCAAAAACCGAGATGTCATCATGGATTGCTCCTGAGAATTTGCCTGCCCGGGCGTGCCAGGGAAGCACCTGAAAATGGAAGGAGTTGTTTTCTGAAGCGGCGGAAAGACCACTGTTCTGGAATCTGGAACCCCATGGTCGCACGAAAGTGCTGTCCAATTGTCGAATTGGCTCGATAATCCCGTGTTTTTGCAAAGAATTCGCGTCCACGCCGCTTAATGAAGTCAATTCAGTCCCCAAGGCGTCCCCGCAACGCCCGATTGACCAATGCAAGGTGGGTGGGCAGCCATGGTTCTGACGTCGCCACTCCATGGCCAAACATCGATTCTTCGAGTGGCACTCCCAGCCTCGACCGTTCGCCGCTCGCCTGATACGTCAGCAGCAGATTGCGGCCATCGGCGTGACAGCGGGTGCCGGTTGCCCAGCGGGCGCAGGTTGCTCTGATTTTCTCCGGGACAATTTTCAGCCCGCCTGGCTTCACAAGCCCCTGTTCCACGATCCCGGCGACCGCCCGGTCCCGCTTGAGAAGCGTGGGTGGGGGAACATCCGTGCCCGCAATTCCGAGTGCCTGTACCCAGTCTCCCCATTTGGCGTGAATGACATCGTGAGGCAGATGAGGCGGGAAGAGGGGCTTAGTGAGGTGCGGAGTGTCAGCTTCAAAGTTCCGGTGGTGCAACACATGAATTAGCTGTCCGCAGCCCTGAGTCTCCCACCCGTAACGAACGGGTGTTCCAAATCCTACGATGTCGACTGCGCTCGCCCATGTAACCGGGCCTTCCAGGTCCCAAAGTGACTCAACGACCGTGATCCAGTGTTCCGGTTGTTTGTCCGTTTTTGGTGTATGCCCACACGCCGCCAGAAACTGACGACGTGTTTCACGGTCACTTCCCAGGAGATTTGTCAGTAGCGCAAACCCATTTCCGGCATGAGAGTGTCCCCACAACAACGTGCGCGCATCTGGCTGCGGCTGCAGTTGCGTAAGACGATGGAATAACCGAGCCGCAAGGTCAGCGCGTGCATAGTGGTGGTTCTGGCTGCTCCAGGTCGGCGAGAGTCGTTCGATGTGTGGATCAGTACCCACGAGCTTCTGGAGCTGTCCGCAGAATTCCGGCGTGAAGTTCCCGATGTCAGCAGCCACCTTGTCGGTCAGCGGCTTGACGTGAGCACGCAGCTTCTCAGCCGCTCCCGTTAACGGCCCTTTCAGGACGCCCATCTCATTTCCGATGGACTCCAGAATGTCGGCGACTGCAAAACCGTCTGAACCCATGAAGGTGCCATGAACGAGCACCAGGTTGCGGATGCGGTGCTGGGTGTGCAACTCGTCGTGGGCAGCTTCCGCTCCGTCACCGATTTCAACCTGCACGAACTCCGGCGGAGTCGACAGCGTGGTTGGGTACTGCTGGTGGTGGAATTTGTTAGATCGTGGCATCACATCACGACGGACTGAGGACTGGAGTCTGGAATCTTATTCAGATCTCCGAAAGAGTGTAGGCTTGAATTTGTTTAGTGTGCAGTGAGAGCGTCAGCGTTTTGCAGTTCACGATTGGCCCTGAGCAGGTGCCTCGCTTGTCACGATTTGTGCTTCTGCCCGTGTTCCGTCGTGGGCCGTGAGAATCAGTTGAGTGCCCGGAGGAACGTCTGCCAGGGAGCGTTGTCGCAGGGTTCCGTCGGCCCCGGTTCTCGTTCCCCGGATCGATTGTCCGTTGAGGACTGCCACATGAACGTCCGACCTGGCCATCAACCTGATGTCCGGAATGGTTGAGGCAGCAGGGCGGCCGGTCTGAGACGAGACGTCCGTCGCAGATCCGCCACCGCGCGGCTCATCAGTCGGTTTGTCAATTATGTTTCGCACACGCAGTGCAATGCCGGGATCCGCGGCCGTTGGGTCGAATTCCATTTCAAGAAAGTTCCAGTACATCGGCCCTTTGAGTGGTTCCAGCTCCGGTGACTGATACGACTTGTGGTAGAGGGCCTGCACGGTAAGGTCACGGCCATCAAAGTCTTTCATCACCGGGCCAAACCCTTCGATGACTGCTCGACCACCGGTCCGGCCAATTGGTCCAAAGGAACACTCATACAGTCGGTGGGCCGTATTCTTCATGATGCAGCCGTTGTGGACGTCTCCGTAGACGCTCACGACTCCATCTCGACTTCCCAGCAGTTCGATGACTCGATCCGAACCAGCTGCCACCCAGCCGGCATAGTCGGCGGCCACACGGTCGCGTTGAGCGAACTCTTCGTCTGTCTTGCTATAGGACTTTCCGCCCGTCCAGACCGTGTGCAGCCCATTGATGCCGGTGATGCAGATCAGTGGTGATGAATCAGTGCGAATGACTTCCTGCAGCCATGCGAACTGTTCTTCGCCAAGGAGTGTGCGTGTGGGATCTGCACGATCGTAAAGCGACGGCATGTGCCCCCAGCCTTCGTCGTCCCACATCTTTGTGTCCTGGCTGGTCCGCCAGAGGCGGGAGTCCACAACGAGCAGTGAGAAATCGCGGTTGGGCATCTTCCATTGTCGCCATTTCTTTGGATTGGCCACCGGGTCGACTTTCTCATCGCCTGTGATCAGATGATGTACGATCTGAAAGTTGCGCCGCATATAATTGCGGTCCTGGCCCAGACCATCTTTCATCCGGATCACAATTTGCTCCGGCCCCTTCACGTCATCCATGCCGTAGTCATGGTCTCCCGGATTGATCACGTTCCAGTGGCGCATCATCTGCCAGCGGGCAGTGGGGCCACTGATCGTCGTGTTGACGATTTTCCATGCATCGTCCGGGCTCGGCGGATAGATCAACAACTCCATGTACCAGACGTCGTCTTCCCACACCATGATCTGCATGTTGTAGTCGTCGAGATAACGATAGGCCTCGTAGGTAGGCTGGTCGCGGACATCAAACGATCCGTCGACGCCAGTTGGTCGATTTTGATCAGTGGGATCTGCCACGCTGCGGTTAATTGCATGGCAGCTCAGGCCGGCCATTCGGTACGGAGCTGTCAGTTGCGGAAGTCGTCCAACGTAAATGCCGCTCGAAGGAACGTCGCCAACAAGTCCGGTTCCCGGACCGGTTGAGTCTGTTCCGATGCGCTCGTCCGTCGTTACGTTTTGGCCATCTTTCCAGACTGTGTAGTACAGGGTTGCCGAGGCAGGGTTAATGGGCAGCGTTGCGTCGATGACGGCCGTGTTTCGGCGAAAGTCATTGGAGATGATTTCTGCCGCGCCTGCGACGGGCACCGAATTCCATCCACCTTTGGGATCTGGTGAATCAGAGATTCTGACTTCGGCCCTTCTGCCATCGCTGCGAAACAGACCGATGAACTTAACTTTCCATGCTTCGCCGCTCTTTCGAAGCGTTGTCCCAAGCGCGTAGCAGTTCAGGCAGTCGTTCTGAGGAGCATCCAGTGCTGTGTTGTCTCCCTTGTCCAGCATGACTGTGTTGACTTCGAAGTCGAGCAGCCCTCGACCTGCGATTCCAAACCAGCCTTCGATCGCACGTCGGGGGACTCGATCGGCCGACACGGACGCGATTGTCTTGCCGTTGTCGTCAGTGATTGAACCACTGACCGTTGCAACCTGCTGATTATCCCCCGAAACCCGAAGAAGAATGGAGACAGTGTCTCCTGGCGATAGCTGCTCTGTGGGCTCGGTTACGACAATTCGTTTGTTGTTCTGTTGCCCACGGCGATGGCGTTGAGGGGCAGCGAGACGAACAGTGTTGTTGTCCTGCCAGACGAGCTGCCATGCGCGATTGCTGACACGGTAGCTGTCGAATTGAGTCTTCGCTCCAAAAGAAATGCCCATCTGCCCGTATCCGGGCTGGTACATCTTCCATTTAGGGTCGTCGCCGTCGCGCATTTCCGGATGGCGTTCTTTCACAGTCACGCGAATCAAGACGGAATAGTTGCCGGTCAGATTCCAGTCACGACGATAAATGGCTCCATGTGGCAGGGACGGATCGTACTCAACCGGCATCGCCTTCTGCTGATGGGTTTCATAGTGATAGGGAAACCCGGTTGACCTGGCTCGATCGCCGTAGTTTAAAAGTCTTCGACGGAGCGAATTGTCTTCGATCTGCCAGTAGCCTGGGTTCAGGCTCTCCCAGCCATCACCGTGGTAAAGCGAATCGGCACGCTCAAAGTCATCAACGACCTGCATATCAGCGGCGATGGCATTCGCGCTGCGAGCGTTTTCACCCGCAGCAAGCAGGGCGGCTGACGCAGATACCCGGAGAAACTTTCGGCGGTCCATATTCATGTTCCTGAAGGGAGACTCAGTATTGGTCTTTGTGATGTCGCGACATCATCCGGAACTCTCCTGCCGCTGACAATGATCCTGCCCGTGAGTGAGTACACAATTCCTGGGGGGCTGGTGCGATACCTCATAGAAACAGATTCGGGCTTCCGGACTATTCCGGCTCGAGGCAGAATGATACCAGCTTGTGTTTGTTCCTCATGGAGTTCGCGATGCGTTTGCTCATTTGCGCCCTGATGCTTTCTTCTCTGGCTGCTGCGCAGATTCGCGTGCAGAAAAAGGGAGGGCAGCAGTACATCAATGTGGTCGATCTGGCAGCCAGCCGGAAAATGGAGGCCAAACTCGTTTCAAGGGCTCTGCTCACCATCTGCAGTAATCCAGATGATGGCGAAATCTGCATTCCAATTCGCCTCACAAACGACAATCACATTTTTGAACCGTCTGATTCGAGCGAGGTCGAATCGTTGTTCCTGTCGAGGGAATCGATTTCCAGAGCTCTGCAGATCGACGTGAAAACAGCAGGTGGCTCTGTTGTGCTTCAACAGACCAAACAACTGGTGACGGATGCTCCTCCGGCATGGAACGCTGCATGGGGGAAGGGGCGTGGATTCGGAATTGGTCAGACCGTGCCGGATATTCCTCTGACTAATATGGAAGGTGAAGAAGTACGGTTGTCGCAGTTCCTTGGGAAACGCTACATCCTCTACTGTTGGGCCAGTTGGTGATTTTGCCGGAATCAGTTGCCCGTGTGGCAGCAGAAATTCGAGCAGTACGGAAACGACGACTTCACGATTGTTGGGTTAGCGCTTGATATCGATGGGGTCTCTGCCGCCAATCAATACTACAAGCGGTTTGGTGTGAAGTTTCCAGTTCTGGCGGATGCAGACTATGCGACTGGATTTGGTGCCGTTCCCAGGACGTTCTTTGTTGACGAGCATGGGGTGATCCACTCGGCTCGAAGGTGGGAGACTCAGCTGAAGTCTGCTGGTCCACTCAGGCCGGTGACTCAGGAAATTCGCGATCAGTTTACTGCTCCCGGCGAACGTCTGGCTCCTCAGGACATCGCACGGCTGTCTGCCGCTGTCGAAGAGCGGCCGGAGGGACTTGACCTCGTCACCGACCTTGCTTCGCGGTATCTGGCGCTCGGGCTGTCTGATCGGGCCGAGATGATTCTCAAACGCGCACTGAAGGATGTTGAGGTTCGGGCTGTCGCGAAAGCAGGGAGTGATGCGGCGGTCCTCGTCGGGCAGGCATACCTGCTTCTGAGCAGAGCCGTTGAGGATCGGGCAGAAAAAGTGGAGGCGGCGACGCTCAGCTTCTATCTGAATCCGAGTATTGGATTCGGGAAGCAGATTGCCCGCGTAATCGCACCAGAGAAGTTCGACGGGCGCCCTCAGGGAGATTTTGACAATCAATTTCGTGAGGCGACGTTGCGGCGACTTCGCAGGGAGCGTTCTGAGTGGCTTGAGGGAGAATAGGTCGTCTGGACTGTCGACGACCAAAAACCCAGGATTTGACGGGTCATCGCCACTTGCCAGTGTCGATATGTCGCGGTACTCTCTCGACCTGCTCACAGTGAGCCTGCTGTTTTGACCCAATTCCCAGCGAATTGCCTGGTCAGCCCGATTCTCCAGGATATCAGAGACTGTTACGTTGGCACTGGACGACCGCATTGTCATCACCGGGATCGGGCTCACTGCCCCCAACGGCAATAATCTGGCGGAATACCGCCAGAATCTGCTGGAGGGCAAGTCGGGCGTTGTGGATTACGAGACCCGCTACATGCCTCCCGTGTTGGCTGGTGTCTGTAATTTTGACGAGTTGAGATATCAAAAGCGGAAGGAAGTGCGTCGGGGAACGCGTGCTGGATCCGTTGCCGTCTATTGTTCTCATGAGGCGATTGCGGATGCCGGACTCGATTGGGAGTCCGTCGACAGAAGCCGTGTGGGCGTGTATCTCGGGATCACGGAGCATGGCAATGTTGAGACTGAGAATGAGATCTACGAAATCTCCCAGTTTGACTACGACACCAAGGTCTGGTCTCACCACCATAATCCTCGGACAGTCGCCAACAATCCTGCTGGCGAAGTGACCTTGAGCCTTGGAATCACAGGCCCTCATCTCACGATTGGAGCCGCCTGTGCGGCGGGCAATGCCGGATTTATCCAGGCGGCTCAGATGCTGCGGCTGAGAGAGTGTGACATCGCCGTAGCGGGCGGGATCTCAGAGAGCATTCACACATTCGGGATCTTTGCGAGCTTCCAAAGTCAGGGGGCTTTGGCGACTCACGAAGATCCGACAAAGGCCTGTCGTCCCTTTGACGTTGATCGGAATGGCATTGTTGTCGCTGAAGGCGGCGGTATTTGTACGGTGGAGCGATTGCAGGATGCTGAGGCACGCGGTGCAAAGATTTACGGAGAAATCGTCGGGTATGCGATGAATTCAGACGCGTCGGACTTTGTGCTGCCAAATTCCACACGTCAGGCCGAATGTATCGAGCTGGCACTCGGTCGAGCAGGAATATCGGCGGACGACATCGACATTGTCAGTAGTCACGCCACTGCGACTGAGCAGGGGGACATTGAGGAGGCGACTGCTCTCCGCCGGGCGTTTGAGGGAACCAGTGCGGTCATCAACAACACCAAGAGCTTTATCGGCCACGCCATGGGAGCAGCCGGTGCGCTCGAATTACTAGGCAATTTGCCCGCGTTTGACGATGGCATTGCCCACGCTACAATCAATCTTGAGAATCAGGACTCAAGATGTGCTTTACCCAATTTAGTGGCCAATGAACCGCGAAATCTCGGCCAGGTGGACTATATACTCAACAACTCGTTCGGAATGCTGGGCATCAATTCCGTACTGGTTGTGAAGAAATACCAAGGCTGACCAATCCGCGAATCAGCCGATTCCGGGCCGCAGCGGTCAGACTTTTGAGGCGTGTGAGGTAAGACGATGACGGGTGAGGAGATCAGGCAGGTCGTTCTGGACATTCTGGAGCGAATTGCTCCAGATGAGGATCTGTCCGACCTGGATGATGCCGTTCCGTTCCGCGACCAGATGGAGCTGGACAGCATGGATTTCCTTGACATCGTCATGGAACTGCGGAAAGCCTATCGAGTTCAGATTCCGGAAGAGGATTACCAAAATCTCAACACCATGGGTTCCACGGTGGAGTACCTCACCCCGAAGCTCAAGGACGTACCCGTTGCCTGACCCGAACTCGGGACAAAAACCTGTGTTGGATCTGCAATTGAAACCAGTCCTGATCTGGTGAGCCTGTTTCGCCTCGAAGTAGAATCTCCTTCGAGGCATTTTTGTTTTCTGCCGTCCCTCTCGCCTTCTCCCACATTCCCAACGTGTTTTGCGGAGTCAGTTGTGCACTACGACACCGTCATCATCGGTGCAGGGATGTCCGGACTTTCAGCCGGAGTTCGCCTCGCGTACTACGAAAAGAAGGTGTGCATTCTTGAGCGGCACACGACGATCGGCGGGCTGAATTCCTTCTATCGCCTTCGCAAGCGCAATTACGACGTTGGGTTACACGCAGTCACCAACTACGCTGAACCTGGTAGTAAAGGCGGTCCGCTCAGCAAACTCCTGCGACAGCTGCGGATGAAATGGGAGGATTTTGATCTTCGACCTCAGTTGCAGTCCTCCATCGTCTTCCCCGGCTGCACTCTGCGGTTCACGAACGACTTCGCATTCCTGTTTCAGCAGGTTGCAGAAGCATTTCCGGCACAGATCGACGGTTTCCGCAAGCTGCTTGAGGCAATCGATACACATGACGCTCTGAATCTGGAGCGGTCCACCAGTTCTGCTCGACAAGTCGTTACGTCACACATCAACGATCCCACGCTGGTCGACATGCTGTTTTGCCCCCTGATGTTCTATGGGAGTGCCACACCGCACGACATGGACTTCAGTCAGTTTGTGATCATGTTCAAGAGCATCTTTTACGAGGGATTTGGCCGGCCGTTTGACGGGATTCGTCTGATCCTGAAGAAGCTGGTTCGGCACTTTAAGTCGCTGGGCGGACAACTGAAGCTCCGAGCGGGCGTTAATGAAATTCTGCACCGAAATGGTAAGGCTCAGGCGGTGATCCTCGACGACGGAACGGAGATTACAGCCGACAATGTCCTGTCGTCCGCTGGTGCTGCGGAGACGATGCGACTGATTGACCCAAATGCTCCCGTCGAGCGGCCACGCCCGGGTAATATTTCTTTTGTAGAGTCCATTTCTGTGCTCAATCGGGAGCCTTCACATCTTGGGCATCACGACACAATCGTATTCTACAATGATGCGGAGACGTTTCACTATGAGCGTCCCGAAGAACCGGTCGACCTTCGCAGTGGGATTATCTGCTCCCCGAATAACTTTGACTATTCCCGCCCGCTGGAAGATGGGCGCATTCGGATTACGGCTCTGGCGGAACCGGACTACTGGATTGATCTGCCGGAAGAGGAATATCAGGAGCGGAAAGCGGAGTGGAATGATCGTATCGTCGAGGCTGCTTTGAACCACATACCGGACTTTCGGCCGCATATTGTTGACGAGGATGTCTTCACGCCGCGGACGATTCGTCGTTTCACAGGTCATGATAATGGCTGCGTCTATGGTGCTCCCCGAAAGTATGTGAACGGTCAGACGCCGGTCAAGAACCTGTATCTCTGCGGTACTGACCAGGGATTCCTCGGGATTGTCGGAGCGATGTTGTCGGGAATCACGATTGCCAACCGCTATCTGCTCAAATAGGGCGGGCTCGCTCCCTTCACAGTTGCCTCCTGAGAGCCTGACAAGGTGGTTGAGAAGCATTCGGGTCGGTTTTCCCGAGGGCTCTCGTTCATGCCTCGATCGGCGCCATCAGGTCGACAACATTCCGGGCACGGCACTGCGCGCCGCCGGGTCGTGAGGGATTAGCTTCTCAATGCTGGGAGGTCCGTTCACGTGCTTGCGTGCCCCTCGGTCAGACCTATAATTCCACGCGTTGAAATCCGACGATTTTGACCTGAATTCCAACGATTTCGTGCGGTTGCACACCCAAGAGAATTCCACATGGTTACCTGGTTTCGAAACGTCTGGCTGGCAGTCTGGACTGTTGCTCATGGGATGGTTGTGACATTGATCACAATGTGCAAAACCTACCATCAGAAACGACAGACCTTCACCGACACGTACGCTTATCCCGAGCAGCCCATCAAGGTGAAGCCGCGTTACCGTGGTTTTCACCGGTTTGATTTGACGACCTGTATTGGTTGCGAAAAGTGTGCTCAGGCATGTCCGGTCGACTGTATTTACATCGAGAAAGTAAAGAATCCGGTTGGTAAGGGATTTCGAATCAACGGGTTTGCTGTGGACTACACGAAGTGCATGTTTTGTGCCCTGTGTGTGGAGCCCTGTCCAGTGGACTGCATCTTCATGGGGTCTAACCATGACCTCAGTTGTTATAGTCGCGATGGGTGTATTGTGGACTACGCCAAACTCCCGCTGGAAATTGCATGGGGGCGAGCAACGCTCAATCCGACCGCCGTCGCTGAGTCAAAGGTGTTGCATGAACCTGTGTGGGTGCAGGGTGAAGAAAGTCCGTTTGAATTCACAGATGCCTGATGGGTCTGGATTGTTTCCGATAACCAGCTGTATCTTCTGAAGGCCGAGGATGGATAGTCGAAGTCTGACGATTGAAGAGGCGACGAGCCGGCTCCCGCTTGTTCGTGTCATCGTCAAGGATGCGATGGCTGTTAAGGCAGGTTTGGCCCGACAACAGCTGGAAGTTCTTAAACATGAAACTGCCGGCGAGACAGAAACTGCTGTCCTGCTGGAAGAGGTGATTGAAAGCGAAGAGATTCGCCTGGATGAGCTCCATGAGGAGCTGCGTCAGATCGACGCTATTCTGGCGGATCCGCTCGAGGGAGTTGTTGAATTTCGCTCTGTGCTTGATGGTGATCCCGTCTGGCTCAGCTGGAAGTTTGGCGAGCAGGAAGTGAACTGGTGGCGTCACTGGCACGAGCAGCCGGATGACAGACGCCCCCTGAATCCCGTTGGGCAGAGTGCCGGGACATAAAGAAAAGACGCTGCAAAGCGAGAGAGAATCAAATGGTAGATCTGGTCGGTCACTTGTTGTTGTTTGGCGGCTCCGTCTGTGTGCTGCTGGCGCTGCCCATTTTCGTGGGGAAGCTGGTGCGGCCAAAACTCCCCACGCCGGAAAAGGACTCGATCTACGAATGTGGTGAGCCGGCAATTGGTTCCAGCTACATCCAGTTCGACCTCCGGTTTTATGTGGTTGCGCTGCTGTTCATCGTGTTTGATGTGGAAGTCGCGTTCTTCTTTCCGTGGGCCGCAATTTACGGGAATGCCGTACAACTCGCTGACACTGCACTAGAGGACAAAGCACGGCAAGTTCTGAGTGCTCGATTGCTGGACCAGGATCTTGGCAGTGCTTCCACAATCTTGCCCGAGGCCGCAAAGAATGTGGTCATCACTGGATTCTTCGACCTGCTGGTGTTCTTTGTCGTCCTGCTGGTTGGATTTGCCTACGTCTGGAAGCGTGGCGACCTCGACTGGATTCGGGCGTTGACGAAGAAGTCGCAACAGGCAGCTGACCAGACCACAAGCGCCGCGTAGCGCATTTGCAGAGGACTACCCCAAATGGACATCAACGAAATCCACGCAATCCTGCTGGAAGAGTTCGGTGAAGCTGCTGTCGGAGCCGCACCACATGACTGCATTGACCCATGGATTCAGGTGGCTGCTGAATCGATTGTCGACGTTGCCACGTTTGTGCGTGATGATGAGCGAATGCGTTTCGACCACCTGAACGACCTGTGTGGCTGCGACTATTTCGAGCCTGATGAAAAGAAGGCGAAGAAATTTGACCACGAGCCGCATGTGGAAGTGGTTTATCACCTCTCCAGCATGAGTCTGATTCACCGTATGAAACTGAAGGTTTCAGTTCCTCGGTGGAAAGACAATGCGGAAGGCAGTCTGCCGGAGGTTCCTTCCGTCAGTTCTGTGTGGGCAATTGCTGACTGGCACGAACGTGAATGTTACGACCTTGTTGGAATTCACTTCACTGGTCATCCCAACCTGCGTCGAATTCTGTGTCCTGAAGACTGGGAAGGGCACGCCCTGCGTAAGGACTATGAAATGCCACTGGACTACCACGGCATTCGAAATCGCTAGACCTTCACGCATGTCTGCATAGACAAAGAGAACGCTCAGACCGACGGTCAAAATTATGAGTATGCAAATCGAAGATCCACGAATCGTAGAATTCGACGTCCAGACTGACGAGATGCTCGTCAACATGGGGCCTCAGCACCCAAGCACCCACGGCGTACTGCGGCTGCTGCTGCGAACCGACGGTGAAATTGTTCACGAGTGCACGCCGCATATTGGCTATCTGCACCGCTGTGCTGAGAAGATCGGCGAGAACCTGGCGACGCCACAGTGGATCCCTTACACGGACCGCATGGACTACCTGGCCGCCATGAACATGAACCTCGGCTTTGCTTTGGCCGTGGAAAAGCTCATCGGAATGGAGGTCAATCAGAAGGCCCTGCATCTGCGAGTCTTCATCGCAGAACTTGGTCGCATCGCCAGTCACCTCGTCGGCATGGGGGCGTACGGCCTGGACCTCGGCACCTTTAGCCCGTTCCTCTATGCATTCCGTGAACGTGAAGTCATTCTCGACTTCTTTGAAGAAGTCTGTGGTGCGCGACTGACCTGCAGTTACCTGACTGTCGGCGGAGCCACTCATGACCTGCCGGAAGAGATTGAAATCCCGGATGGCCTGGCTGCTCTGCTGAAGATTGACAAAGGCCAGCGTGCACCGTTCTTTGAAGTAATCGAAACCTTCCTGCAGTGGCTCGAGAAGCGAATCAAAGAGGAAATCAAAATTGAAGAGGGTAAATAATGAAAAATTACTCTCTTAAAAATCTCGGCCAAAATAAGGTCGAGATTAATTATCTTTCGGGTTTATCGCTTCTATTTTCTTATAATACTTTAGTTAGTGTTTTCACTAATGGGAAATATATAAGAACTTCTAAAAATTGGAGCCGCACAACATCAAGACACATTAACTCTTGGATTCTTCCAGACTTCAAAGTTGAGGAGATGAGCCAAGAAAAACTAGAAAATACTTTTTTAAAAGGTATTGAATATGCCTAAATTTATTACAAGGACTTACAGTCAAACAAGTGTTGACAGTATCAATAAAGCGGACTTGGAGCACTTAAGGCTTATTAACTCAG
>CAJWGB010000032.1 GCA_913031625.1 uncultured Planctomycetaceae bacterium | reverse complement strand
TGAACCACGCCTTCGCGTCGCACACCAGGTGATTTTCCGCGAGACGACTGTCCGAATTAACCAACGGCCTCTTCAACAACATTTCCGTGCACATCTGTCAGACGGAAATCTCGACCCGCGTAGCGGTACGTCAATCGTTTGTGGTCCATCCCCAATAGGTGCAGCATCGTGGCGTGGAGGTCGTGCACCGAGATGCGCCGCTCGATGGCTCGGAAACCAAACTCGTCCGTGGCGCCGATTGCCTGTCCGCCACGCACGCCTCCACCAGCCAGCCAGCAGGTGAAGCCGTAGTGATTATGGTCTCTGCCATTCAAAGCGGGCTTTTCAGCGACCGGAGTCCGTCCGAATTCACCGCCCCACTGCACGAGAGTTGAGTCCAGCATGCCACGTTGTTTCAGGTCACTCAGGAATGCCGCGATGGGCTGGTCCCATTCTGCGGCAAGGTTCGTGTGGGTTGCAATGAGGTTACTGTGGTTGTCCCATGGCTGCCCTGCTCCGCTCCACACCTGAATAAACCGAACACCTCGTTCCAGCAGACGGCGTGTCATCAGCAGTTGGCGTCCATGAGTGCCGGAGCCATAGGCGTCCTGAATGTGCTTCGGTTCTTTGGAGAGGTCAAACGCGTCAGCTGCCTCTGTCTGCATCCGAAACGCCAGTTCGAAGGATTCAATCCGTGCATCCAGCTGGGGGTCGTATTGCCCGGAAGCATGCTTCTGGTTGAGTCTTCGGACAAGGTCCAGTTGTCGCCGTTGTTCCTTCAGGGTGAGGTGGCCGTTACGAATGTTCTCAATGAGTTTTGTGACATCCGTGTTTTTTGTGTCGATGTATGTGCCCTGACACGTTCCCGGGAGAAACGCAGAACGCCAGTTTCGGGTGGACACGATTGGGTATCCGCCTGGACACATCGCGATAAAGGCGGGGAGATTCTGATTCTCGGTCCCAAGTCCGTACGTGACCCATGCTCCAAAACTGGGCCGTGGAAGCCGAGCGTCCCCGCAGTTCATCAGCATCAAAGACGGCTCGTGATTTGGAACTTCCGCATACATGGACCGAATGACAACCATGTCATCAGCGTAAGCCGCTGTCCGCCGGAACAGATCGCTGACAGGCAGACCGGATTCGCCGTAGTTGCGAAAGCGGAAAGGCGACTTCATCAGGCCCCCTGTCAGACGTTCCGTCCGCAGGTTGCCGTGTGGCATCGGCTGCCCATGGTATTGGGCCAGTTTCGGCTTCGGGTCAAACGTATCCACATGGGACGGCCCCCCATTCATAAACAGATGCACAACACGTTTGGCACTGGCGGAATGGTGGGATGGCTTCAGGGCCAGTGGATTGACGTCCGCGCCAGTTGCCTGAGATTCAAGCAAGCCTGCGAGTCCGAGCATACCGAATCCGGTGCCGGACCGGACCAGCATCTGACGGCGAGATGACCATGGGAAGAATGCAGACATGCAAACAGTTTACCGGCTTCGGACGATGGCTTAAACCGCCGAATGGCGCGCAGAACTTCGCCCGCAAACACTTTCAAATCGCTCGGAATAACAGGAATTATTGAAATACGCTGATTACACCGACACCGATCAGGCGTCCTGTGAGTTTGATCGCTGTGTCTGGAAACATGAGATGTCCGGCCGGGACATACACCAGACTGCTTTGCGGGCCAACGTGAATTTTCAGCACACAAGACCTGTGCATGCTGACGCATTTCGTGCCTGCAGATACTTTCCCAAAAGGAGATGAACGTGCGAATTTGTTACTCACTCCTGACTCTCGCTGCGTTGATGCTGCCACTGGCAGACGCAGTGCAGGCTCAGGGGCCCGGCGGCCCACGTGGCGAAGACCGGAATGACGGCCCTGGCCGAGGAGGTCCTGGCGGATCCGGCGGCGGGCGCGGCGGTTTCAACCGCGGCGGATTTGGTGGTCGCGGAGGATTCAGCCGTGGCGGTTCCGGCGGACCTGGACAGCGTGAAGCTGGCGGCGAACGACGCCCCGACAGTGATCGGGATGGTGACCGTGATGAGCGTCGACCACCACGAGAAGAATCACAAGATTTTTCCGGTTTGCGTGAACGTCTTGAAAAGGCTTCTCCGGAAGAGCGTCGTGAGATTCTGCAGCGCATGATGCAGTCTCGCGGCAGCAGCAGCACACGAGGTGGCGACGAACGAGGCCGACCGGAAGCGCGAGATGATGATGGTGAAGAACGCCGTGGACCTGGTGGCCCACCATGGGCACGTGGTGGCGAGAGCCGAGGTTCCTCACGAGGCGAAGGACGAGGGCCGTCAGAAGAACAGATCAAGGAAATGCGAGAGCGAATGCAGCGATCCATGCAGCAGCGTTCTCAACAGAGCCGTTCTCGATCCGGGTCCGGCAGCCGAGGGCCGTCAGAAGAACAGATCAAGGAAATGCGGGAGCGAATGCAGCGATCCATGCAGCAGCGATCTCAACAGAGCCGTTCCCGCAGTGAAGCAGGCCGTGAATCGTCACGCGACAGTGATAAGGCTCGCGAAGCAATGCGTGAACGATTTCAGGAATACATGAAGAAGCGTGCCGAGCAGTCTCGTTCACGAGGCAGCTCAGCCGGCCACCGTCACGGTGGAGACCGGGAACATGGTCATCACGGACGCGGAGCTCATGATGCTCGCGGAAAAGGTGACTCTGATCGTGGTAAGGGTGCGTATGACGGTCGAGGTCGGGGACCATCCTTTGGGCCACCTGGACCATTTGGCCCTCGATTCGGTCGCGGTGGATTCCGCCCTCCAATTGGTCGAGGCTCATTTGGTTCGAGATTTGGCCGTGGTATGAGCCGTAGACCATCTCGCGGGGCTTCGCGGGGCTTCACCGGTCGCAGCCGATCATCACGCGGTGGCAAGGGACGCGGATTTAGCGGTCCAGTTCGAGGTAGCTCTCGCGGTCATGGTGGCCCCGGTGCAGGCCGTGGTCATGGTGGTCGAGGTGGTCACAAAGCAGGCGGCCCATCACGCGGCGGACGTGGAGGCCACGGAGGTCGAGGTCGCTGATAACAACGATCAGTGGTCAGAAGATCAACGGTGACAGTCATACGGCTGTCACCGTTTTTTTGTGCGTAGCTAGCACACATACGGAGTAGGCCGGCAGCAAGCGAAGCGAGGTCCGGCATTATTGAGCGGTGTCGAACCCAAGTGCGACGGGCATTTTCGTTGGCTCACCTCGGCGTACGGCGCGCTACCAATTCAATGCCTCCGGCGTTGAGATGTACCGCTCAGCAGTTCGATGCGTGATCTTCCGTTGCCGCAACAGCTCTTTGATGGAATCATCAAGACTCTTCATTCCGTCGGCAGCCCCCGTCTGAATACAGTTATCGAGCGTCTCCAGCTTTCCGGTACGAATGCCACTGGCAATGGGCGAGTTGTTGATAAGCACCTCCATTGCAAGCTCCCGTTTGCTTTCCGCGTCCACACCCGGAATCAGGTGTTGACTCACAACCGCGCGCAGGCTGAGGCTAAGTTGCGAGCGAATGTCGGACTGTGCCTGATCTGCAAACAGATCCACCATTCGACTGATGGCACCCTTTGCATCTCGAGTATGCAGTGTCGAGAGAACAAGGTGTCCGGTCTCCGCGGCACTCAGCGCGAGGCGAGCGGTCTCCTGATCCCGAATCTCTCCCACGAGAATAACGTCGGGGTCCTGGCGCAGCCCATACTTGAGCCCTTCGGCAAACGAGGCGACGTCGTGCCCGACTTCCCGCTGTGTCACGATGGAATTGGGATAGGACGGATAGGTGTATTCAATCGGTTCTTCAATCGTGACAATTCGCAGTCCGCCTCGTTGATTCAGAATCTCGGTTAACATTGCCAGAGTCGTTGTCTTACCGGCTCCTGTCACTCCCGTGATCAGCACCAGACCATTGCGAAAGTCCACAATCCGATCTGCGAGTTCCCATGGGAAGCCCGACCAGTCCAGACCGGGAATCTCCGACGGAATCACTCGAAAGCAGGCTCCTGTCTGCTGTCCCGATCGAAAGTAATTCGCCCGAAACCTCTGCTCGACTCCGCCGATATCAAGCCGCAACGCATAGTCGACATTCTGCGTCTGCAGAAAGGTGTCTCTGTCCTGAGGAACGCACAATTCCAGAAGCCACTCCTCCAGGTGGGCCGCAACCAGTACTTCGTCTCCAATGGCCTTTAACGCTCCGTGCCGTCGGATCGATGGCCGATGACCGGGGACAAGGTGTAGATCTGAGGCTTCAGACGTCACGGCTTCATGAAGCCATTCGGTAACCGGATTGGAGGACAGCGGGGACATAGGAAATCCATATTCTGGATGAAGAGTTTGAGATCTTAACCCAGGCAACAGCGAAGTGTGTCTGTCGGTCTGTGTGGATTGGCACTGATCATCGAATGTCCTTCCGGGAAGACCCCTGATTGCATCAAACCATTTTGCCGCAACCCTGAGTGCCCATCTGTGGACTGGCGACGTTGGTCGCAGCCGATATCATCAGATGTGATCAGCCAACCGGCCACGATGGAATTGAACCATGTCTGCAATCACTCGCCAATTCTCCGTTTCAGCCCTGCTTCTGTGTGCCGTGTCGCCTGCGGCCGACATTCAGGTCGCTGGTCGACTCTTTGTGGACCTGGATGCCGGTCACCCTTCAGCGGGATCAGAAGTGTGGAAGAACTCAGCAGACGCTGGGGACTTTCAACGTATCGGGAATCCGAAGACGGTTCAGCTTCAGGGTGTATCAGCCATCATGCTGAACGCCGGTGAGAGCAATGATGCATTCCGCTGCCACAAGGGAGCTCCGGCCGGAGTCACCGGCAAGGCACCCACCCGCTCTGTCGAAGTCTGGGTTCTAAATCCTGAGATTGCATTTGAAGAGCCCATGGTGGCCATGGCGCGCCGTGGTGGTCCTCCGGGAACCGCATACAACTTTAACTACGGAACAGCGCCAGGCCACGGCGCCATCACACACTGGGGAGGTGCCGATCTTGGGTGGGGACAGGTTCCCGAAGCGGGGCAATGGCACCATCTTGTTCACACCTGTGACGGCACAACCAATCGCGTGTACTGCGACGGCAAACAGATTGCAATGGAAAAACTGCAGCCCCGGGATCTCAACACACATCCGGACAGTCACATCGTGATCGGAACCGGAATCCGAGCAGACGACCAGCCTGAATTTGGCAGCATCCGAGCATCACTCGCGATCGCCACTGTCAGAGTGCACGACGGAGTGCTCACACCTCATCAGATTCTGAACAACTTTCTTGTCGACAGCGCTCGCCTTGGTTTGAAGGAAGACCAGGGAAAGCTGCGTTTTACAGCGGCCCCGCTCCGTGAGACTTTCAGGCCTGCAGAGCAGAGGCTTCTCTATTCCGCGGAATTTGAGGTCAGGGGGCTCCCGCTCCCCAAACTCAGCGTCACATCGCCCGCCGGAGCAAAACTGACTCAGTTGAGGCCGGAACGATATCACATTGAGTGGATGCTCCCCTCTCCGCTGCCTCGTCAAATCAACGTGAGCGTGACTGCTGACAACGGCACGGACCAGGTAACACAGAACTGGTCTGTTCAGGTTGAGCCGATCAGGTTCAGCAAGACGCTGCTGGCAGTTGATACCAACGAGTGTTGCGACATTGCAGACGTCAATCGAGACGGTCAGCTCGACGTGATTGCCGGTCGAAACTGGTTTGCCGGACCGGACTTTCGCCCCCGCCCGCTGCGAGCGATCGGGGAATTCGGAAAAGACTACTCCAACAACAACGGTGACCATGCATGGGATGTTAATGGAGACGGCTGGACGGACGTGATTGCCGGTAGTTTCAAAGAGTCAGAAGTCTTCTGGTTCGAGAACCCGGGACGCGAAGGGCTTAAATTCGGCCGGCAATGGAAGACTCACCTGCTGCTGGACACGGAAGAAGGGGAGAACGAGTTAACATTCTTTCGCGATCTGAATGGGGACGGCACGCCGGAATATGTGGTCAACAGCTGGAATCCCAATCGCGCCATGCTCGGCTGGCAGTTGGTTCCCAAAGGAGACATCATCAGTCTCGACAGGCTGGAGATTCAACCGGCAGGTAAGAATCATAACGGCCATGGGATGGGTTTCGGCGACATCAATGGCGACGGCCATGAAGACATCATTTATGAATCCGGCTGGTATGAACGTCCGGCGAACGACCCATTCGGCCAGCCATGGAAGCGGCATGCCGACTGGCATCATGCAGGGTCAAGTTGCCCGATCCTTGTCCGTGATCTCAACAAGGATGGCCGCAACGACATGATATTGGGACGTGGTCACGACTATGGACTGTACTGGATGGAACAGCTGGAACCGGCCGAGGATGGCAAAACCCAGTGGAAACAGCACCTGATCGACGATTCATTCTCCCAGTCACATGCGCTGCACTGGGTCGATGTTGATGCCGATGGACAGGAAGAACTGGTCACCGGTAAACGCGTCCGGGCACATTCGGGAGGGGATCCTGGTGCATCAGACGTTGCGGAAATGTTCTGTTACCGATGGTACCCGCAACGTGAGAATTTCGTCCGTTACACGATCTCATCCGGACAGGCAGGAACCGGCCTGCAGATTCGTGACGGAGACATGAACGGTGATGGACTCGCGGACCTTGTGGTTTCCGGGAAGTCAGGCACATTCGTTCTGTTCAACGAGGGATCAACTCCGACACCGGCGGCACAGGATTCCTTCTTTAAGAACGGCGATCGTGTCGTCATGATTGGGAACGGGCTCATCGAGCGGGACCAGAAATACGGGCGGCTCGAAACCCGGCTCACGTGCGCATTCCCGCAGTTCAACCTGCAGTTTCGAAATCTCGGCTGGGTTGGCGACACCGTCTTCGGTCAGTCTCGCGCCCCAGGACGAACGGGCTCAGTGTTTGGCACTGCCGAGCAGGGGTTTCAGAATCTGCTCAGGCAGGTGCGAGATGCAAAGCCGAGTGTTCTGATCGTCGGTTACGGATTCAACGAATCATTTGCGGGACCGGATGGGCTCGCGGCATTCGAGACAGGTATCAATCGCCTGCTGGGTGAGTTAAAACATCTGACAACTCGAATCGTGGTGTTGTCTCCCCATTTGCCACCAGACAATGCCAGGGGAAGAGCCGACGCCATTCGACAATACGCACACGTCCTTCAACAGTCTGCGGACAGGCATGGGGGCAAATACATCAGTCTTCTTGAGCTTTCAACATCGGATGATGATCTGTTCTCCCGTTTCGGGACCGCGCTCACTGACAGTGGATATGTCGAACTTGCGAACACTGTTGCGACTCAGCTTGACGCCGGACCTCGCAAAGTGACCCTTAAGATGAGCTCTGCAGGAGCAGAGGCAACCTCAGCAGATATTCACAACTACCTATGGCATGAGACAGATGCTCAAGTGACTCCTGTCGAGTTTCAGCTTTCCACAGACTACGGGCTGTGTGCCGGAGACTCCGTTTCAATTCAGGTGACTGGTCTTGAACGGGGACACTATATGTTGCTCTCGGAAGGCGAGTTTGTCTGCCTGCTGGGAAGTCAGGATGCATTGAAGAAGGGAGTCAGCATCCGCCTGCTGGCAAGGAATGCTGACCTGTTTGCCGGCAGCAGTCTCCGCAAGACGATCAACCGAAAGAACAGACTGTACTTCCATTCGTGGCGGCCCCGAAACACGGCGTTCATCACCGGAGAACGCAAGTCCGAGCAGCAGCCAAGTCACGGCGATGTGCCGTTGTTTGTTCCACTGGTCGTCGAGCAGGAACGGCTGATCGCTGGACTGCGACGACCGCAACGAGTGAATTTCGCAATCGTCCGTGTAAACGAAGAATAACGTCCGGACTCAAAAGGAAAACTTCATGGATCAGACCATGAACAAGACTCTGTTAGCAGCATTCACTCTGATGCTGGCTGTGCAGTCGGTATCGGCACAGCGAAACCTGAAGGATGTGCCGTCTCCCGATCCGGCAATTGAAAAGGCATCGTTTCGGCTGGCCGACGGGTTTGAGATCAATCTGTTTGCCGCCGACCCACTGGTACGTAAACCCGTACAGATGGCTTTCGATCCGGAAGGTCGCCTCTGGGTATCGAGTCCCACCATGTATCCGCAGATTCGTCCCGGCGATCCGGAGAATGATCGCATCGTCGTCATTGAAGACAAAGACGGAGATGGGACGTCAGACTCAGTCCGAATATTTGCAGAAGGCCTGATGATGCCGACCGGCGTGCTGCCGGGAGATGGCGGGGTTTACGTTGCACACGGGAATGAGATCATCCACCTCAGCGACACGAACGGTGACGGACGGTCCGACAGGCGGAAGGTCGTTCTGGATGGATTCGGAACAGAAGACACCCACCATGTTATTCACTCCCTCCGTTGGGGACCTGACGGGCTGATGTATTTTCATCAGTCGTATTACATCGCCAGCCACATCGAAACTCAGTTCGGAGTTCGTCGCATGAATGGTGGCGGGATCTGGCAGTTTGACACTCAGACCGGACGACTGGAGCCCTACATTCACGGGCTCGTGAATTCGTGGGGCCACCGTTTCAACCGATATGGTGCTTCCTTCGCGACCGACGGCGCAGGCGGTGAAGGAATCAACTACATCTTTCCCGGAGCCATGATGCTGGCTTCGCCTCACTCTGTTCGGGTTCTGCGAGGACTGAATCCGGGGATGCCGAAGAACGCGGGGCTGGAGATACTTTCCGGCCGTGGAATTCCGGATGCATGGCAGGGGCGAATGATTTCAGCCGACTTCCGGGCTAATCGCATTAACAGTTATGAGATCAGCGAAGACGGAAGCGGCTACGCATCCGTAAAGAAGGAAGACCTCATCCAGTCAACTCACGTGTCGTTCCGACCGATCGACATGATGCTCGGCCCAGACGGCGCGATCTACGTCGCAGACTGGTACAGCCCCATCATCCAGCACGGTGAAGTCGATTTTAAGGATGAACGCCGAGATCGGGTTCACGGTCGTATCTGGCGGATCACGGCTCAGGGCAGACCCGCTCTGCCGCGCCCACACACCATCAAAGAACCAGACGATAAAAAACGACTGTTTGGCCCACTGGAATCTGACGAACAATGGTCGCGTGAACGCGCAAGACGACTCATTGCTGAGATTCAGCATGGTGGTTCGAAGATGACCGGCCTCCTCGACCGCTGGGTGGCTGAGCAGGAGACAGCTGACGACTCACTTCTGCTTGAGTATCTCTGGACCTACCAGACTCTCAGGGCAGATCGCCCTGCACTTCTGAGGCGACTCCTGAAGTCTGCCGATCACAATGTCCGTGCAGCAGCCGTTCGGGTCCTGAGTCAGTCGCTGTCGCGTATGCCCGATGGCATGTCGCTGCTCAGCGTTCTGGTCGCCGACGAGCATCCCAGAGTTCGCCTTGAGGCCGTGCGAGCACTGGCCGGACTCCGTTCCACAGAAGCCGCAGTCGTTGCACTGAGAGCGCTGGACCTGCCCACGGACCGTTTTCTGGACTTTGCCATCTGGCGAACAACATGGGAACTTGCGGACGTCTGGCTACCCGCACTGGAAGCTGGCGAAACTGATTTTGACGGCGATGTCTCTCATCTCACGTTCGCCCTGCAGGCAGCTGCCGACCGAACCAATCTGAACAGCGGGGACAGCTCAAAGTCGGTTGCTTCGCGGCTGCTGGAGTTGATCTTTGCTGACACTATAAATAGGCAGCAGCGGAACAACAGCAGTCGAGTTGTTGCTGCACTGGCTACTCCCGCTGAACTTCAAAGGGTGCTTAACCATGCAGTATCCGTCGAAACGAAGCCGACTCTGCGATCGATGTGTGTATCCCTGCTTCTCCATGCAGCGGAATCGCGACGCCTCCGTCCCGACAGCATCGAAGGAAGTTTAAAGACAATTGCGGAGTCGAGAGGAGGAAAGCTGACGGAAGTTGTCCTGCTTGCCGGATATTGGAAAGATGTTTCGTGGGATCCGCTGCTGGCGGAGCTGGCACGCGGGGAAGACGAAGAAACCGCATTGGCCGCGATCAGGTCCATCGGGCTGCTTGGCCGCGACGATGACGAATCGCTACTGTCACAGCTCGCAGCCGAGTCACTTTCCCCTTCCAGACGAATGGCGTCAGTAGCGGCACTTGTTGGGGTCGATCCGGACAGAGCCGCCGAGTCCGCACGCACACTGTTCGTGGAACTTCCAACTGCAACCGATGTCACTCCCGTGTTTGGAGCCTTCCTGGATCATTCGCGTGGTCCTCAGGCACTCACGAAACTTCTCAAGGGAACGCGAATCCCTCCTGACTTTGCCCGGCTTGGCATTCGCGCGGCGCGTTCTTCCGCAATCGATCATTCTGAGCTGATTGATGCGATAACGGCCAGCGGCGATATTCAACCGCGTCAGTGGAATCTGTCAGAATCCGAATACACTCAGCTCGTCAAAGACGTGAGCATTCACGGCGACGCCGTTCGAGGAGAATCTGTCTTCCGTCGCAGGCAGCTGTCCTGTTTGAAGTGTCATGCGATTGCAGGAGCCGGGGGCCGTGTCGCACCTGACCTGGTCAGCGTGGGAGCCAGTGCACCCGTTGACTACCTTGTGGACTCCCTGCTCGACCCAAACAAGAAAATCAAGGAAAACTATCAGTCCCTTGTGGTAGCGACCGACGAAGGAAAAGTGCACAACGGAATCCGAGTCAGTCAGTCTGAACGAGAACTGATTCTGCGGTCCGCAGAAGACGTGGAGGTGTCGATTCCCGTCGACACGATCGAGTTCCAGAAGCCTGGTGTGTCACTCATGCCAGCCGGTCTCGTTGACAACCTCACCCGTCAGGAACTCCTGGACCTTGTGAAATTCCTCTCGCAGCTCGGACGTGTGGGCGACTTTGCTGTGGGACCTCAGCGATACGTTCGCCGCTGGCAGGTGTCACCGTCAACGGGAGGAGTCGCGACTCAAAATCGGCAACCAATCTACAGCCGGGTTGATGGAGTGCTCCCGTTTGCGGATTCCGGATTGAGTGCCGGCGTTCTGCAGTTCGAAGTTGAGGTCACGACTCCCGGGAGAATCGCGTTTCGGCTGGAAATCCCGGGGAACGCGGTCGTGAAAGTGGATGGCCAACCAGTGGAGGGTCAGAACAACCTGTCAATCGACGCTACACGCGGCCGACATACCGTTCAAATCGTAATTCGCGACAGCGAAGCGGAAGTGCGAGTTGAAATGATCAACATACCGGGGTCACCGGCCCAGGCCAGACTCATCGGCGGCAAGTAGGCCGGAGCGCGTCGTTGGGTTCCTGGATCCGGACTGCTCCTACTTCAGTGTATTTGGACTGACGGGCTTACCATTGGTCGTCAAAATCTGGAAGTGATGAAATCCGGCTTTCTGCCCAGAGTACTTCCAGACGACCTTCTTGTCGCGAGTCACCTCAAAGAGTTTCACGCTGTTGCCTTTCGCGTGATAGCTGGTGATCACAGTGTTGCCGTTCGGCAGGCGTTGAGCACCACAGGCATCATCAAACAGATTCTCTCCAATATCACCGTTGTCAACTTTCCAGACGATCTTTCCGTCGCCATCCACTTCGATGATTCGATTTCCGTTCGTGCATCCGATGAGCGTGTTGCCGTTGTCGAGTCGAATTGCAGTAAACGGCCAGTCCCGCTTGTCCCGTCCACGGTCATCTGTCGGAAATGTCTTCAGGACTTTACCTGTCTTTGGGTCATATTCTTTGACAGCAAAGTCCAGCAGATGCGGGGCAATAAAGTTGCCGTTTGGCAATATCCGAAGCATACGCGTCTGCATGTGGGCATTCTGCTTCTGGCACGCCAGCGGCATTTTGTGAACGATTTCAGCTTCCCGATTCAGCACAATCGCACGCGGTTCCGGCCCCAGTTCGGCAACCAAGAGTTTTCCATCAGGGAGCGGCTGAGCAGTACTGATTTCTTTTTGCTGCCCCTGATAGGAAAAGACGATCTCATCCGTCTTGCGATTCACCTCGACCACACCTCCCCTGGGATAGCCCTGAGTTGGGTAGAGGGCCAGCAGTACGTTTCCGGATGGCAGCACCCAGCCGTCACTGGCAGGCTTGTCGAATCGCCATTCAACTTCTCCCTGTTCGTTTACGATCACCACCCGGTTTGCCTTACCCACTCCGAGGAAAGAGTGCTTAACCGGCTCGACTGCCTGAATAGAAACAACGAATCCAGACAGCAGAAGTGCAACCAGGGTATGTCGTGGAAAACGCATGAAGAAACTCACAGCAATGACAGGGAAAACAGAAATGCCTTGGAGCAGATCACGAAATCATATCATCAACCAGGGCTACCAGAACTTCCACCACATCCACCATGGCTTTCTCGGTTTCGGTGCAGATTGGTCTGCCCCCGGAGGTGACGCTGCTGCCTGCAACGGATTGGAAACAGCTGTTTCTGAAGGGCCGGGCGGACTGCTGACCGGTTCCGGCCGCTGAAAAGTCCACCTCTGACGAACGGTCACCGTCCCGCGTCCTCGACCGTGACGATCTTGAAGCTCGGCAACAGTCTGCTGCAGCTTTGCTCCTCGCTCGGGATCCACCATCGCCACAAAATTGGCGAATCCTTCGATGGAAACCATCACGTTCTGCGACGCTCCCCAGCGTTTACCGCCGGGTCCGTCACGATCAATCTGAAACAGAACTGCGCGGAATCTTCGAAGAGTCTCCCGTGGAACGCTGACGCCCGAGTTAACAGTGAGGCCGGTCACTTCCTGCCGCCGAGACGCACGCTGAATCCTTGTCTTGTCCGGATGCAGCTGAAAACTCTCCTGGCTCACAGCATGCTTTACCTGCCGCAATACCCGACCAACATTCTGCGTTGCTTCGCCGGATGCCGAAAACGTCATATCGTCTGCATAACGCGTGTACGTGAATCCATTCTTCTGACTGAGTGTGTGCAGTCGAGCATCAAGGCCACGGCAGATGACATTTGTCAGGGCGGGACTTGTAGGAGCTCCCTGCGGAAGTCTTCGCTCGGTTCTCGCCACATGAAATGTGCGTCCATCCAGTGCGACTTCACGGCGTTCCGGTTCACTGCACAACAGTGCAAAAACCGTGGAGATCTGGCCGGAGTATCCCAGGCTTTTGAATACCCCTCGAATCCGTCTAAACGTCACTGTGGGAAAGAAGTCCTGGATGTCGACATTCACGACCACACCCGACGATGTATGTTGTTGGGCATTGGTCACAATGGATCGATCACGTCGAAATCCATGAGCCGCATCATGCACCTCCACCTGATCAAGAATGTGATGCAGAATCCAGTGCTGAATTCGCTTGAGGCGTGGCTTGGGCGCAGAGATCTCACGAACACCGCCCGTCTTCTTAGGCACAGCAAATTTCCGGTAATGCGTGATCTCGGCTGTCCTGCGATGGAACGCAAGCCATCTCAACTCGCCCACTGAAATCTCCATCGCCTCGGCAACTTCGACGATGGACTGCAGGTTTGGCAGCGCGTTTGAACGAAGGCGATCTTCATCTGTCGTCTGCTGATTGAGAGTCGTGGAAACTGAGTCTCCAAGATAGACGATCTCCTTCTGTTTTGATTCCTGCCATGCAGCAGCGCGCTGAACGCGTTCCTGTTCACGTCGTTCTTTTGTCTCCTGTCTCCGGCGACGAAACTCCTCCATGCGTTTCCTGCGAGCTTCCTCGTGAAGCGCTTCGATGTTCCTGAGTCGAGCGGCTTCCTGTGTAAGCCGCCGCTGTTCGCGTTCCAGTTCGCCCTGCCGTCTTATGTCTTCCGCAGGATCTTCAGGCTTATCCGTGTCACGCGACCAGAATCCCAGGCGAATCATCTCTTCAAGGATGACTTCGTCCCGTGATGATTCGCGGATGCGGTCGTAGATTTCCTGGCGCGTAGTCATGTGGTGGCATGCACCAATGTGGTCGAGATTTCGGGTGGCGGCTGCAGATTCCCTTCGAAAGGCTCTCAGGACTGGGTCGCTCAACTCAAGCCGGGCCACACCTGTACGTTGAATTCGATTCGCGGAATCCACACCGGAATCGACGTACAGGTGTGATGTCCGGCAAAGTCACGAGCGGACCAGTGACGCGGTTCAAAGCAGGTTGCATGGACGGCGATCCACCGCCCGGGTTGCAAGGCTCACTGCAGGACCGCCACCCGATTGGCTCATTGTCGATGGTTGCCAGCCGGTTTTCCAGCGAGAACAGACTCTGCAGCAAACGCGGTCACGGACGGCTATTCCATCAGGCCCCGACCAAGTGTCCGAAGCTTCGTCATCACGCGCGACCGAGCGATATAGAGGGCGTTGACAGTCACCCCAAGATCAGCTGCCACGCTCTCTGAAGATTCCCCTTCCACGGCGACTCGGCGGAACATTTCCCATGTACTGTCGGTCACCTGCGACTGCACCTGCCCCAGCAGAGATTGCAGGACGCGTTCATCGTATTCAGCATCCCAGATCCGACTTAACTCACTTCCCGGATCGCCAAGAAAGTCCAGCACCTGCTCGAAGTCGCTGCCTGTTGACGGGCGAAACTTCTTAGAACGCCATGACTCTCGCAGACAATTAACGGTGATCGTCCGGAGCCATGCCCGAAAGGAACCCAGTCTGGCACGCTCAAACAGTGGAAGTTTTCGGATGACCACCGACATCACCTCCTGAACGACATCGTCGACGTCCTGGGCCGAGGCCGAATACCGTCGCAGCCAGCCATGAATGACGGGCGTGTAGACACTCACCAATTGCTCCCAATCAGTGTCTTCCGGAGAACTTTTGAGTCGGTCCAACAGGCTTGGAGATGTTTCCATGATGGTGTGGACTCAGTAAGTTGACCTGATTCAGGATTCTACCGGACCATTCAGTTCCAGACGCTCCAGCCTGCGGGTATCAGCCATCCAGTTCTTCAAGGTTCAGCCGGTTGAACAGCGAATCCCATGATGTAACCCTGGCCTGTGTCTCCCATATGGATCCTGACTGCAGCTCATCCACAGTATCGTTGCTTTCATCGCGGGTGAACAGTTCGACTTCGTGCTCTGTTCCCGCAATTGTGCCGGTGACTGTGCGACCGGATTCATAAGCGTCACCAGAGCTCCCCTTGTATCCAAATGTACGTGAAACTCGCTCAACCTGAATCGCAAGATCAAACGGTCGCCCTGCTGACTGTTCGGTGAGCGACTCACGTGCGTTGCCAAAACGATTGGCGGCGAGGATTTGATCCATCAATGCAATGATCGGCCCATTGTCTGCCGACTGCTCATATGCGGCGGAAGTCGGCTCACTGTAGTCGTCATCCTGCCATGCGGTTTCAACCGGGACAGATGCCGCGGGAGGCGGAGGTGGCGCCGAATAATCGTCGTCCCCCGAAACCTCTTCATGCAGTTCCGCTGAAGGGATCGTATCATCCACAAACTTCCGTGGAACAAATTGCAGCGTTGTTGATTCCTTCCAGTCCGGAAACAACGGAATGTCAATCCGCGTTTCGAGGACCCAGGTAATCTTGTTGTCGGACTCGGAAAGGCTCCATGCATTTGAGTCAGGCATTGGAATCATCACTTCCTCATTTACTTCCACGCCACCCTGAAGCATTCCCGCGTCCAGCAGGACGAAGCGTTCTTCGTGAATCGTGTGACGTCGAGTCGTTGAATTCGTTCCACTCCCCGAAGTTGCGGACTCGATAGCCGTCAGTTTGGCGTTGATTTCATTGATGCGAAAAGTTTTCTTTGGAGTAAACCTGATCCCCAAAGGGATCTCCTCGCCAGCACCAACCACAACATGAGGAACCTGCAATTCAACCTTGCCGACGCGACTGGCAATCAGCCATTGCCATCCCAGAACGAAACCGACAAAGACAATGATGATCGGAACAAAAATAAAGGCAGCTGGAATCAGCACAAATCCCATGGCCAACATGGCCCCGGCAATACAGATCTTGGCTATGGTTCCCGTATCCGTCGGGGCCCGTTTTTCGATCTGGATCACCTCATGACGAGCCCCATCAAATTCAGGGGGAGGCGTTCCGGGCAACAGGAGATACTCTTCTTCCTGTTTGGGGTCAATCGCCCATGGAACATCGACGGCCACGTGAACGTAATGGTCAAGATTAATATGGTGGCCGTGATAACTCAGCGGCCAGCAGGAAGCGTCTATTTCAAAGGGAACAGACAGACGCTGTCCGGCCTCCAGTTTGGTAGCCTCCACAAGGTCATACCGAATCTTGTCCCCCTGATCCCGATTGCCGTAACCGTGAGTGCGCCAGTAACTGGTCAACACAATCCCGTTACAGGTAATATCTTTGTTGACCTGAATATGAACGGTGCCGGTCACTGACTGGCCGCCGTAATAGGTTCGGTCCTGCTGATCGAATTCGATATCGATATCACACTTTGACATAGTCGCAGCCTGTTTAGGTATTGACGAATAAGAGACAACTGCTGTTTCATCAGGATTGAACCGTGACAACAACGGTCCTGAAGCCGCAACGGACCAGGCTTCTCCTGAATTCAGGCCCATTCATCGGGTCAGATTTGGTCGATCTCACGAAGATTCTGCAGTTCCTGATACAGCTCGTAAAGCATGCCTCGAATATTGCCACCGTAGATCCCCTGCAGACGCTCGACGGTGGCTGAGCTCACTACAGGAATCGCTCCCGCACTTCGTCGCACATGCTCGATTCGGGTGTTCAGGAGTTGCACGATCCGGTCAGTAGACGTTCCATCCCCAACATACACTGTTTCGACTTTTCGCCCATAACGCTTCAACGACGACGCATAGTCTTTATGAGTCCCCAGGACGAGAGGCACCTCACTTGAGAAAAGCTTCCGACGCTGCCACCATGTCAGCCGCTGAGCTTCGTCAATCATGACAGGGCAACCGCCAGGAACCGGACGCGTTTCCCCCTCGGGAATGTGCACATAGCCAGCATCCGGAAACATGGTCCTGAGACTCAACAAATGAGTTGTCTTGCCGTAGCCCTTTTCCCCCACAAACTGCACGGCATAATTGGGGTCTGACAGTGCCTGTGCGATCTGACTCACATCGACTATCGCCAGTGCAGCCCTTTCCGCTTCTGTCAGTTCACCGAAGGGGTTTCGTCTGAGATTTAAATGGGCAAAGGGAAGTTCCAATGCGTAGCGTCCTGACTTTCTGTTTTCTGTTGGTGTCCTCCAGAGTCACTTTCGCTCAGGATGAGACTCGTCCACCGTCTCCGTTTGATCATCATGCAGAACAGTTTATCACAGACCATGGAGTCCCGGGAATTGCCATCGCTGTGACACGAAATGGCCAGGTCGTTTTTGCGCGAGGTTATGGCCTCGCGTCTCGGTCATCGAATGAACGCGTCTCCAACGACAGCCTCTTTCGAATCGCCAGCATCTCCAAGCCAATCACAGCTGTGGCCATCCTTCAGCTAATAGAACGCAAACAGCTCACCCTGGATTCAAAAATCCTCAGCGTGCTCGATTTGAAACAACAAATCACGGAGGCTGGAATCCGTTTCGACAGGCGCTGGCATGACGTCACGATTCGACATCTGCTGGAACATCGAGGCGGCTGGGATCGAGGAGCCTCATTCGACCCAATGTTTCAATCGACTCGGTTTACGAAGGAGCTGGGGACGAAACCGCCCGCCGATCAGGCAACCATTATTCGAGCCATGCTGCGATACCCGCTCGATTTTGATCCCGGGGAACGATACGCCTATTCCAACTTCGGATACTGCCTGCTGGGACGGGCCATTGAACGAGTGACCGGGCAATCGTATGAGGCATACGTCAAGAAGAGCGTCCTGGTACCCCTTGGAATTACCAGCATGAGGATCGGCCGCACGCTGAAATCTGGTCGTGCGCCGAACGAAGTCGAATATGAACACAAGGGCACGACAGCTTCCGTGTTTGATCCAGCGGGTGATGCAGTGCCGCATGCCTACGGAGCATGGAATCTCGAAGCGATGGACTCACATGGAGCATGGATCGCCTCAGCAACCGATCTTGCAAAGTTCGCCGCAGCATTCGACGACCCAGATCGCTGCCCGGTCCTTTCTGCTGCCAGCATTCGGACAATGCATGCACGTCCACCAGGTCTTGCAGGAACTAACAAAGACGGAACACCCCGCAATCCGTACTACACCCTCGGATGGATGAATCGTTCACTCGGCGGCGAGCGATTTAACTATTGGCACGGCGGATCACTGCCGGGCACGGCAACGATTCTGATTCGTCGTCATGACGGCCTGAACTTTGTGGGTCTGGTGAATTCAAGAACAAGCAAAGCCGGCAAAAGCGTGGGTGGGGAGCTGGACCGCATGCTGCATCGAGCGGTCAATGACTCCATGAAGTCATTGCAATGACAGATCAGCCGTATACCGTTTCAGTGAGCCACAGAACGAACTTCTTCGACACCTGATCGGGCCTGCGAAAACGAATTCGAACCGCATCCTGTTCCCCCTTTGCAGGTTTGACTTCCTGCTCCATGCCAAACTCCGCCACGGCACCGATCGTGACAGTCCCTTTTGGAACAAACACAACGAGGTCAACGCCATCCTTCCGTTTGGTATGCAGTTCACCGGTTGGTTGACCGCCAGAAGACTTCCAGTTGATCTTACTGCGAATACCGTAGTCTGCCTTTGACTCCGCCAACGCCAGTTCAACAACAGGCAGTGCCTTTTCGAGTGTGGCAAACGTCCAGTCCGGGCGTTTAGGCAGGCCCTTTTTCATCAGGTGCCACTTCCGCCCCAGTTGTTTCCACGGTGTCAGGTCGTCCGGATTCGCTTTCTCCTTCAACGCCTGTGAAAGGTGACCATCTGCAGCAGTCTGCAGAAACTCCCGGAAGGCATCATTGTCAACTTCTTCCTTCTTCCAGATCTTGATGGTGACTTCCTGCCAGGGAGTCTTCAGGTTGCGAACCCTTACGCGTGGTGACTGGCTGTAGTAGTGAATCTCTTCGACATCATCAATTGGCGTCAGATTCAAGGCTGCTGACAGAGACTTCTGCTCGAAGGTGTTCTTCCTGACCCTGAAGCAGAGCGTAAGCAGCCATTCATGCCCGCTGCGGGCATGCAGCAGCCAGCCCAGCCCGCCTTTGGATTTGACCTCAATGGTGGAACGATGATTCCAGTTGACGGGTGAAAGCCGCTCGTCTGCCGCGAAGAAGTCCACCACGAATTGAAGCGCCTCACCGTCCCAGCGACAACGCTGGCCATCATGGCTGAGACACTCCTGCGTGTGCCATCGCTGACCGTCAACTTCCCAGGGAAGTTTGGCAGCCTTGCCGAGTTGATCAACACTCACGTCATCAGCGCGTTTCCTTGCAACCTCCTCAACATCGAAGACTTCGATTGTTCCGGCTTTCGCTTCCTTCAGAACCGGAGCAAGCATTTCCCCCGTCCATGACCGGTGGGGCTTCGCTTTTCCATTGGCACTGGCATGCTCAACAACATCTTCCGGGGTTCCTTCCACGACAATATGCCCACCGCCCGCGCCTGCTTCCGGGCCAAGATCAATGATCCAGTCCGCTGTCTTAATCACGTCCAGATTGTGCTCAATCACGACGACGGAATTGCCCTGCTCGACCAGACTGTTGAGCACTGCCAACAGCTTCGCGATGTCATCGAAATGCAGCCCCGTAGTTGGCTCGTCCAGCAGATACAGCGTCTGGCCCTTGTTGGGTTTCGCAAGCTCTGCAGCCAGCTTGATTCGTTGAGCTTCGCCACCTGAGAGTGTCGGTGCCGACTGCCCAATGGTCAGGTACCCAAGGCCGATCGCGTTGAGTGTCGCCAGCGGTGCTCGAATCTTTGGCACGTTCGAGAACACTTCCAGTGCCTTCTCAATCGGCATCTCCAGCACATCAGCAATGGAATAGTCATTGAACTTCACACTGAGTGTTTCGGCGTTGTACCTCTTACCGCGACAGGTATTGCACTCGACCCAGACGTCGGGCAGAAAATGCATTTCAATCTTCTGCTGCCCCATTCCTTCGCAGTCGTCGCAGCGGCCACCGGAGCGGTTAAAACTGAAACGCCCGGGACCGTAACCTCGCACTTTCGAATCCGGCATTTTGGCGAACAGAGTCCGGATATGCTCAAAGACGCCCGTGTATGTTCCGGGGTTTGAAGCCGGCGTATTGCCAATGGGGTTCTGGTCCACCACCACAATCTTGGACAGATGCTCAATCCCCACCAGGTCACGATGCGGACCTGGAGCATCCGTCGTCAGATTTAGTTTTCGCGACACTGCACGAGCCAGCGTATTCATCACCAGGCTGCTCTTGCCACTACCGCTCACTCCGGTGATGCACGTAAGCACCCCCACCGGAATGCTCAAATCGACATTCCGCAAATTGTTCTGAGTGGCCCCGTGCAGTGTCAATCGCGGCCGCTTCTCAGCCATGTCGGGCAGTGGTCGCCGAGCACTCTCCATACGACGCTGTTCCGGAATCGGAATGCCCTGCAGGCCACTCAGGTAGCCTCCCGTCAAAGACTTCTTCGCCTTGCGTCCCAACTGCTTTGGCGTGCCCTCAGCAACAACACTCCCCCCCAGACGCCCGGCACCCGGCCCAAAGTCATACAGCCGATCCGCAGCTTCAAGCACTTCTCGATCGTGTTCGACGAGCAGCACTGTGTTTCCAAGATCCCGAAGGCGCCGCAGAGCACCAAGCAAACGCCCATTGTCTCGCGGATGAAGGCCAATCGTAGGTTCATCCAGTACGTAGAGCACACCAGTGAGCGAACGGCCCACCTGCCCTGCCAGACGAATACGCTGAGACTCGCCGCCTGACAGAGTCGGCATGGAACGATCCATCGTCAGATAATCCAGGCCGACATCAACAAGGAACGTCAGTCGATGAATCGACTCCTGCAACAGATCTCCGGCAATCTGCTTCTGCGTCTTCGTCAGTCGCAGGCGTTTCAGGAACTCCAAAGCACGATGCAGTGGCATGCGGCAGAGTTGAGGCAGTGTCACCTTCTTCAACTTCACCGCCGCCGTCACTTCCTGCAACCGACTGCCGCCGCAAACACTGCAATCCTTTTCGCCCGCCATTTCCATCAGGGAACGGCGATGAGAATACGACAGCCGCCCCGCCATTTCGATCGTTGGATAGAGCCCCCGAAACCGAAATCTGATCGGTGCACAGAGGTCGCCATCTGCAGTCTGAGGATTCTGGACAAGCACCCAGCGGTCCGCATCGCCATACAGCAGCAGTCGCTGCTGTTTTTCATCCAGGAGATACCATGGCTGATCCAGAGGAATGCCAAATTCTTTGCTGATGGCCTCCAGCAGCATTCGAAATACTGCGTCCCTGTTCGGGTCGGGCAATGCCCCAATAGCGCCCTCAAGAAGTGACCGCTCCGGACTGGTGATCAACAGTGACTGATTGGCGCCAAACTCAGTGCCAAGGCCCTCGCACGACCAGCACCATCCCAGCGGACTGTTGAAGCTGAATTGCTGAGGCGTTGGATGTTCATAACTGTAGCCGCAGTCCAGACACGACAGATGAAGACTGAAGACATGGTCCTCCCACTCTGACTCCTCGACACCATCTTCAGCCACCACCACCCGAATGACGCCCTTGCCAACATCCAGAGCTGCCTCAGTGGAATCCGTAATTCGGCCGCGCTGCTTCTTATCGACAATGCAGCGATCGACAACCACTTCCACTTCATGCCGGCGACGGTGATCGAGTTCCGGCGGGTCCTCGAGCGAGTATGTCTTGTCGTCGATTCGCACTCGAACAAATCCATTCCTGCGAAGGCGTTCAAATACGGTGGCAAATGGAATCTGGCGATCCAGTTCCACGGGCGCCAGCAGCATCAATCGAGACTTTGCCGGGAGTTTCAGAATCGCATCCACGATTTCATCAGTGGTTTGCTTCCGGGCCGGTTCGCCACAGGTTGGGCAGTGGACAGTTCCGAGTCGTGCGTAGAGCACACGCAGGTAGTCGTAGATCTCAGTGACAGTTCCTACGGTAGAACGAGGAGTCGCACCGACTGTTTTCTGCTCAATGGCAATGGCCGGACTCAAGCCCTGAATACTCTCCACTTTTGGCTTCGGCATCTGGCCGAGGAACTGCCGCGCATAGGCTGAGAGACTTTCGACGTATCGGCGCTGCCCCTCCGCATACAGCGTGTCCATCGCCAGAGATGTCTTACCGCTGCCACTGGGCCCACAGAAAACACTCATCTCCCCACGAGGCACATTCACGTCCACCTGTTGCAGATTGTGCTGAGCCGCCCCCTTGATCTGAATCCGTTTGCTGAATGCAAATGGATCTGACTTCGACTTACCATTGCCGGACCTGTTTGACTTCCGTCGAGGCTTCAGGCCGGGCAGCACATCGCAGAGTGCTCTACCAGTGTGAGACTCTTTGCACGCAGCGACTTCTTCGGGAGTCCCCTGAACCACGACCATCCCTCCGCCGGCTCCGCCCTCCGGTCCCATGTCGATCACCCAGTCTGCTGTTTTGATCACGTCAAGATTGTGTTCCACAACAATGACCGTGTTGCCCTGCTCCACAAATCCATGCAGCACTTCCAGCAGCTTGTGAACATCCGCAAAGTGCAGCCCTGTCGTCGGCTCATCCAGCAGATAAAGTGTTTGCCCGGTGGATCTCTTTCCCAGTTCTCGAGCCAGTTTGATACGCTGAGCTTCCCCGCCTGACAATGTTGGAGAGGGTTGTCCCAGCTGCATGTAGTCCAGACCCACATCAATCAGCGTCTGCAGCAGGCGATTGATCTTTGGAACGTTCTCAAACACCTGAATCGCATCCCGAATCTCCATCTTCAGGATGTCGGCGATACTGTGATCGCGGTACTTCACTTCCAGCGTTTCATGACTGAAACGTCTTCCTTCACAGACATCACACGGAACCCAGATGTCGGCCAGAAAGTCCATTTCCAGTTTAGTCGCCCCGTGCCCCTCACATGCTTCACAGCGTCCACCAGCGACATTGAAACTGAATCGCCCCGGTTTATAACCGCGCATTTTCGACTGCGGCAAAGATGTAAAAAGCTTACGAATCTCGTCAAAGACTTTGACGTACGTTGCCGGATTACTTCGAGGAGTGCGTCCAATCGGCGACTGATCGATATCGATCGCCTTGTCGATCTTCGTCAGGCCATTGACACGGCCGTGTTTCCCAGGCTCCCCCTTACCACGGTTTACATCGCGGTTCAGGACCTGCCAGAGAATGTCGCTCGTCAGGCTACTCTTTCCACTGCCGCTGACACCCGTCACACACACGAAGCGACCGAGCGGGAAACTGACGTCTACGCCTTTGAGGTTGTTGTGCTGCGGTTCTTTGACTGTGATGACATCTTTGGTTCCACAGAGCGAGGCCGCAGCCGCCTTCTTCTTCTTTGCGGTCCGCTTCTTCTTAGGTTTCCCGCTGGATTCCGGCTGTCCGCGTCGATGAGAAGGCACATCAATTTTCTTTGTGCCACTCAGGTACTGCCCCGTCAGACTCCGTTTGCTCTTGAGGACATCTTTGACCGTCCCTTCCACGACCAGTTCGCCGCCTCGCACACCCGGTCCAGGTCCAAAGTCAACGACATGGTCTGCGGCTCGCATGGTTTCTTCATCATGCTCGACGACAATGACCGTATTGCCCTGGTCACGAAGATGCTGCAGGCTTTCGAGCAGCATCGTATTGTCGCGCGGATGCAGCCCGATGGAGGGTTCGTCCAGAATGTAGACGACGCCGACAAGTCCGCATCCGATCTGTCCGGCAAGTCGAATCCGCTGGGACTCTCCCCCGGACAATGTCGGAGCAGATCGATGCAGCGTCAGGTAGTGCAGACCGCACTGCAGCAGGAAACCAAGCCTTCCGCGGATTTCCTTCAATGCCTCCTCAGCGATGATCTGCTGCGTCTCCCCAAGCTTCAGTGAGTCGAAGAACTCCGACGCTTCCTGAATACTGAGTGCACACACCTGAGGAAGACTCAGCTGTTTGGGCAGGCCGCGCCTCGCGAATCGGCGACTGGTCGTCGTCAGCCGCACATTACGAGCCTGCCGATTTAATCGCTCACCCTCGCAGGCCTGACACGGCAAAACCTCAAGGTGCTTCTCCATCGACCGCCGCAACATGGGGTTCTTTGCGTTGCGATAATTATCCAGCAGCCGATTGACCCAGCCTTCCCACGTACCCCCGTGCTTGTACACACCACCGCGTGTTCTCCAGCTGAAGGTAATGTGTTTGTCACCGGTCCCGTGCAGCCACAGCTTCTTCGCTTCGGCTGGCAGATCCTTCCATTTGAGTTTCAACAGAGACTCGTGCTCCATCCCCACGATCTTCTCAATTGCTTCCGCCGCACCTTTTAGAATGTGCCGTGGCCACCGACCGATCTTCTGCAGTGATGGCAGAAATAAAGTGGCACCATTGCGGATCGACTTCTTCTCATCGACGACGATCGCTCCCGATGGAAAACCATGCCGCATCCCGAGACCATTGCACTCCATGCACATCCCCAGCGGACTGTTAAAGCTGAACAGCTGTGGCGTCGGTGGCTCATAGCTCATCCCGCTTTCTGCGCACGCATAATTGGCACTGTAAAGTCGGTCGTCCGTCTGACCGCTGTTTGCCGAATTATCCGGTGGAGCATCGTGCTGCACTGCACAGATCAAACGTCCGTCGGCCAGCTTGAGCGCCTGCTCCACAGCTTCTGCCAGCCGACTTCTGGACCCAGGTCCGACAGCAAGACGGTCAACGACAACTTCAATATTGTGTTTATGATGACGCCGGAGTCCGGGATCTTCATTCAGTGAGATCACTTCCCCATCCACACGAGCTCGCAGGAAACCGCGTTTTAGAAGGTCTTCAAAGAGGTCCCTGAACTCGCCTTTCTGATTTTGTACAAGGGGTGCCAGGATTGAATATCGCGTTCCCTCCGGCATGCTTGCAATCGAGTCGATGATTGAGTCACTGGACTGAGCCTGAATGGGCTTGCCGGAGACGTAGCAATACCCCTGTCCGACCCGGGCAAAGAGGACACGGAGGTAGTCGAAGATCTCTGTGATCGTTCCGACGGTGCTGCGAGGATTTCGGCTGGTCGACTTCTGCTGAATTGAGATGGAGGGCGCGAGACCTGAAATTGAATCCACATTGGGCTTCGGCAATTGCCCGAGGAACTGTCGCGCATAGGTCGACAGCGATTCGACGTACCGTCGCTGCCCTTCAGCATAGAGTGTGTCAAAAGCCAGGCTGCTCTTTCCGGAGCCACTGACCCCGGTCATGACGATCAGTTTATTGCGCGGCAGAGTCAGAGAAACATTGCGAAGATTGTGCTCGCGCGCACCACGGATGACGATTTCAGTTTCGGACATGAACCTGTCGAGTTACTGAGACCGATGGCAGTCGGTCAGGAATTCATGATCGACGATGGAATCCCTCAGTCGAAGATCATCCCCGGCCCTAACGACCGGGCACTCAAACGTGTTCGCACCGACACTGCGGCTCAAAGCACAGTCGATTTTCAGCACAAACACGTCGCAGCATCGTCCGGCGAAAACTCCCTGCCCTCGCCGACCGGTGGATTATAGGAAGCTGCATCCCGAATCCCAGGCAAGTCGCATCGACACCCGTCACGGGCCGCGTGAGCGGTGATTTTCCATTTGTTCGCACGCTCAGGAATCTGCTCCGGCGAACCTGCAGTTTGCGATCCAGTCTCACAGGGCCAGCGGAACCTTCTCTGAGTGTGCTCACTCTGACCAGGCAGCGCGTCGAATTCGTATGACATAGTCACCAGCCGGGTGATCAGCGACCTTTCCAGAATCAGCACGCAGACGTTTGAGCTCCAGTTCGTGGCGCTGGATCTCCAGACTGTATGCTGCAGACACTACGTCCAGCCATTCTGCCGGACTCAATGTCGGATGTTCTGATTCCTCTGACATGTCGTCCCTGACGTGTCGTGTGCGCGACTCACCGCCGCCTGGAACCAGTCCTAAAACCGGTGTCCGGATCGTCCACACAGCAAATGCAGTGCCTGCGAACAACTCGGACGGTTTTCAGACTGTCGCCTAATGATCATGGTCATGAGAATGACCATCGTGGTCGTGGGAGTGTCCGTCATGATCATGCGAGTGATGATCGTGGTCATGTGAATGACCATCGTGATCGTGCGAGTGACCGTCTGACGTACTTCCTGCGGACTCCGGTAGTGTGCCTGAATCAGCTAATTGCAGGAAGGCCGATTCCGCAGCCCGGTAAACGTCCCGCAGGGCAACACCGTGCTCTGACGCAAGCTTTGCACAATCTTCAAACTCTGGAGCAAACGACGGGGGACTGCCGGTTCGCCATGCGCGTTTGCCAGTCACGGTCCCCCACGGGGTCTTAACGTCAATATGATCACGATGTTGAGTACTGCGCTGAACGACAGTTCGTCGAATCCCAAGAGTCCCCGTTTCATTGAAAAGAATCTGCTCAAGGTCCTGTTCGTCCTCTGGACGACAGATCACAGACAAAATCACACCACTGCGATCCTTCTTCATCTGAACGGGGGTCGTGTAGACATCGAGCGCACCTGATCCCATCAGTCGATTGCGTGTATGGCCAATCACCTCGCCACTGACGTCGTCAAGATTTGTTTCCAGCAGGGACACAAAATCGCTGTTCGGAGCTGCCGCAGCGTTTCCGACGAACAACCGCAGAATGTTCGCTCGCTGTGGAAACGTCATCGTGCCCGCACCGTAGCCCACCTGTTCAATGGTCATCGCCGGCAATGGGCCAAATGAATCCGCCAGTGTCTTAACGATCGCAGCTCCCGTTGGTGTCGTCAGTTCCGCTTCGATCGGCACATCGGCCAGAGGAATCCCTTTCAGTATCTCCGCCGTACCGGGAGCAGGTACAGCACAGATCCCATGATCAATGTGCACGTATCCACGGCCTGGCGGCACAAAGTTGCAGACGATCCGATCAGCTCCAAGCAGATCAAAGCCGACCGCAGCGCCGACAATATCCACGATCGAATCGACAGCACCTACTTCATGAAAATGAACCCTTTCGATCGTTGAACCATGCACACGCGCTTCTGACTCCGCCACAGCAAGAAACAGCTGTCGAGCTATCTCGCGCTGGCGGTCTGTCAGTGCGTCTGCCTGATCAAGAATCTGGCAGATATCAGAATAGTGTCGATGAGCGTGCTGTTCGGGATGGTCAACCAGCACATGCGTCGCCCGGAAACCGCTCTTAATAACAGTCTCAACACGCAATCGAACGTCCGGAAGCTTGAGAGAAGCGATTGCCGCGTCAATCGCACTGCGATCAACTCCCACGTCGATCAATGCTCCCAGTGTCATATCACCGCTGATGCCGGTGGCACATTCCAGCCAGGCTGTTTTCATCAGAACTCTTCTTACTACGAAACTGCAGGTCAGGTCCGCCCAGTCTACGGTTTCGTCCGGCGTTCCAAGTCAGCAGGATCGGAATTCCTGTAATTACTCTCAGGGCGACGTACGACGACTCTGCAAAGTGACCGCCGTCTGGCGACGGCGGCGACAGAATACCTTCTGCCGCCCGGACACCTGAACCAGCCGACGAATGCGACGAAAGAGGTAAGGCCGGCCAGCGTTGACCGCCACAACTGCGTGGTGGCTACAGTTATAGCCGCAGGCGGCCACAGCAGGCACCACCAATAATTCAATCCGTTTGCGTGAAAGACCCGAAGTATGGCATGCCGCGCGTCAACGTATGGGGCAACATCGCAGGTCGCTGTCGCCGCCGGCGCAGCCATGTGATCAGCTTCGCGACATTGCCGGTCAACCTTCCGCGACTATTCAGGACGCCAATACAGATGGCCGTCTTCCGCACCAACCAACAGGTCAGGCTTCCCATTCCTGTTAAGGTCAATTGTGGCCGGGCTGCTCGTGTGCCCGGCGAGTTTGCGTTCTCCGATCGGTCCGCGGTGTTCGAGTATCACGCGGCCATCTTTGAGCCCGGTATTCTCGTAGAAATCTGCATTCATACTATTCGTCAGCAGGTCCAGATCGCCGTCTCCGTCCCAGTCCACGACATGGATTTTACGACGACCACTTCCGCCCGCCTTTCGTTCATTGAGCTGAAGCGGCTTCCCTTTGCCATCCACAAACAACCGCTCCGGTGGCATGAGTATCAGTTTCTTATTGTGCTTCTTTCGTCGGAACATACTCAGGTATCCCTCCTGATCCAGCATCACAAGGTCAGTCAATCCATCCTGATTGAAGTCCACCGCTTCGGGCGTGGTTCGCCACTGTGTCGCCAGTTCTTTTCCGACAGGCGTCCACCACGTCCACGCAGGCTTTGGCGTCTCCCCCGGCCATTCCACTTCCACAGACCGTGCTTCCTCCAGCACCGGCAGCCCGTTTTGCCTGCTCCCTGAATTTCGATACCAGACGACTTTTCCCCAGATCGAATTGGCCAGAATGTCGAGGGCACCGTCGCCGTCCCAGTCAGCGGCAGACAGAGTTGTGTAGCCCCACTTCGATTCGCACGGCCCCTGAATCGATCCGTTCGGGCCAGCCATAATCCGAATGGTCCGGCCGCCGGCGCTGAGCAATCTGGGTGCTCCCCATTTCACAGGAGTGCCACCCTTGTTCTCAAAGAAGCTGATATAGCCAGCCGTATTGCCGCACAGAATGTCGGTGTCTCCATCTCCGTCCCAGTCTGCTCCAAATGGCGTAGCGAGTGCTCCAAATTTCAACCAGCCTGCATGTTGTTGAAAGTACACCGGAGCACGAAACAGAGGGGAGTTCGGATTCCTGACTGTCTCACTGGTGACATTCTCCACGAACGCCACCCGCCCATCTTCGTCGCCGACAATCAGGTCCGGGTCGCCATCGCGGTCCCAGTCAATCGGTGTGGGAACGATCATCTGCAGATCCATCTGCAGCTCGGTCCCGTCAACAGTCAGCACACGTTTGCCGGCGGCAAGCCGAATGTCTGAATCCGTCCCCGTGTTTTCGAACCACGTAAAGTGATCGACGAACTCACCACAGATGAGGTCTCGGTCACCATCACCATCAAAGTCGGCGAGGCACGGACTGGGCCAGCCGTATACATCCAGCGGCTCCGACCCGGCATTGAGCCGTTCAGCCGCCGCCCATCCGGGGCTCTCGTCAGTCCCTTCGTTAAGCACAACATAAACGTGACCGTGGAGCGGTCCGTTCGTCCATGTTCCGGTTTGATCCCAGGCATCATCCCAGCCGTAATCGTCCCAGATGCCAAGTCCGATCAACAGGTCATGGTCACCATCGTTGTCCCAGTCCACCTGATGCCATTGGTTCGCGCGAGTCTTGCGAGCGTTTGTCGCCTTCGTCGGCACTTTTAGCTTTCGAGGCTGACTGAACTGGTTCGCGGGAAAATCCTGAAACACATGAGCGGGTGTCATCACGACCGTTTTGTCTTTGACGTACGAAACCCGCAAACTGTGGTGTCCGGGGCCCACTTTGACCGGCGGCTTGAAGACAGGCATCCTGACGTTGCCGTCCGGATTCTCGAAAAACCACGTGCCGTTGTAGGGCTTGTCCGGACAGCTGACAACCAGATCGAAATCTCCGTCTCCGTCGTAATCCATCGGAACCGGATGAGCCCACAGGCCGACCCCCAGATCGACAACAAGATCTGCGTCGTTATACGTCAGAGGGATTAGATCAGGTTTCACCTGAGCAAGGCCGCTCACCGTCACTGCACATGTGACACACAAATAGGAAATGAGTTTTTTCATATCGGGACTCTCAACGAAACAATTCGGACGCCTGAGTATCGCAACTGAATCTCCAACTGACGAGTGAATCAGGCGATGCCTACTGATTCGAGGGCCGCCTCGGTAGGATACTGGCCCACTTTGAAAGGAAAAAACATGCCTCGAATCTCCCGCCGCACTCTTTTGTCAGCGTCCGCTACCACACTTGCCGCAACTGCCATGGCAACACCACTCCCAGTTGCCCCGGGATTCAAAGTCGAGGAAATTCGGACGATCAGCCTGCAGAACCGCTACCACGGCTGGCCCACACTGACGCGCTGTAAGTCAGGTGAATTGATGGTGGTCTGCAGTGGAGGGAGAGACAGTCACGTCTGTCCGTTTGGCCGAGTCGAACTCATCAGGTCTTCTGACAACGGAAAGACGTGGACGTTTGCACGAACGATTCTCGACGGCCCAGTGGACGACCGAGATGCCGGGATCGTCGAGACCTCCAGGGGAACTCTGCTGGTCTCAACGTTCACCTCAAATGCCTACGTCCCAATCCTCGAGAAGGCTCGCAAGGGCGCAGCGGTCGGTAACCCAACCATGAGCGATACGGACCTTGCGCGATGGGAGGCCGCTCATCGACGTCTCAAGCCTGGCCAGCACGAAGAACGCCTCGGCTGCTGGCTGGTCCGGTCTGATGATCAGGGCAGAAACTGGTCCCCCGCATATCGCATCCCGTGCAACAGCCCACACGGCCCCATCAATCTTAATGACGGTCGGCTCATGTACGCCGGAATCTCTCTCTGGGCGAAGGATCGTATCATTGGCGTGTGGACGTCCGACGACGACGGCATGACGTGGAAGCTGCTGAGCAAACTCCCCATCCGAGAAGGAGACGATCCGAGTAAGTATCACGAGCTGCACGCAGTTCAGGCCGCGGACGGACGACTGGTGGTCCAGATCAGAAACCACAACACACGCAACGCGGGAGAAACGCTGCAGACCATGTCGACGGATGGAGGCACAACCTGGACACCCACGAAATTGATTGGAGTCTGGGGGCTGCCCTCACATCTGGTAAGACTGAGTGACGACCGAATCCTCATGACCTATGGACATCGCCGAGGGCCACTTGGGTGCCAGGCCCGTATCAGTGAAGATCACGGCCAGTCATGGTCGGAGGCGATGGTCCTGTACGGTGACGGAGAGAATTACGATCTCGGGTATGCCACATCCGCAGAACTGTCACCCGGAAAGTTCATGTCCGTGTGGTACGAAAAGCCGACGTCCAGCAAGTTTGCATCGTTGAGAATGGCACGCTGGACCCTGGATTAGGCCGAATCATTCCCATTGCCGGATCAACTCGGAACCAGACTTCACGCACGCCTTCTTCCTGACGCGATTTCTGAATCACGGCTGTCGCCTTCAGGTTCCTGAACTTAGGAGACCAGACCATGCCAGGATGCCCCCGGGTACTTCCCGACTGACTGTGCCACCATTGGATACTGTGAACACACGCGAATCGGGCCAGCCTTTCACGCGAACTCTGAGAATCCGGAAAGAGTTCGGACACACAACATTACTCACGCCGCAAACCGTCGTCTTTCTTCAGTTTGTTGTGAAGCCTGAGAATCGAGGTGCGGACATCGTCACGTGTCCCCACAACGACGAACTGCTGAAACGAATAGTCATCCGGTGGCACTCCCTCCCTGCTGCGAATTCGGAAGACGCAATTCCATTTCACCACCTTCTGCCGTTCAAATCGGAATCGTCCATATCCGGCATGTTCATACCCTGGTGAAGGCTGATCCGCCGAATAGACGCCCATGGCGTGTGACCCGGAGGGTGTCGACAGAATGACAGGATGTCGTTGCTCACCCGGCCCGTCAGTAAGAGGCAGCAGCTCTCCGGAATTTAGATCGACTGCGAGAAACCGGCTGAAGACTGACGGCATGTAGCCGGTCACAGCCTCAAACTGAGCGTACGTATGATGCTCACCCACCGGAGTTCCAAACGTGACGTTGTATTGAATGACGTTTGCCATGTCATCGTAGCCAATGGTCACTCGCTTCGTCAGCAGGTGATTCGAAAGTAAAGCCTTGTTCTTCGCCGGATTCCCCGACGACTTTTCCCCAGGGCGAAGCCAGAAGGCCATCTGCGATGTCGTTTGCAGCTGGTTGCCCTCAGCAAACAGATGCAGCAGACGGCTTGTTGACCGGGCCCCGGCTCCATCAAATCGTGACCCTGCTTCAGTCGGGTTGAATGTTTCGCCGGTAAACTTTGAGCCAGCATCAAGATTGGAGGCAGACTGAAGCTGTCGGCCGTGATCAGTGCTGTTAATAAACTCCTGACCATTCCACTTCAGCGAATGAATGGCCCCCGCAAGTCGCCGGGTGGTTGTAATCACAATCTCCGAACCTCGGAAGGGGGCCCTGATTGTTGCGTCACCGGACGGGAGTTTCTGTGCCTGTACCGAGACGGAAGTCAGGACAACAACGGCGGACAAGAGCGTACAGTTCATGGGGATTCTGGATACATGCGTTTGATGATCTGAGCAACCAGTGGGGCCACATGGCGGTGACCTTCGCCTCCGTGTTCGAGCACAGCCGCAAATGAATAGCGAGGCGCATCCGCAGGGAAATACCCAGCCACAAGGCCCGTCGGTACGTCAACATGTACCGATGTGCTGTCAATTGTAGCCGCGATCGCAGCAACCGATATCTTCTCAGGATGTAGCCATTTGTAAACAGCACCTCCAGTACTGCCCGCCCCCGCCCGTAGTCCCTCGGCGACTGCATTGGATTCAGCATGCCCGAGCTCCGGGATTCTCGATCGTACGAGCTCGGCCGGAGCCGACTGTTCATCTATCAGGCCGGAATGACTGCCAACATGCGGCGTTACCAAAACTCCGCCATTCGCGATGGCCGCCATCATTCTGGCAAGCTGAAGGGGCGTCGCCTTCATTCTTCGTCCGACAGCGTTTGCCAGCAGTTGGCTTTGCGCCCGCGAACTGGCGATCGCAGGATCAGCGCACGACGCCTCGCCCGGCAAATCAGATCCTGTGATGGATCCAAATCCAAAGCGCGACTTCCAACTGACCATCCGCCTGGAACCAGTCTGCAACGCTGCATTTTGAAAGTAAATGCGACAGCCGCCTGCCAACGCTTCCCGCAACCGCACGCCTCCGTGCCCCTGCACTACGGAACAGGCGTGTTCCTGAGATTCGCCGAGAAAGCCCGAACACTGAAACACGTAGTCCGGATCAAGGACACCAGCGTTGATCGCCGCGATCGCGGTAACAGGCGTCATCAGGCGGCCGGGAGTTGTCCCGGTCAGAATGCGATTCGTCTGAGGACTCCGAGAATCAGCGTTCAAGGCGTCCCAGTCTGCCTGGCGACTGTGCACAAACAGTCCCAGCGAATAGGAAGGAGCAGATGCGCCAACAACCAGTCTACCCGTAGAGCACTCCATCACAACAACGGCTCCCCCCAGAGCCTGAGGACAATCAGAAGCATCCTCCGCATCCCCGGCAAGGTAACCGGGGACATTCGGACCAACAGCTTCATCCAGGAGATTCTCGGCAAACTTCTGCAGGCCATAGTCAAGCGTCACCACCAGGTCCCTGCCGGCAGACTCCCTCTCGATGACCGTTGATTCAACGATCTCAAGACGACGATTGCGCACAACTTTTCGTCGGCCCGGCCGGCAGCGCAAGTGGGCGTTCCATGATTTCTCAAGCCCGAATCGCCCGATCTGTTCCCCTTCTTTGCGGGTGGAGTCAGGAACTTCTTCTTCACGCACCAACGTCCGGGCGCCAATAAGATGTGCGGCGACATGTCCCTGCGGGTAATGACGGCGATACTGAGACCGAACTCGCACTCCGGGAAACCGGTGGGGCTGTTCCTCGATGACTGCTCGTATTTCAAAACCGCAGTCGACCACCACGTCGTGCCATGACTCCTCTTCCAGAACGACGATTCGCTCGTCCGTAGTCCGTTTGGGCTCAGTCGTCAGTGCTGACCGGATGTCAGATGCAATTCGAACCAGCAGACCATCCTCGTGCAGAGTTTCGCGCGTCGGCTCCTGAAAGTGCTTTGCATTGACGGCACTGGCAATCTGAGCAACTCGGTCCTGAATGCTGCTTCTGCGTTGAGCGAGTTCCTGAGGTGACAGTCCTGTCAGTTGGCTCAGTTGCTCCCAGAGTCTGACCTGGTCAGCCCGAATCTCCGCCTCGCATTCTGCGACGAGTGACTCATCACGGCGTTCCGCTCGCGTCAGCCTGCGCCGCACTTCGCGCCTGAGCCAGCTGTCATGAAGAGGCGACTGCAACCATCGGTAATGAACCTGAATAGTGAATTCGTCCACGTCCTCCGCATAGACAGTCCCATTCTCGCCGACGATGCGACCATTTCGAGCAGGAATCGACTCATAGGTGACCGTGGTCCGATCCAATGCCTTGAGATACCCGTCCTGAAGACTGTTTTGCACCCATGCCAGACGACTCAGGACAACAAAGAATCCAGCGGCAAACAGCAGAGTCAGCCCGGGGATTCGCTTTCCCGAGTCCACCTGTGCATTCCCAACAGGCGCCAGTTCGTCATGAAACGGCTGATTTCGCATACCGGCACAATACAGAACGAGCGAGGATGGGACGAGGCGACTCTGTGGAATCCGAATCCCGGCTCCGATAGCATTTGAATGTTCTGCTTCCCTTTCCACAGGAATTCGCCCCATGTCACGTTCCCTCCCTCTGCTCGCTGCACTTCTGATGTTGTCTCTGACTGCTCCGGCCATGGCCCGTGGAGTCGCATTTGTCAGGAAAAGCGATACCGAACTCGAGATCAAGATCGACGGGAGGACATTCGGCGTGCTGAATCACGGTGGCGAGTGGGCCAAGCCGTTCCTTTTTCCAGTGAAGACCCCCAGCGGAAAGAACGTGCTGCGTCCGATTATTCCGACGGCTGCCGAACAGGGATCGTCGAAGGAAGGAACGGACCACTTCCATCACAAGGGAGTCTGGATCGCGGTCGACTCTGTGAATTCCGGCAAGCTGAATTACTGGCACGAGAAAGCAAAGATCGTGAACAACAGCGTGGAACACGTTACCGGCAAGAGCGACGTCGGCATCCTGACACTCAAGAACACATGGATGGACGGAGACAGCGACCTGCTCAAAGAACAGACCCGCGTCGTCTTCCACCCCAACTCACTGGTCACCTACGAGATCACACTGACTGCCGTAAAGGACACCACGTTCTTTGACACTAAAGAGGGCTTCTTCGCAGTGCGAATGGCTCACTCGATGAGGGAACAGGATCAGACAGGAACCGT
>CAJWGB010000031.1 GCA_913031625.1 uncultured Planctomycetaceae bacterium | reverse complement strand
GCATCAGACTGGTCTCACCGATTGCACCGCCTGATTGCACCGTGCTGACCACAGCTGCCAAGGGGCCTACAGCGTTAGCAACGTCGTTGGATCCGTGCGCAAAGGCCATTGCGCAGGCGGTGAATATCATCAGGATGCCAAAGACGCGCTCGACATTCTCAATCGAGTTCTCATCGCGCCCGCTAACGCGGACCCGGCTCAAGAGCACGCCCCCAATCAGCGTGACTACGCCGCCGATGCAGCCGGATGCGTTAATGATACTGAAGACGGTTGCTGAGTATCGACCTCCGAGGTCGGTGGAAGTGCCCCAGACGGTCGGCTGCGTCCAGTCACTGAAGAACTTGGTGACGAACAGCAACCATGCTCCCACCATGGGGGACCCGGACGTGACTGCAAGGAACAGAAACACAGTGGCCAGAACCTTGCCGACTGAGCCGACAACACGACGCGCTTTTTTCCTGCTGCCCGTGGTTCGGATGAGAACGTCGTTGATGATTCCACCAACAATTCCGCCGACCGCTCCTCCGAAGAGTGGAAGCGATGCCAGTAGCCCAAGGATGACCTTGTCCTCGACATTGTGAGTGGCGACGAAATAGCTTCCCATGAGCGTGGAGTAGATGAAGTCGGCACCGGCATTCATGTACTGCTGCACGACAAACCATCGCATGCTGCTGTTCTTTAGCGCGACAGAAGCCGGAAGCACGGCCGGTGCGTCCGAGGCTTCGGATTCTCCTTCGCGAATCAGATCTCGTTCCGCGTCATTCACCTGTGGATCTTCATCGGGACTGTTGCGGCACAGCCAGATAAATAATCCGGCGAATCCGAGGCCGACGGCGCCCATGACGAGGAGTGCGTTTCGCCATGGCATGCCGGCCCCAAGGAGGAATCCGAATGCAAGAGTCGAGACAGCTCCACCGCCTCGCCCAAAGAAACTGGCAATGAGTCCCTGGAGTGATGTTCGCTGGCTGAATGGGATCCAAAGCCGGGTGACTTTTGCAAGGGATGGATAACAACCAGCCTGAGCGGCTCCGAATACCAACCTGCCAGCCCCAATGCCCCAGAAGCCGCCGTAGCCGGTCATCGGCAGTGCAAGCGACCACAGTGCAATGATCACTCCCAGGAACATGTGAGGGCCAAATATGTCACAGAAAACACCGCCCGGCACCTGGCCCAGCGTGTAGCTGAGATTAAAGGCGGCGTCGAGCATGCCCATTTCGGTGCCGTCCAGTGAGTACTCCCGCTCAACTTCCGGGCGGACCATGACCCACGTATAGCGATGCAGATACAGGAGGAATGAGGTTCCCGCTGCGAGCGCAAAAATGATCCAACGACGGCTCGTGGGACGTGGACTGTTGAGCCAATTGTTTGCAGGAGGGACTGGAGGTGCGAATGGACTGTCTGACATGCAGTGCTCACTCCTGCTCAACGGATAAGGACTGACTTGCTTCGTATGCATGTCTCACGTTAAGACATCACCATGAAAATTACATCTGTACGCACCATTATCGTGGGAGAAGTCCGCCCATTCCTGTTCGTCATCGTGGAGACCGAGTGTGGGCTGACAGGCATCGGTGAAGCGGGAATCACATGGCGTGAGAAGGCCATTGCCGGTTTTATCGAGGCACTGACACCGTCACTCGTTGGGCAGGATCCCCGGAGAATTGAACATCTCTGGCAGGTCATGCTTCGCTGTGGGTTCTTTCCCGGTGGTCGCATCGGCGCAGCTGCAATCAGCGCGATCGATCTGGCGCTGTGGGACATTAAAGGGAAAGCACTCGGAGTACCGGTCTACGAACTGCTGGGTGGACTGGTCCGCGAACGAGTCGCCTGTTATCCCCACATCGACGACGCTGAATTCCCCGCGATGTTCGATCAATGCCAGCAGCGAGTCGAGGCTGGCTGGCAGTTCGTGCGGTTCAACTTTCCGTCCGATGGTGATGTGCTTGAACCACGAATCGCCGTCCGTCGAGGAGTGGAACTGGTGACTGGTGTGCGCGAGGCAGTTGGGCCTGACATCGGAATTATCATCGACGTGCATACGCGACTGGATCCCGTCGATGCAGTTACGCTGTGTCGACAACTGGAGCCGCTCAACGTGTTCTTCGTGGAAGACCCGGTCCGCTGCGAGAACCCTGCTGCAATCGGACGCCTGAGGCAGCACACAAATGTGCCGGTCGCAATGGGCGAGCAATACGCCACCAAGTGGGAGTTTCGCGAAGCGGTTGAAAACGACTGGATCGATTACTGCCGTGTCGATCTTTGTATTGCAGGAGGGTTAACAGAGGCGCGCAAAATCGCCGGCTGGTGTGAGACGCATTACATCGCCATCGCTCCGCACAACCCGTTGGGACCCGTGTCAACGGCCGCCTGCCTGCATCTCGATCTCGCGACCAGCAATTTCGCGGTACAGGAATGTGCTCGTATTCCAGGGGAAGTTTTGTCAGATCTGTTTCCCGTTCAGGTTCCGTTTGATCGCGGCAATATGTTGCCGCCGACAGCGCCAGGACTCGGAGTCGAAATTGATGAGTCCGCGATTTCCAGGTATCCCGTGATGGACGGCGATTGCCCTCGTCTTCAGCGTGCGGATGGAAGCTTTACGAACTGGTAGGACAGAAGCGATACAGGTGTCTGGATACGTTCCGGCAGACCACTCAGCCGATACGTGTTCGCGGCTGAGTGAAGGCAGGGTGATTGCTGATTCAGAAATGCTCCGGTCCCTTGCCACGTTTTTGACGAAGCACGCGGACAGGATGAATGAGTCATCCGCAGCGGGCGTGAAGTTTGGGGACCAGCATTTTCGCGACCGCCCATCCAGCAGGCGGGCGAGACTGACTTTATTGTCAGCGGGCTGACGGATTAATCCGGCTTGTTGCTGAGCGATCTACAAGCCCACAGTGTGAATGGAGACAGCATCTGCCCTCGTAAGACGGTTGGCAGCATTGCAATTGGTAGCGGAGGCATGTGGACCGCTCCGGGGAGGAGGCAGTCCATGAATCGATCCGGACTCCACCGCAAGCATTGATGGTCTAGCCGAAGACAGCTTTGAATGTCTCAATCGTTTGTCGTGCGGCCTCATCCGAATCCGGAATCGGAAATGCCTCGGCCGACGCATATCCGTCGTAGCCGATCTCATTGAGAGCTTCCACGATCGGGCCGTAATTCATGTGCCCTCGACCGGCCGCCTGACGGTTCGAGTCCACAAAGTGCACATGGCCGATGTGTTTTCCACCATCCCGAATTCCCTGAGCGATGCAGGCTTCTTCGATGTTCATGTGGAACAGGTCAGCGAGCAGCACCACGTTGTTTGTCTCGAGTGGAGCCAGAAGTTCCACGCCTTCTTTCATGGTGGTCGCGAGATTGGTTTCGTAACGGTTGAGTGGTTCGTAAATCAGTGGGGCGCCGGCCTGTGCCGCGTGTGCGCCGAGTTCGTTGAGGCTGTCTCGCAGGTATCCCAGCGCTGTGGCCTGGTCCGTTTCGGCTGTCCACCGGCCCTGCATTGACCCGATGATGGCCGGAGCTTTAAACGGTGCGCCGGCATCAATGATGCCTTTGATGAAGTCTCGTCCCTGTTGCCGTCGGTCTTCGGACGGATCGCAGAGGTGCAGTCCGTGAATCACCATCCCGGCCCCGGTTCCAACGGCAGCCAGCGACAGGTTGTGATCGCTCAGAAGCTGTTCGAGAGGCTGTGCGTTAATCGCCTCCGCTGACGGAGCGAACAGCTCGACAGCATCAAATCCCAGCGCGGCCGCTTTGGCGCAACCCGCCGCAACATCTTCATGAAAGACGAATGGGCCCTTGCGCGCTTCCGGGACGATGGCGATGGTGACTGCTGATTTGACCATGATCTTTCCTGGCTCCGTTTGTGTTTGTTTGAATCAGCCAAGTCGAATGTCGACGCTGGCACTGTGGGCGGTCAGCCCTTCTTTCTCGGCCATCAGGCGGACACCGTCGGCATCTGCTTTGAGCGACTCTTCGTCGTAGCAGATCACAGAGCTTCGTTTGAGAAAGTCTGTGGACGCGAGGCCGTTCGCGAATCTGGCCGTTCCTCCCGTGGGAAGAACGTGTGACGGGCCGGCAATGTAATCACCAAGTGCAACAGGTGTGAAGTGTCCCATGAAGATTGCTCCGGCATTCTGAATCTTCTTCAGCATGGATTCAGCATCGTCCATGCTGATATGCAGGTGTTCCGGGGCAAGAGTGTCTGTCAGTTCTGCGGCTTCGTCTTCGCTGCGAGCGAGAATGAGCGCGCCGTAGTCCTCAAGGCATTGTCGAGCAAGGTCTCCTCGGGGAAGCTGAGCCAGCTGTTGTTTCAGTGCTGACTGTACCGCGGCAATCAGCGGTTCATGCCATGTAATCAGCACTCCGGATCCGGGGCTGTGTTCCGCCTGGCTGATGAGATCGGCCGCGACAAACTCAGGCCTCGCGGTCTCATCCGCGAGGACGATCACTTCACTGGGACCGGCAATGCTGTCGATGTCGACGTCTCCGAAGACGCGTTGTTTGGCGAGGGCGACAAACAGGTTGCCAGGGCCCACGATCTTGTCCACCCGCGGAATTCCCTCGACGCCATAGGCGAGAGCCGCGACGGCCTGAGCACCTCCCACCCGGTAGACCTCAGTGACGCCGATCTCGTGGCAGGTGGCCAGCATGTCATTGTTGTAGCCCCCAAAGTCGGTGGGCGGCACGACGATGGCAATCTCCGGTACGCCGGCCGTCATGGCGGGTACGGCTGTCATCAGAACTGTCGACGGGTAGGCCGCCGCGCCCCCCGGAACGCAGATGCCCACGCGTTTCATCGGCAGGTGTCTTTGACGCAGCTCTATCGTGCCGCCACCCAGAGTTCGGGTAACCTGAGCATCCTGCGGCAGAACGGCGGACTGGAACTCTCTCACGTTATCCCGAATCCGTCGGACTGTTTCGAGGAAATCGGGGGCGACGGCGTTTCGTGCGGCTTCAAACTCTTCCGGTTGAACGCGAATGGATTCTGCTGTCAGGTCCCGACGGTCGAGTCGTGAGGTGTATTCCAAAAGTGCGTCACGCCCTTTCGTGCGGACGTCTTCACAGATCCGCTGCACGACTTCGCGTGGGCTCAGGGCTTCTCCGAAGAGTTCGATCGTGCGCTGACGGCCTGCCTCGCTGACCACGTCGCCGCGAGGGCTGAGCTTGTCACGAAGGTCCTGAAACAGCTGTTGTGCTCCGCCCTGACTGCAGTCAATGGTGGCAATGGAAAGTGACGCGGGGTCGGCCATGTGCGTTGTCCGAATAAAAAGATGTCTGGCGAACCGGCAGATTGAACCGCTGAAAACTCGAAAGTACAGTCTCGATCGAACAATTTCTCAGACGGACACTCAGGTAGTCCTAAATCTGATTCGAGTTGCTGTGCATGCGGCCTGTTTTGTGCCGTGGGACGGCAGCTCCGGTTAGAGCACGATTCTACAAAGCTTCGCCATGATTGATCTTCGCAGCGATACCGTCACCCGACCGACCGATGGCATGAAGGCCGCCATGATGGCGGCGGAGGTGGGGGATGATGTAATGGGCGAGGATCCCACGGTCAATCAGCTGGAACGAGATGTCGCCGCACTGCTGGGCAAGGAGTCTGCCGTTTATGCGTGTTCCGGGACACAGAGCAACCAGATGGGAGTTCGGGCCCATTGTGTTCCGGGGGACGAACTGCTCATCCATGGCACCGGTCACATTGGTATCTTTGAGGGCGGCGGTCCTGCAGCACTCAGCGGTGTGACTGTGCGTCAGCTCACGGGTGACAAAGGAATGTTGTCAGTCGCGGACCTCGACGGTCAGCCGCGGGTGGACGATCAGCATTATTGTCGAACGCGGCTGATCTGTCTTGAAAACACGACCAACATTGCGGGCGGATACGTCTATCCATTGCAGCAGTTACGTGAGGTGGCAGACTGGGCTCGGTCACTGGGGCTTAAACTGCATCTCGATGGAGCTCGATTCTTCAACGCGTGCGTGGCGGGAGGTTATTCGCCTGCAGAGATGGCTGCGTGTTTTGACACGATCTCCATCTGCTTCAGCAAGGGACTCGGCTGTCCCCTGGGCTCCATTCTTGTCGGCAGCGCGGATGACATGTATCGAGCGCGGCGGGCTCGGAAAATGTTCGGCGGCGCACTGCGTCAGGCAGGTATGGTTGCGGCCGCCGCAGCGTATGCGTTGGAACATCACGTCGAGCGATTGGCAGATGACCATTCAAATGCTCGCTTATTCGCCGATCTTCTTTCGGCGGTTGATGGAATCAGTGTGCGGCCCGAGGAAGTGGAATCGAATCTCGTCTTCTTTGAGATTGAAGAAGAACTGGGGACGGCGGTGCAGCTGAAAGCGGCGCTGGCAGACGATGGGGTTTTGATCGGGCCAATGGGCGGTCAGCGGATGCGGGCGGCAACTCATCTGGATGTATCTGCGGAAGATGTGCATACTGCAGTGAAGGCAATCCAGTCGTGCGTTGCGACCGGGTTTGCCGAGCGGGAAATGACTGGATCCGGCCCTTACTCCCGCTGACGCGAATCACTGGTTGAAGGAACAACCATGACTCAACTCGCAGGACGCCTCGTGACCGTGACTGCGAACCGACTCGGATCGGTTTTCGGATGGCCACTCATCGCGGCCGGACTTCTCATTGCGGGTTCAGGAGTCTGCTGCGGGCAACAGAATCCTGGTCTCCAGTCCGACGAATTTGTTGAGGCGGAACCGGCTCAGAGCAAGGTTCAGCCCACGCCATTGCCGCCAGCGACCCAGCAGTTCTTGCGCGGCATGGCATTGATGCTGCTTCCCAAAGTCTATTCTGATGATGATGACTGGAATCTGCACAGGAAGGTGCAGTCCGGACTGAATGTTGATTTCCAGGGCGGCGAGTTAAAAACATCGCGTCGCTGGAAAGACGTTCGTCACGGGCTTTGGAAGCGAGTGGATGCCAGGTTTGTTGATCCGGCAAAGAATTTCAAACTCCAGATTGATGTGCTGCCTCGCAGGGAAACGCATGTGCCGCGATATCGCATCCGGACTTCGATCCGCGTTCAGGCGGTGGCACGTATTCAGCAGTGGACGCTCGGAGCCAGAATCTACAGCCTGTCAGCTGACGTTGACGCCAGCCTTGATCTAAATGCCGATCTCCATTTCCGCACCACAGTGTCAGAAACTGGAAAGCTGTTAGTGCTGCCCAACATTGAGACAGCAACACTGCAGCTCCGGGACTTCCGGCTGCGGCGTGTGAGCCACGCGAAGGGCCCGGGGATCCGCGAGACGGGACGTATGATGTCCGGTTTGATTCGCCGTGTTGTCCAGCGGAAGGGCGAGAAATTGCCTGACAAGATCAATCGAAAGGTTGAAAAGCAGCCGGAGCGGTTCGAGGTGCCGGGAAGTTTCCTGTTCGGTCTGGGAGTGAATCAGGAAGAACTGGCAAAGCAGCAGGACGAGAAGAACGCCGCAAAAAACGGTATGCGAAAGTGATGCCTGCGTGGGTTGCCGCGATCGTGTCGCAAGTGGGGTTCTGTTGTCAGTGCCCCCCGCTGTTCAGGGCCGCCTCAATCAGGCACCCGTAAAGTGACTCACCTGGCGAGCCAGTTCCAGCAGTCATTACTTACAAGCCAGGCGACAGTGCAATTCGCCCCGGGCTGTCAGCTCAGGATGTCATGGACCACGTCACCGTGCACATCCGTCAGGCGGAACTGGCGGCCCTGGAATCTGTAGGTGAGCCGTTCGTGGTCGATTCCAAGCAGGTGGAGAATGGTGGCCTGGAGGTCATGCACATGAACTCCGTTTTCTGCCACGTTGATCCCTAGTTCGTCGGATGCTCCCCACGTCATTCCCGGTTTGATTCCGCCTCCTGCCATCCAGATTGTGAAGGCATACGGATGGTGGTCTCGGCCCCAGCGTGGTCGGTTGTTGATGTCTCCCTGGAGGAAGGGTGTGCGGCCGAATTCACCGCCCCAGATGACCAGAGTTTCATCCAGAAGTCCACGTTCCTCGAGGTCTCGGACCAGAGCGGCGGACGGCTGATCTGTATCTCGACACTGATTGTAGAGTTCCGTTGTCAGGCTGTTGTGCTGGTCCCAACCTGCGTGCATCAGCTGTACAAAGCGAGTTCCGCGTTCGACGAGACGCCGGGCCAGCAGGCAGTTGTGAGCGAACGTGCCTCGTTCGGTGGCGGACGGGCCGTACATGTCGAGTGTCGATTTGGTCTCGCCGGACAGATCAGTGAGTTCCGGAACACTGGCCTGCATGCGGAAGCCCATCTCGTACTGAGCGACTCGAGTGGAAATTTCGGGATCTCCGCTTTGCCTGAGCTTGAGCTCGTTGAGTTTTGCGAGGTCATCGAGCCAGCCACGTCGCATCTGGCGGGTGACTCCGGCAGGGTTTGACAGATACAGGACTGGGTCGCCTCCACTGCGGAATTTGACTCCCTGGTGTCTGGACGGAAGAAAGCCGCTTCCCCAGTAGAAGTCGTAAAAGATCTGTCCGCACGAGGTGCCTTTGCTGACGGATGTCATGACAACGAAGGCGGGCAGGTTTTCGGACTCGCTTCCGAGTCCGTAGTTCAACCATGCTCCCAGAGTCGGACGGCCCGGGATCTGCGAGCCGCTGAGCAGGAATGAGATCGCGGGAGCGTGATTGACGGCATCGGTGTGCATGCTCTTGATGAAACAGAGCCGATCGGCCACTTTTGCAGTGTGGGGCATAAACGCACTGACCGTGGCGCCACTCTGACCGTGTTGTCGAAACGGTTCCACAGGGGCCAGCATCAGTTTTCCGGTGGCGTTTCCGGTCATCGTGCTGAAGCGTTTCCCGTCGACAAACCCGGTAGGGACCTTCTGGCCGTGGAGCTTCTGAAGCTGTGTTTTGTAGTCCCAGAGGTCGACGTGAGTCGGGCCTCCATTTTGGAACAGGTAGATCACATTCTTGATTTTGGCGGGGAAATGACTGCCGAGGGGCCTTTGGTCGGCTCCGCTGGCAGGGTTCAGGAGTGATGCCAGGGCCGCCATTCCGACCCCGGTTCCTGCGGAAGACAGCAACTGTCGGCGAGTCGTCCGCAGCCTGAGATCTGTGGACGGCGGCTGTTCCGGGAGAAGGTGGCTCATGAAGGTGGTCCGAAGATTTGAGCAAATCGGAAAAAAGGGCAGTGTTTGCGGGGTGAAGTGCCGAATTATAGGCCCATCAGCAATCGGCTTGCCATCCTGGGAAAACAGCAGAAATCGTTGTCTCTGAGGAATCGTTGAAGTTGGTTTCTGGTGCTTGACAGCTAGTTTTTCGGGCGATATCGTTCCGAATCTTCTTTCAGGCGCCCTGGTGTCTGGAAGGCGTGTCCACGACTCACGTACCCGCACTGTTGTGTTCGGCCCACCGAAAACAACATTCAGGAATCAAACATGTACAGTATGTGAGAATACACAATCCCTCCGCGGTGTGTTCTTCAGGGAACTTCCGCAAGGACGTGTTTTCGGCAGGTGTCGGTCTTCGGCAGCTGTCGCTGAAAAGTGGGACTTGTCCCACTTTTTTTTATAGGTTCAGGACGAAACGGTTTCGGCAGATGAACGGCAACGAGATTAAGAGAATTGTTGACGCGATCCATCGCGACAAGATGATTGACAAAGAAATCGTCTTCGAGGGGATCGAACTGGCCATTCTGTCTGCAGCGCGCAAGCGTTTTGAAGAAGACGACGAAATTGAAGTTCGCATTGACCGTGCCACTGGTGAAGTGGAAATCACCTGGAACGGAGTAATGCTTGAACGCGACCATATTGATGATCTGGGCCGAATTTCGGCACAGACCGCCAAGCAGGTCATGATTCAGCGGATTCGCGAAGCAGAACGAGACAGCCACTTTGATGAATTCCTGGACCTCAAGAGCCAGGTCGTGACAGGGGCAGTCGTTCGTGTTGATCGTGGTACCGTAATCGTGAACCTCGGCAAGGTGGAAGCCATTCTGCCTCGCAGCGAACAGATTAATAAGGAGAGTTACCGAGTCGGTGACCGAGTGCGGGCCGTGGTCCTGGATGTGAAGAAGTCAGGGTCTCGTGTTCGAGTGATTCTGTCTCGAAAGCACGCCGACTTCGTACGGCGTTTGTTTGAGGTTGAGATTCCCGAAGTGCATGATCGCGTGATTGAGACTCGCTCAATTGCTCGTGAAGCCGGTCATCGTTCCAAGGTTGCCGTATCTTCATACGACACCTCAATTGACTGCGTCGGTGCCTGCGTTGGTGTTCGCGGTGCTCGTATTCGCAGCATCGTTGAAGAGCTCAACGGCGAACGAATTGATATCGTTCGCTGGAATGACAGCCTGCAGGTGCTGGTCCCGAATGCTCTGCAGCCTGCCGAGGTGGAGGACGTGATTCTCTGTCCGATGCTGGGGAAAGTGTTGGTTCTGGTCCGCGACGATCAACTCTCGCTGGCAATTGGCAGACGCGGTCAGAACGTCCGTCTGGCGTCTAAACTGGTCGGCTGGGACATCAACGTGATGACTCAGGAATCTCTGGACATGCAACTGGATACCTCTATCGAGGCATTCAGTGTCGTTCCCAAGATGCCTCCGGAACTGATTGAAAACCTTGTTTCGCAGGGCTTCTTTACGTTTGATGACCTGTCTGTCATTGAGCCGGATGACCTGTTGGAAATGAGTGGGCTTTCGCAGGAAGACGTTGACGAGATCATTGAATTCGCTGATGCCGAGGCATTGCGAATTGAACAGGAAGAGATCGCAGAAGCGGAAGCTCGCAAGCTCAATCCGGAAGGTGCGATTCCACCTCCTGCGTCGGATATCCCGCCACCTTCAGATCCTGAATCTGCGGCGGAGATTCCGCCTCCGGGCGAACCTCCGGTTGACGAGGGGGCAGCGGACGGTGACGCTGAGGCCGCTCCAGTGGAGGAATCTCCTGCTGCTGAAGAATCAGAAGAAGCTGAGGCTCCCGTAACTCAAGAAACAGAAGTACCGACTGAGGAAGCCGCAGAGGAATCTGCTGAAGAGAGTGCAGTGGAGCCTGCTGCTGAGGAAGTTGATGAGGCAGGTGAGGCGCCTGGAGAAGTTGAAGAATCAGAATCGGAAGAAACGGCTGAACCCGATGAGGAAGAGCCATCAGAATAAGAAACTATCAACCACCTGGAGTTTGTTTTCCCTTACTTAACCTGACGTAAACGATGCCATGTGGCATCGATATTCAGTTTGGTGCCGAATCGTGAACCCGGTGCCTTCTTCTTCCATCTGGAACGATTACTCGTTCAACTCGCGGTATTCCGCGACCCCTGAGGAACTGTCTTGAAGATACGTATCTTTGCACTGGCCAGGGAACTTGGCCTCGACAGTAAAGTTTTGCTTGGTCTGGCAGACGAAGCCGGGATCAAACTGCGCAACGCGCTGGCCACAATCACTCCTGAAGAACGCGATACGATTGTCGCGTTCGTCAAGAATCGTGGAGAGGGTGATAGTTCGCCAGAGGAAGCTGATGCGCCTCCTGCTCCGTCGCGCCCCAGCGTGAACAAGACCCGCGATATTCGGGTTATGCCCAGCAAGGCTGCTGCAGACGAACAGGTTGAGGAAGCGGAAGAGTCTGTCGAGGGGGGCGAAGCCGAAGCCGAAGCCGTAGAGGCACCCGTTGAAGCGGAAGTAGAAGTGCCGGAAGATGCGGCTGAGGAAGTCGTTGCTGAGTCGGATGCTGCTCCTGCCGCCGAAGAAGCTTCGGATTCTGAGCCGGAAGCAGCGGCTGATGAGTCTGATAACGATGGCGAGTCAACAGAAAAGGCCGCCAGCGAGACGCCGACGGATGAGCCGGCTGAAGATTCGCCGCGTGATCCCACGCCTCAAAAAGCGCCGACTCCAATTCAGCGCATGTCAAAACCAGTGCGCCGTGAGATGCGCCCCATCAGTAACGTAAAGGACGAGAACCGTTCTGGTGCTGCTGCGTCGACTCCCGAGCCTCCCCAAAAGGAAGAACGCGCACCGGTCAGTCCGCGAATGGCTCGACCGATGGTGGCAACGCCTAACTATCAGCCACCCGCTCAGAAGCAGAAGCAGAAGCCTAAGAAGGCTGAAGAGAAGGTTCAGAAACCAGACATTTCGATGGATCAGATCGTCGCTCCATCGACGGGCACACTGGCCGAGAAAGTTCGTCAGATCAAAGAAGAGCGTGCCCGGATGGAAGGCACGCCTGCCGGCAAGCGACGAAGCAAGAGCGGGTCGCTCCTGAAGGACTTTAACAAGGCCCGCGAAAAGCAACGTCTTGAGAAGAAGCAGCGTCGCCGAAAGCGCAGTGCTGCCCAGGCAGAGCTTAAGACGTCAGCTCAGATTGAGTGTCCAATCACCGTCCGAAACCTTTCGGAAGCCATTGGCCGGCCTGCCCGTTCGATTGTCAGCTACTTCTTCAAAGCCGGGAAGATGCTGAACATCAACGACGACCTCACAGAGGATGATGCTCTTGAGGTTGCCATGGAACTGGGGGTTGACCTCGAGATCAAACGTGGTCGCGACATCGAGGCGGAACTCGTTGCCTCACTCGACCACGAGGACTCGGAAGAAGATCTGGAATGGCGACCACCAATCGTCACCATTCTCGGTCACGTTGACCACGGTAAGACCACGCTTGTGGACAAGCTTCGACAGGCGAATGTCGCGGCTGGCGAAGCTGGTGGAATCACGCAGCACATCGCGGCCTACCAGGTGATTCAGGATGGCAAACCAGTCACTTTTGTTGATACCCCGGGTCACGCCGCCTTTGGCGAAATGCGTGCCCGCGGTGCGAATGTGACGGACATCATTATTCTCGTGATCGCCGCGGACGACGGAATCATGCCGCAGACGGAAGAGTGTATTGCACACGCGAAGTCAGCTGGTGTTCCGATCATCGTTGCGATGAACAAGATGGACCTGCCGGATATTGACGAACAGAAAACCCTTCAACAACTGGCGTCTCACGACATGTTGCCGGCGGAGTGGGGTGGTGAATACGAAGTGATTCGGACATCTGGTGAGACGGGCCAGGGACTGGAGGATCTTGTTGAGACCATCCAGATCACTGCTGACCTGCTGAATTACCAGGCCAATCCGGATCGTGAAGCGGTCGGTGTCTGTCTGGAAGCTTTCCGCGACGAGGGCAAAGGGGTCATCGCCTGGTTTATTGTTCAGAAGGGAACGCTGCAGATCGGAGACAACATCCTCTGCGGAACAACTTACGGACGAATTCGTGCGATGTACGATGATCGCGGACGTAAAGTGAAAGAAGCCGGGCCAAGTACGCCGGTCAAAGTGGCCGGCCTGAACGAAGTGCCGACTGCTGGAGTTCACTTCTTTGGCATGCCGGACATTGAAGAAGCTCGGCAGGTTGCTGAATCTCGAATTCATGAAGGTCGAGAGAGCTCGCTGTCAGGCCGAGGTAAACCTCTTGACCTGGACGGCTTCCTTGAAAAAGTCCGTTCGGGCGAGGGTGCTCAGAAGCTGCCCATTATTTTGAAAGCGGATACGCCTGGATCTGTCGAAGCCCTTCGCGGTGAACTCAATAAGTTTGAGCATCCGGAAGTCGAGGTTCAGATCATTTACGAAGCAGTGGGTGGTGTGAACGAGAGTGATATCTTCCTTGCGAGTGGGGCCGGTGCCATCATCGTGGCATTTCATGTGATTGCCGACGAGAAGGCTCAGCAACTGGCAGAACGCGAAGGTGTCGATATTCGGCGGTACAACATCATTTATGAAGTGACCGAGTATATTCGTCAGTCGCTGGAAGGTCTGCTGCGTCCGGAGGAGAAGGAAGTTACTACCGGCCGCGCGATTGTGCTGCGGACATTCAGTATCAGCCGCTTTGGAACGATTGCCGGTTGTCGTGTCCTCAATGGCACGATCAGTCGAGACAGCAGGATCCACGTGATTCGGGACAACACTGTCCTGAACAACTACAGGATCGGCTCGTTGAAGCGTGAGAAAGACGATGCCAAGGAAGTTCGTGAAGGGATGGAGTGTGGTATCCGTCTCGACGGTTTCAATGACGTTAAGGAAGGTGACCTGCTGGAAGCCTTCCGAATTGATGAAATCCAGCGCACGCTGTCCTGATTTCAATCGTTATTCGTCATAGAGAGTGAGCTATGTCTTCACGACGCACAGCGAGGGTGGCATCTGTCATCCGTGAAGTTGTCAGCACAACGATCCTCACAGAGTTGCGTGATCCGCGGATTCGCAACGTGACTGTCCTTGGCGCGGAAGTCAGCCCGGATCTGCGGTACGCTAAAGTCAAAATCTCCGTCATGGGAGACGAGAAAGACGAGGCGTTGACGCTGCACGGGCTGAATTCGGCCCGAGGCTACCTGCAGAGCAAAGTCGCGGAGCGTGTCAAAACCAGATATACTCCGGAGCTGCGTTTTGAGGTTGATCAGGGGGTTCGCAAATCGTTTGAGGCGACCAGAATCCTCAACGAAGTCCTGCCAACTGAATCGGAGGACTCAGACGCTGCCGACTCAACATCAGAACCGGAATCCACGGGGTGAGAATATTCCCGCTCAGGACAATTGAACCTGCTCAGCGTCTCGCGAACCTGTCTGGAATTCACTAGTTTTCCCCATCTCAACATTTCACACCACTTTCGTTTTCGGCACAGGAATCACATATGCCCCCGGCATCTACAACGAAAGCCAGTGACAAGACTCAGGCGTGCAAGAAGCTCACGTCTCTCCTGCAGCGGACGTACAGCCGTTCTCTCCCGAAACTGAAGATGCCGGTCCTGGAGACTATGCTCTTCGCAGTGTGTCTGGAAGACAACACCTGGGAGAAGGCTGAGGCGGGATACGACAAGCTGCTGCGATCCTATTTTGATCTCAATGAGATTCGAGTCAGCTCCGTCTCTGAGATTGAGACGACACTGTCGGAACTCAAAGGAGCGGACTGGAAAGGACTGAGGATTCGGTCCATTCTTCGCTATGTCTTTGAGAGCACGTACAGCTTTGAGTTTGAAAAACTGAGTAAGCTGACTCTTGAGTCAGCTCAGAAGCGTCTCAAGAAGATCGACTTCCTTTCGCCGTTTGTGGCCAGTTTCACGTTGCAGCAGGTACTGGGAAGTCATGTGGTCTGTCTCGACCACATCGCGCATCGACTGGCGATCCACCTCGGGATTGTGCCAGTCGACAGTTCGATTGAAGACGCCTCAGAGTTTCTGAAGGCAGGCGTCAAGAAATCAGATGCTTTTGCGTTTGCACATCTCCTGCGACAAATGGCAACAGATCCGCAGTTTGCCGAACGGATTGAGGATGACTACGACGAAGAAGGTGAGTTTGATGTGTTGCGGTTTGAGGATCGACTTGCTGTCCTCAAAGCGCCACGTAAACGAAAGAAGAAGAAGAAGGCACCGGTAGAACAGCCGGCTGCTAAGAAGAAAGCTGCTAAGAAGAAAGCCACCAAGGCTGCAGCGAAGAAAGAGCCAGCGAAGAAGGCGGCTGTGAAGAAAGCAGCAGTGAAGAAAGCAGCAGTGAAGAAAGCAGCAGTGAAGAAAGCGGCAACGAAGAAAGCGGCAACGAAGAAAGCGGCAACGAAGAAGAAGGCCGCCACGAAGAAAGCCGCCACCAAGAAGGCGGCGGCAAAGAAAGTGACGCAGAAGAAGACCGCCTCTAAGAAGAAGGCCGCCAGGAAGAAAGTTGCAAAGAAGAAGAAGTAAACGAGGTTGTCCTCGTCGGTTCGCTCAGGTCTTATGAGTACTCCCCTTCCACTTCTCAAGTCACTTCAGGAATCCGTCAAACGCGCGGCGGATCAGCAGGTTGGTCCCGGTATGCACTCCGGGCTTCAGGATGCTTTGAATTCTGCGAGAGCCGTTGATCCGGAGCAGCGGGAGGAGTTCCGCCGCCTGGTTGCCCGGATTGTTCCGGACGTGGAATCTCCGACCGGAGCCGGACAGCTTGCAATCTGGCTTGGATCATCCGTTGAAGCTGGCTGCCCTGCGGAAGCAACTGCCAGTCCGCTGGTGGATGCGTTTCTCAGATGGAGCCGGCAACTGGTGACAACGGAAGCCGCGGAAGACCCGGCAGCCGATGAGGATCAGGTGATCGGCCTGCAGATGCTTGGGCAGGCTCTTGTTGCACACGTTTCGTCTGATCAAGCATTGCGGACATCAATCGGTGCTTGCAGCGAGTTGCAGAGCGAGTTGGATCGGATCGAGCACCTCACTCCGGGAGCATGGTGGCTGCGGGGACTATTACTCCAGCGATCGGGGACGCTGAATATTGTCCACCTTGATCAGAAGATGGGTATCCGATTGTCGTATTCCAATGTGACGAATTGTTTTCACCTGCTGACGCTCATTCAGGGGCAGCTTGAGGGGGCCCTTCCCGGGGCCCGTCCGGCGGACGCTCAGGTTATGTCCGTTGCAATGGGGGAGACATGGGATGAAGTGACTGACGAGGCCTGGTGGGACTATCTTGTGGTGGAGTCCGGAGCATTGGTTGCTCTCGACGGGCAGCAGTCTCCTGAGAGCATTCCCAGCCATGACGGTGCTCAGGTGATTTTTGTGCGTGCGGCCTCCACAGCGGGTCTTTCATGGGACGGAGGATTCTTTGCCCCCGTCCTTTCAGCTTCGCCTCCTAAAGTGTCTCTGGATCGCCCACTGACAGCCGCTGAAGTTTCCGCTATCGCTTCTCAGGTGTGAGCTGACAATTTGCTGCTGATGATGTTCCACATGGACTTCTCATTGTGGGCAGAATCCGCGAGAATCAATTGAGCAGGATATCCCTGCCGTGCTCGGCAAATCGGAAGGAATTGTCATGTCATCCAAACAACTGGCCCTTGTTCTCATTTCTATTCTCGCTGTTCAGCCAGTCTTTGCTGACGAAGATGAGAAGAAACCACAGCTGGAAGGGCTTCGCCAGCCTGGCGGCGACGAAAAAACGGCTCCTGACGATCGGAAGAAGGAATCACTTGCCGCCTACATGGAAGGAATTGCACTTCAGAAGAAGGGCAACCTCGCAGACGCTCTGAAGGCGTTTGAAAAGGCATCCAAAGCCGATCCATCGGCAGCTGATCCGGTTCGAGCTCATGCACTGTTGCTGCTGCGTCTCGGACGTGTCGGTCAGGCAAGAGAGCGTGCTCGAAAGGCGATCGAACTCGATAAGAATGACTACAGCACACGACTTCAGCTCGCGATGATGCTGTTGTCCGAACAGGGCAACCCGGCAGAACCAGCAAGGCTCATCGAAGAGGCACTCGAGTCAAAGACGCTCGATAAAAATTCAAAGGATTTCCTGAACATCCATGCCGTTCGTGGGCGGCTGTTTCTTCAGGCCCGCGACGCCGGTAAGGCTGGGCAGAGTTACCGGGTGATCCTTCAGGGGCTCGAAAAGCCAGAGAAGTTTGGACTTGATTTTCGAGAGCATCAGAAGTTGATGACGGATCGTGCGACAGGATACGACACGGTTGGCCGAGTCATGCTTGAGGTTGGTCGATACGCGGACGCGAAGACTGCCTTCGAGGCACTTATTCGTATCAACGATGACAAACCGGATGACTATCACTTCTGGCTGGCATTGACTCAGTATCGAACTGACGATCTGGAGAACGCTGAGAAGAACCTCAATACATACTTCGAGACGAATCGGCGAAGCCGCGAATCCCTGAGTCTTCTCAATGATATCTACAGCGCAACAAAACGTTCCGACCTGGTCGTGGAGAAACTGCGAGAGCTGACAAAGGATTCCACCAAAGCAGCTGGGGTTGAGATGTTCATTGGTGACCTTCTGGTCAACAACGGTAGTACAGAAGCAGCTGCAGAGATCTTTCGCGGTGTGATCGAAAAGAATAACGAGCCAGCCGGGCACGTTGGCCTCGTCCGCGTCGCAATCGCGGAGCAGGATCCAAAACTGTTGATCGCAAGCGTTAAGGACGCACTGAACGCCGGGATTCAGCCGCCGCAGCTTCTTCCGCTGTTGCCTCTGATTACAAATGATCCAGGTTTCGGCAACCGTGTTGTGGAAGCAGTCATCGCTTCTCTGAAAGACGATTCTGTCAAACAGATGCCATCAGCCACATGGTTCTTCAGCCAGCTGACGCGAGAAGAATTGCTGAAGCTGCCGGAACAGGAAGCAGTTCTCCTCCAGGCTACACTTGACCAGAATCCCGAACAGAATCTGGGCATCGACGTGATGACACGGCTGGGAGCCAATCTCTATGGTCGTGAAAACTACGCTGAGGCTGCAAAGATCTACCGACGACTGCTGGAGATCCCCAATCTCAATGACCCTGCTCGTCTGAACGGTCTCTATATGCTTTCGGCAGTCGAGGCAGATGCGAAGAACTATGACAAGGCTGTGGAAGCGATCAAATCGGCGCTTGCAATCCGGCCTCAGCTTCCACAGCTCAATTTTCAGCATGGTCTGATTCTGTTGCAGGCGGAACGCCATGACGAGTCCGAAGCGGCCCTGCTTGAAACCGTCAACCTGGCCGTGCGTTCGCGGAACGCGGGCCTTGCCGGTCAGACACGGTTGCTATTGGGAAGTTTGTACTCGCAGCTCCGCCAATGGGATAAGGCAATTGCCATTTATCAGGGGAATCTTGAAGCCGAAGGAACGCCCGAAGATCAGATTCGCCGTACTCGCAGCGGTTTGTCGAATGCCTATGTTCAGTCCGGCGATCTGAAGCGGGGCCAGGAAGAGCTGGAGATCATCTACCGAGAAGCGCCAGATGATGTCGGGATCAATAACGATCTGGGTTATCTTTATGCTGACCAGGGAATCAAGCTTGAGCAGGCTGAGAAGATGATTCGAATCGCTGTCGAAGCGGAGCCTGAAAACCGTGCGTATCTTGACAGTCTGGGGTGGGTTCTGTTCAAGCTGGAACGAAATGAGGAAGCTCTCAAAGCATTGCTGAAGGCAAACAGCGATCCAGACTACCGGGATTCCACAATCATCGAACATCTTGGCGACGTGCAGAATGCTCTCGGTCAGAAAGAAGCCGCTCAGAAGTCATGGCAGGAGGCACTCGATGTTGAACAGAAGTCTGCTGCCCCTGGAGATGACATTATTAGGCGGCTGAAGAGCAAGGTTGGCGAAGAGGGTAAGGACAAATAGCCTGCCCGGGGTGACACCAGAGCACAAAGGATTGAGGCGGCTGATGGGCAGGCAAACAACCATCCGCGATGATGACGACGACGATGATTTCGACTCTGGCCGGCGTGGGCCTGTTGGGGGCGGAGATTCCGAGGATCAACCGGAATTTGATGACGAGCTAAGGCCGTCGCGACTTGCGGAAGTGATCGGTCAGTCGGCAGTGGTTGAACGAATTCGCATTCTGCTGGACGCCGCTCGAATCCGCAATGAACCTCTTGGGCATCTGTTGCTGGACGGACCGCCAGGTCTCGGAAAGACAACTCTGGCGACCGTGATCCCCAGGGAACTTGGCACCGATATCCAGATTACTGCGGGGCCCTCCCTGAGTGCTCCCAAGGATCTGTTGCCTTACCTGACCAATGCGAGTCAGGGGTCCGTTCTGTTTATTGATGAGATTCACCGATTACCACCGGCCGTTGAGGAATTTATCTACCCGGCGATGGAAGACTTTCGAGTTGATATCACGTTGGGCGACGGTTTGAATGCCCGTACCATCAATATGCAGTTGCAGCCTTTTACGGTGGTCGGAGCAACGACACGCAGCGGGATGCTGACGGCACCGCTGAGGGACCGCTTCGTAAATCGTGAACACCTGAATTTCTATGATCTGGATGAGCTGACCACAATCGTGGAACGCAACGCGACTCGCCTGCGGACTGAGACTCAGCCGGATGCTGCTCGAGAAATAGCTCTGCGATCGCGTGGGACTCCACGCAAGGCAAACAACTGGTTGCGGTGGTGTCGGGACTATGCGGACGCGAGGAAGGACGGCCGCATTACACTGGACGTCGCCCAACAGGCCCTGAAGATGAAAGGGGTTGACGATCGCGGACTGGAAGAGCTGGATCGTCAGTACCTTGAGACGATCATTTCGGTGTTTGGAGGTGGTCCCGCCGGTGTCCAGGCAATTGCCCACACAATGAACATTCCGTCTGATACGCTGGAAGATGAGATTGAGCCATACCTGTTGCGGGAGGGTCTCATTCAACGCACGCCGCGAGGCCGAACGGTTACCAGGGACGCGTGGACTCACCTGGGCCGGAAGCCGCCTGGCAAAGTGGCAAAGGATGACACTGATGACGCACAGCAAGAGTTGTTTTGATTCTCTGGTTGCCACCTGAATGCAGTCGTCTACGATGTCGTGATTAACTCAGGAGTCGACTATGCTGCCGTCTTTTCGCCACGATCTTCCGTCAGTCGAAGATTATTTGCACCACCGTGCTCCCTATTGCATGGTTAATCAGATTGTTGAAATTTCGGAAACAACGATCCGGACGTCATCCTGTGTCGACCCACACGAGGCGTTCATTCAGGGGCACTTTCCTGGAGCGCCTGTGATCCCGGGGGCCATGCTGCAGGAGATGACAACACAGTCCGCGGGCATCCTGATTGCGGCTCGCCACAATCCGATGCAGCAATTCGACACGCATGATCCTACTGCCAATGAATACGCGCTTGGTGTTTTGGTCCGCGTCGTGAATTCCCGATTTCGTGGTTTTGCCCGCCCCGGTGATGAATTGGCGATCGAGGTGACTCTGGCCGACCGCGTTGGTGACCTGTTCGAGTTCAATGGTCAGGTTTCGGTGAACGACACGTCCATCATGCACAACTGTTTTCAGCTCGCAAATATTCCCTCATCCACGCTTCAGGGACAGTGAGTTTCACTGCAACGCTGGTTTCCTTGATGAATGAGGCACAGGAATGTGTTATGAAACGGTCTGTAGGGTAATGCCTGCAGACTTTTGCTCTCACCATTCATCCTCGGCTGAGCCTGTTGAAATCCATTCCTGACAGTTTGCATGTACCGGAACGCCCCTGGGGAATCCTCACAATACTGCTGCTGCTGTCGGTGTCTGTACTGGCAGCGTTCTCGCCTCACTCTCCGGACCAGATTCCACAGGATCCGCCGGGTGAGGTTCATGAAGATGCTCGTACTCTGCCCATGCCGGAGAAGTGGAAACCAATTGATCCAAATTGGTTGTTAATTCCCAGGCTCCATTGGGCGGTCCGTGTCTGCAGCGGGATTCTGGCAGTTGTGCTGTCCGCAGCAGTGGTCGTGGTGATTGTTCGAAGCAACAACGCTGAGGAGTGTCAGCTGGCGACTTTTTTCGTTGCGTATGTGATTGGATTGTTGTTTAGCGCCGGTCTGCTGTGTCTTACACAGTGGAAGATCATCACACTTGCGGATGTGAGTCCGGAACTGCACGTGGACATTGACGGAGACTATCCGTGGTACCTGAGAACGCTAAGGCCGGAGTTGGTCACTCTGCGAACAGTCTGCATTGCGGGGATTGTCGCTAATCTGGTCCTTGGGTTGATTGTTGCTTTTCGACTGAGGTTGTTCTCATCAGCCGCTTCGGTGCAGGCTGGAGGCACTGGCTGATTTTGTGCGGCATACTTTTTTGTCGGGCCTCGGGCAGACTCGCTCCGAAGCAGCAACAGGCCACGGCGGGCTGCAGAACTCGTCCGCGAAGGTAGAGATTTGCCAGCAGAGACTTCAGTCACCCTTCTTCGGGTTCCTGAAACGTAAAGTCAGTTCCGTCCGGAATTTCTGCGGGGCCAATCACGTGCAGGTGGGGCCCAAGGGTGCAGTGTTTGCCGATGGACACTTCCCCTTCGATGACGCAGCCCGGCTTGATGACAGTGTCCTGGCCGATCGTGACTCCGTGGTCGATGGTCGTCTGGCCTGGATCAACAATGGTGACACCATCCAGCATGAGACTCTGAAGAATCTCACTCTGAATGTGTGACTGAACCTCGGCCAGCTGGATGCGATTGTTGACGCCAATCGCCTCCTGAATCGTCAGGCTGCAACTGGCGGAGACGGTGTGCCCTTCATCTATCAGAATCCGGGGACAGTCCGTGAGGTAATATTCAGCCTGTGCGTTGTCGGGGCGAAGCTGCCTCAGCGACTTCAGCAGCAGTGGGCCATCGAATGCGTAGCAGCCTGTGTTGATCTCGGTGATCTTCTTCTCTTCTTCGCTGGCATCCTTCTGTTCAACGATTCGATCAAATCCACCGTCCGCGTTACGCACGACGCGGCCGAGCCCGTCATTGTTCACTGTGTCGGCTGTGCCGATGACACACGCAGCCTTTTCGTTCTGTTGTGCGTCGAGGAGAGATTTCAGGGACGCTCCATGCAGCAGTGGGGTATCGCCGGCAAGGACGAGTACAGATCCGTCATGATCGGCCAACGCTTCTTCGGCCATCATGACGGCATGCCCTGTCCCGTTCTGCTCCTTCTGTTCGGCAAAGACGACGTCCGGGTGATGTTGCAGGGCTGCCTGTACTCGCTCAGCCTGATGGCCAACGATGATGACGAGTTTTTCAACGCCGGCATCCCGAACTGCATCCATGACATACTCGATCAGCATCTTGCCACAGACTTCGTGCAGAACTTTCGGGGTGTCCGACTTCATGCGGGTGCTCTTGCCAGCGGCAAGAATCACGGCGGTGGTGCCAGTCATGAGTGATGTTTCGGTTACAGGCGAGCGGCGATTGTGATTCGGCGGGAAGCTGAGAGTGGGATCAGTAACGCCAGCCCATGCGGCCGATAAAGCTGCTGTCTGGTGACAGCGCCGTGTTCGCCGCGCGACCGTATTCAATGTCTCGATCAAACACGATACCACCCTCAATGAACCATGAAGACGTGCCTGTTTCTGTGCGAATTCCGAGCATAACTCGGTAGTCTTCCAGCTCAACCTGATCAGTCCCGTTGGGGGTGCTGATCTCATACGCTTCCACGTTGTATTCGGCTCGCACATACATCCATGCAGAGCCTGCGGGACCATTCCCCATGAATGCACTGATTGTTGTTTCTGGGTACATGACTCGCCATTCCCAGTAATCGTTTCGGTAAATCAGACCTGCATAGGGAATCACACGGTCATTGAGTCTGTCCCAGTATCCTGCCCCGAGTACGAGGCTCCATGCCTGATCAAGCTGAAACACGAACATACCTCGCCCGTCAAGCTGGAAGGCGTCCGAACTGGTTGAGTCGAAGTCTGTGTTGAGGGATGGCGTGATCGCCAGGCTGAGCCCAACCGGACCGGCGTTTGGCGTCTCAATCTCAAAGTCACCAGCGAATCGGAAAGCGGTGCCTGGAAGTCCTCCACTCGGCGCGGTTCCATTTGGTCCGTGCCATGTACGGAGGCCGAATTGTTTCGTCCACGTATACACCCAGCCTGGCAGAAATGGCCCACTGATCCCCAGGTCGTAGTCCACACCAAACTGACCGATGTCACCACCGCCAGCTGAAACGTTGGAGATTGGAAGCCACTCAATGGCCAGTTTTGACTGCAGCCCCTGCCGGTACGGTGATGGCCCATTCGTGCCAAACACACTGAAGGGACGAGGTGCGTAGGGGTTCATCGGGTTGGTGCCGTACGGTGAATACGGTGCGTACGGAGTGACTCCAGGATTGGCAAACGGGTCCGGTCCCAGTGGTGGTGAGAATGCATTCCATGTGGTTGGAGGTGCGCCCGTAACTGGTGCAGAGCCCGCTGGCACTGACAGAGAACTGCCGCCGGGCAGGCCTGAACTCGTACCTGCTCCGAGTGCCCCATCCGGATCAGCAGTGCCGGCCTTGGCTGCGCCAGCGTCCTGTGTTTGTGCTGCCATGTTCCCGGCGCTGCCTGCGTTCTGAGGCAACGGGACGCCGCCGGACTGAGCCCGGATGATAAGCCCATCGGGCTGTGTCAGGACGCGGTCGGGAGCTGCCGGGGGACGGAAGAAGCTGAACTTTGGCTGAGCAAAAGTCTGGCCCGCGGCAAGCAGAAAGACTGAGAGTGTCAAGAGGCGAAGTGATTTCACTGCAGCACCTGAGATGTGTGGCCGGAACGGCCCGATTGAGAGGAGTTCCTGCCGTTGTGTTTGCAGGACATCGTGAGCCAGAAGGGCATGACCAGCACTGCCGGCTCACTTGAGGAGATTCGGTGAGTTTCTCCGGAATCGCAAAGTGGGGCAATACCATATCCCTGCACCGGCGCACTTTCTGCTGCCCGGCTATCCCTGTTGGTGTTTGTGCTCCCGGCGCTTCGGCTGAATTTGCCGCACTGGCGTCTGGCGGCGGCAAAGTGGGGGGGCGTTAGATTCCCCTGCGGTTAGTGAATCGCTACCAAAAGCTCGTGAATTCTTGCCTGGGCTTTGGTGCACAGTATGGGAGGCACAGGCTACTGCCGAGCCACAATAAGGGGAGAAGACACGGCTCATCGGGAGATTTGGCCTCCCGGAAATCTGGTCCAGAATTATCTGATCAGCAGAGTCTAGCCCATGCCAGGGTCATAGAGTCCGTAGAGTCTTGAGTAGTCCGGCTGGACTGATTCAGGTCCGAGCCGCATTCGTGTCAGATCTCGCACGGGAAGGAAACCCATTGTCTGGGCCATTCTTGTGGCTGCGATATTGGGCCCCGGTATGTCCCAGAATACCGGGCCAGCGATGTCGTTCAGCAGAGTGACTGCGATTCTGCGGGCGGCATCAGTAGACTCAGCTACCACCGGTCCGAGGTAGGTTGCTCTGCTTCCAGTGCGTGACATTCCGAATCCCTGTTCGAATCCGACGCAACGAGAATGAGGGCCCGCAGCTTTGAGCCATGCTGAACGATTGGTCCCAAATGCATCGCGGTCGAGTTGGACAAGTTCTGCACTGAGCGTATCCATGGAAACTGTCGGTGCTGGCTCAATGGTCACCTGAGGCCCGTGAGACCGTTCCCAACGGTGGAAATCCCACTCCGACTGAAATCCAAGTCGTTCGTAAACGATTCGCCCGGTGGGAGTTGCATCGAGTCGGATGCATTCGATGCCCAACTCCTGCAGGTATTCGATCGCAGTCTCCATAAGTTGAGTCGCGATGCCACGCCGTTGCAGACTGGGGGCGACCAGCATCATGCCAATCCAGCCAAGTTCAGTTCCGTAGGACGTTGTAGTCACTGTCCCCGCAATTTGTCCTCTGCAGACTGCGACAAAACAACCGTCAGGCTGGTACGCCAATGCTGTCAGCCAGTCCGTTTGCCGCTGATTCCAGCCCGCAGCCTCTCGGAGGCTGTCTGCAGCACTAATGTCGTCCGCCTGCATCTGTCGGACTGTGATTTGTTGTGAGCCAGTCATCTTAGTCTGCGGCAGGCTCAGGGGTGGTTGAGGCTGGCACGCAGGAGATCAGTCCAGCAATCAGCATCATGCTCAGATGAATGACATTCACGTTTCGGGAAAGCGTATGCAGCCGAACAAACTCCTGCGTTCTGACCTGTCCGGGAGGGGTGATCAGTTCCTGAAGAGGTACGTAAATCTGAAAGTAGTCCCATGCATAAATGGCTCCGGAGACAGCAATCAAACCCAGAGTAATAATGTGCCGATGGCTCTCTGGCTGCAGCCTCCACACAGCGACTGCCAGCACCGCAGTTGCCCCATAAATAAAGGCACCGAACTTGTAATAGATTGGGAAGCGAATTGTGGCGAGCTGATCGCGAATACGAGAATCAAAATCTGGTGATATCTGTTCGGCCACACTGGTAATGACATACAGGACTGCTGCGCCGACCCAAGCGGCCAACAGGAACCGCAGAAGTGCGACGCACCACGTATTTTGTACTCTTCCGGAAGCCATCAATCATCGCCGTTTCAAGCAGTCAGTTGGCATTCCTGCTATCCTGTGAATGCCGACAGCCGATTGTGGCTTCGACTCATTTTGATTTCCAGTCATGACTCAATCCCCTTCCATAGACTTTTCCAACAGGCACCAACCTGTGTCCGCCCTGTTTCCGGAGGCCACGGTAAACGCCGCTCTCCTGACTCGTGACCAACTGGATCAGTTTCAACGAGATGGATTTGTGGTGGGGCAGCGGCTTCTTGATGAAGACCAGGTTGCTGCATTGCTCGGCGAACTGGATGAGCTGACAGATCCGAAGCATGACGGGCGTGAATACTGGTATGAGTATCACTCCAACGAGTCAGCGGATCCTTCGACTGTTCTGTTCCATGCATTAGGCGCATGGAGACTCAGGCCAGGCTTCCATGATTTGTTATGGAATCCTGCATTCACAGTTCAGGCCCGCCAGCTGCTCGGGGGGGCAGTTCGATTCTGGCACGACCAGCTTTTTTGCAAGCCGGCCGGCCATGGTGGTGTTGTGGCGTGGCATCAGGACTATTCCTACTGGACTCGAACTTCCCCGATGGCTCACCTGACCTGCTGGATCGGGCTTGATGACTCAACAATCGAGAACGGTTGTATCCATTACGTTCCCGGCAGCCACCGCTGGGATCTTCTGCCGATCACCGGACTGGCGGGGGATATGCAGGCGATTCAGGAGGTGCTTACTGAGGAACAGTGGAAACAGTTCAATTCGCCTGTAGCTGTGGAGCTAAAGGCGGGTGAGTGTGTCTTTCACCATCCTCTGACCGTGCATGGCTCATTTGCCAACGTCTCAGATTGCCCGCGTCGGGCTACCGTCATCAATGTGGTACGAGACGGTGTCTGCAGTCAGGCAGATTCACCCTTACTCGACGGCACAGATCCTGTTCCTGCCGGGCAGCCCCTTGGGGGACAGTTTTATCCGTTATTGATCGATGGGTCGGCACCGGATTCGGTTCAATGATCCGGGGGCGGCAACTGAGGGGACTGGACGGGGTTCGCGTGACAGTTCTGGGGCTCGGAAGATTCGGTGGCGGGGTTGGTGTCACTCGGTTCCTCGTAGACCGCGGTGCCAAAGTCACAGTCACCGACATGGCTGATGAATCTGACCTGGTGGATTCGCTGAAGGCGATCGAAGACCTGGATCTGGAAGCCATGTGTCTGGGAGGCCACCCCGATGCGGCGTTCCGAGATTGTCAGATTGTTATCGCGAATCCCGCGATTGCACCGCACGCTGACGTATGGAATAAGGTGACTCACGTGCCGCTGATCTCCAGCGAACTGGAGTTGTTCACCGAACACTGCCCTGCTCCTTTAATTGCAGTGACCGGCTCCAATGGCAAGTCGACGACAGCAGCTTTGATTCATCACCTTCTGAATGCGTCCGGACAGCGTGTGTTCCTTGGCGGGAACATTGGTGTCAGCCTTCTGGATCAACTGGATTCGATTCGTTCCGGGGATCATGTCGTTCTTGAAGTCAGCAGTTTTCAGCTGGAACGACTTCGAGACTCCGGTTTTGCACCGCAGATTGCGGTGTTGACACAGTTTGCCCCCAACCATCTGGACTGGCATGGGGGCATCGCAGCGTATCACGCATCCAAGCAGTTGATCTTTGATCGCCAGAGTATGCAGTCACTGGCCGTCCTTCCGGATCAGGCCGAGGTGAATATGCAGGGCGCGGCTGTTCCGTCATGGCGTGTTCGGGCTCGACTCCACCGGTTTGGTACAACCGATTCGGGAGAGGACGGTGTGTTTTTTGACGACGGCAGTCTGATCTTTCGGCGTCACGGATTTGAGGATGCCCTAAGGCTGCCTCAATGTCCCGAACTGCCGGGAGAACACAACCTGCAGAACCTTGCTGCAGCTGCCTGTGCAGCATGGGAGGCGGGGGGAGAGCCATCTGCAATCGTCGAAGCTGTGCCTTCCTTCAAACGGCTGCCGCATCGCTTTCAGAATGTTGCCCGAGCCGCGGGAATCTCATTTGTGAACGACTCTGTTTCAACGACACCTGAGTCTGTCATTGCTGCGTTACGAACGGTGTCGGGCGATGTCAGTATTATTGCCGGAGGGGCAGACAAACGAGTTGACCTCACCTTAATGGCAGGCGAGATCGCGGCCACCGCAGCCGGGTGTGTATTGATTGGTCAGACTTCGACAGAGCTCACGAGGCTGATCAGGCACGCCGGTGGCGCTGAGTTTAGCCTGCAGACTGCCGACGATTTGACGGCTGCAGTTCAGGCCGCAGCTCAGCAGCTTCCTGACGGAGGCACCGTATTGTTGTCCCCGGGCTGCGCATCATTCGGAATGTTTCGTGACTTCCGCGATCGCGGAGAGCGATTTGTTGTCGCCGTGAAGCAATGGGTTGAGGCAAATGCCGGCTAATCGATTCTGCCGCGTGGAAACAGAGGTCACGAAACCAGCTTCAGCCCCCAGGCCAGGTTGTTATTGCTCCGGCCGAACTGCAGTTTCATCAATCTTCGTGTTGCTCCTGCCCAGAATGATTTTCTGCAGAAATGCGTCAATCCGCCCATCCACCTGCGTGCCTCCGAATCCGTGTCCTCCGTCCTGGACGGGCACAAGCCAGACAGGGACATTCAGGGTCGTCAATGTCCTGTGCAGCTGAACGGACTGATCGAACGCAACCAGCTTGTCAGCCGTTCCGTGCATAATCAGAATCGGGGCATCGTCCCGCGAAGCCCAGTGGATGGGGGAGGCGTTGGCGCATCGTTCAGGGGCTGTCTGAATTGGCTTACCCACCAGAATGCTTTCGGGCGAGTCTGAGGCATCGTGATCAATTCTGCTGGGAAAGTCGTTCATCGTCAGAAAGTTTGTCGGCCCAAAGAGATCGATTACTCCGGCCACACTGCTGCTCTGGTCCGGGTGATTCCCTAGACTGCCTTCCAGTTCTTTGACATTACCAGTGGTTCCCAGCATGGCGACAAGATGCCCACCAGCTGACGAGCCATAAACACAGATTCGGTCTGCGTCGTAGCCGTACCTGTCGGCGTTTGCCTTTAACCAGCGAATCGCAGCCTTGCAGTCGTGAATCTGAGCCGGCCAGATGGCTTCTCCAGTCAGGCGATACCCAATACTGGCACCGACATATTTTCCGCTTTCAACAAATCGGCGGACGCGATTGAGACCGGCCCGCCTGCTTCCGGCCCGCCATGCTCCTCCGTGAATCCACGCGATTAATGGGAGTTTGCCACCAACTGTTCGTTTCTTTGGCAGATAGAGGTCGATCGCCTGACGCGGATTGTCGTTGGCGGCATATGAAAGATTCTGTTTTAACTCGATTTTGTCACTGGCGGGACGAGTCGACGGACGAGGTCGATTCAGAAAAGCGCGGTGCTCGTCACGAGAGATGAAACCGTCTTTGTCCGTATCCACACGGTCAAAATTTCTCTGAGCAAATGGAGGGAGCTCACCCCGAACGAGTCTCCCGTCGCCATTCTTATCCCACTGAGCAAAGGTTCTGTCCTGTGGTTCGTCAGCGAGGCACAGGCTCGCGAGCAAAAGGGTCACTATGGCGTATTGCATGAGAATTCCCCGCTGTTGCGTATCAGGATCCGGGCAGTGAAACGACACGATGACAGAAGCCCGCAGCGCAGGCAACCAGTGAAGGAGATCGCCGCCCCTGGCTTGTGCCGGGGGCCTGCATGATGCGAGGGCTTCGTGACACCTGGAGCGGCTTTCGGGTAGCTCCTAAAGTCCCAGAACGTCTTTCATTCCGTACAGGCCGGGATCCTTTGAAACCACAAACTTCGCGGCTGCAAGGGCGCCGTACGCGTAGCTGTCTCGGGTGTGCCCGCGAACCGTCAGGTCGATGGTTTCGCCCATCATGCCGAACACGATGGTGTGTTCGCCGACGTTGTCGCCCGTTCGGAGCGCGTGGTATCCGATTTCGTTGTGAGGTCGCTGTCCGGGGCGACCTTCCCGCCCGTGGACATGATTCTCCTGGCCCATTTGCTCCGCGACAATTCGACCGAAATGCAGAGCGGTTCCACTGGGAGCGTCTTCCTTGAATCGATGATGCCGTTCAATGATCTCTACGTCCACACCGGCCGCATTGTCCTTCAGCACTCGAGCTGCGTCTTCAACCAGCTTCATGACCAGGTTGACGGCGGTACTCATGGAGGGCGCCATGACGATGGGGATTTTGGCAGAGGCGGCTGCAATCTGTTCTCGCTGTTCATCCGTGTAGCCTGTTGTGGCGATGACCAGAGGAACGCTCTTTTCGACGCACGCATCCAAAATGGTGGAAAGTGCTTCCGGCAGTGAAAAGTCGATCACTGCGTCGATCCTATCCGGCAGTGCGGCCGTCAGTGGAACGTTGCATTTCCCGCTTCCGCAGACCTCGCCGGCATCCGCGCCGAGGTGAGGAGACTCGGAGTATTCCAGAGCGGCCGCGAGTGTCAGGTCCGCGTCGGCAAGAGTCAGTGCGGTAACGCGTTGTCCCATTCGGCCTGCGGCACCATTGACAGCAATATTGAGTGAGTCAGTCATCAGTCACCTCGGAAAGTCTGTTCGCTGCATGCACTGGCATCGCCAGTGGCCGTTCAGGAACTAAGTCTCTGTTTCGTCACCGCGGTGGTTTTGGGTGATCGTGCTGGGCGTGAAATCAGCCTCGCTGAGCGAGCTCAACGTAGTCTCGTTCGTTGGCCCCGGTATAAATCTGCCGGGGGCGATTGATGCGAGCGCCACTGTCTCGCAGTTCTTTCCAGTGAGCGAGCCAGCCCGGCAGTCGGCCGATGGAAAACATGACCGTAAACATGTTTGTCGGAATGCCCATCGCGCGATAGAGGATACCGCTGTAGAAGTCTACGTTTGGATACAGACGTCGGCTGACGAAGTAATCGTCTTCCAGGGCAACCTGTTCCAGGTTCTTGGCAATCTCAAGAAGCGGGTCACTCAGGCCCAGCTCACTCAGCAGTTCATCCGACATCTTTCGCAGGATGATGGCACGCGGATCGAAGTTCTTATAAACCCGATGCCCAAAGCCCATCAGGCGGAATCCGTCATCTTTGTCTTTGGCTTTCTTAACCCATTTCTTGTAGTCGCCACCGTCGTCCTGAATCATTTGCAACATTTCAAGGACCGCCTGGTTGGCTCCACCGTGAAGTGGTCCCCACAGTGCACTGATGCCAGCGGAGATTGAGGCAAAGATGTTCGCTCGGCTGCTGCCCACCATTCGGACTGTGGAAGTGCTGCAGTTCTGTTCGTGGTCAGCGTGCAGGATCAACAGAGCATTCAGGGCTTTCGCCATGACGGGGTTGACCTGAAAGTCCTCACATGGGACGGCAAACATCATGTGCAGGAAGTTTTCACAGTACCGCAAGCGATTCAGCGGGTAGGTGAGCGGCTGGCCAATTGACTTCTTGTATGCGTAGGTGGCCAGTGTGCGAACTTTGGCCAGCAGGCGAATGATATTCTGGTCGTGCTCATTTTCGTCTTCGCTCTCCGGATAATAGGTGGAGAGAGACGACACCATGGCAGAAAGAATTGCCATTGGATGGGCGTTGTTTGGGAAGCCCTCGAAGAACTTCTTCATGTCTTCGTGGATCATGCTGTGATAGGTCAGCTGAGCGCGGAATTCGCTGAGCTGTTCCTCGTTGGGGAGGTCTCCGTAGAGCAGCAGCCACGCAACTTCCACGAAGTCGGACTGCTCAGCCAACTGTTCAATCGGATATCCCCGGTACCGCAGGATTCCTTTTTCGCCGTCGATGAATGTAATCGCACTCTCACAGGATCCCGTGCTGGTGTAACCAGGGTCGACTGTGATCATGCCGGACTCTGAACGCAGACGTGCGATATTAACGCCACGCTCACCTTCCGACCCGGTAATGAGCGGAAGATCGTAGGTGTTACCATCCAGAGAAAGACTGGCCGAGGACATTTGCTGGTTCCGTTTTCACTCGTCACGGTGGTGTCTGTTGCCATCCTCTTGATGAGGCTGGCAAAACACCGATGGGAGATGTTTCAAATCCTGTCGAAGTGTGACTCCTACGGTATCACGACTCGGCAAAAAGTAAACTCACCGACCGGCGGTAACGGAGCTCGAACAGGAATCAGCGGGGAACCCTGGCCAGCCAGCAAAAAGACTGGGGAAAACAGACAGGTTCCGTCTTCGTGAGGGTTGAAATCTGAGCAGGGATTCCGCGTTCCACTGCTCATCAGGGGAATCGATGGCGCGATGAGCGTGGCACAGCAATTTCATTGAATCTCGCGAGAAAGCTCGGGAGTCGCTGAAGCCCCGGTTTACTCGTGGGTGCCGGAACCCGTCACTACGATTCCAGCCCGGTCACAGGTCCTGCAGCCGGCTGACACTTCTCAGAATGATTGCTGAAAGGCGGCTGGATGCACCTGCAGCAGACGTGCTTTCGGGCGGTTCTGGTCGATGATGACCGGCTGCAGAGTCTGCCGGGATGCCGTGTTGCCGGCCGCGTCTCTGGCGGACAGACGGAAGTAAAGTCCACTGTTGAATCCTCGGTCGACGGGCATCTGGTAACCGCCTCGGTCAGCCTGCCAGTCAAATGCCGGCGTCCAGGGGCCGTTGGCATTGGTGGCATATTCAAGCCGGACGGACCCGTCTCGTGCAGGATTCGAATCGGCTACCTGCCAGTTAATCTGTACCTGACCACCGCCGTCGATCAGTACCTGAGGAACACCCAGACGAATGTCAGGTGGCGTCTGGTCGACTGTCACGACAATGGAAGGCCGTTCACCAGGCTGAGGCGGCGGATCCCCAAACCCAAGGCCGTTTGTGACTCGAACCGCAAATCCAAACGTTCCTTCGCTGCGCGTATCCACCTGGAAAGGGGACCTGAGATCGCCATCCCTGCCGTACCGGAACCATTGCTGACCGCCATCCTCTGTTACGAATAACTCGACGGCGCTGACACCCGATGGGCCCACGCCTTCAACCTCATAGGAGAGGTCAAACATGCGGTTGCGAATGAGTTGAGCGCCATTGGCAGCGGCTTGCTGAGTAAGAGGTGGCTGGCGAACCGGACCTCCAAATGACCGCCCAACTGGCTGTCCAATTGACCGCCCAATCGGAGATTGACTACTTGTCCGTGTTGAATTGTTGGTTGTGAATGAATTCAGTGGCTGAGTGGGAGGTTGACGCCATGGCGCCTGTTGCCCAGGTGGCGTGACGGGAGAAGCGGGCTGTCGGTCTGGAAAACTCAAACCATTGGCTCCGGCAATATCAACGACCGATCGTCGGCCTGACTGAGTCGCAGCAGCGGTCTTTTCTCGATTGCCGGCGTCCCGCAGGTTAGCGGCGATTTCCCGACGCGGGTCCAGTAGATCTTCTGCCGGAGTCTCTATCGTCTTCGCGAGGACAAGTCGAGCGGTTCCACCGCCTTCATTGCCAGCAAGGTCAGTGACGTAGCCTCGAACACTCAGTGCGGTGCCTGGAGAGACTTTGATCTGCGTGGTTCCCGTGGACTCACGCAGTTCTTTTACAGGCAGCCATCTCCCACTCGAGCCTTCCGCATATTCGATTCGGATCGACCCTGGCGTAACTGCAGAGTCACAATTCCATGTGAGTCGCACAGTGCCGGGGGATGTTTCTGTTGCATCGAGATTCAGCCTGGGGGCAACAGTGTCAACTATGACTTCCAGCTCTGGACTCAGAGGGCGTTCCCCGTCTTCGAGTTCTCCCCGAGCATCTGTCATGCGGACTGCGAAGCCGTAGCGCCCGTCGGAGGATGCTGTGTAGCCAAATCCGCCCGCTTTACTGCTGACCCGCTGGACCTGTTGCAAAGGTCCGCCGTTGAAACTGGAGAACAGAATTGCAGAACCTTCTACTTCCTGCCCCGGCGCGGCCTCAATGGCAAACGGAATCCGAAAGTTGTTTGTGTTTGTTCGCAGCGGATCTCCGCCCAATGAGACGGATGTGAGAATCGCAGCGGTCAACGCCGCAGCACGACACAGCAGGTATTTCTTCATTCCACCGTCTCCAATTCCCCCGGCGCGAGACGCGCGTTCTGTTCCCCCGTGAGCGCAGCGTGTGCACTCATCTGTCGATATCGGTGAGGTAGAAGCTCCGGCTTAAATCGATTAGGTGGCTCGTAGGGGGGACTCGGTCATTTGATGAACCTGCGGCATAAACTGCCGAATGTCCGGCGGGTCCGGAGGCGGCCGTCAGCTTGACGGTGCATGTAAAACCGTCATGCTGACCACGCAGTTGCGCTCCCCCATTGAGCAGTGCGGCTGTCGAAGCTGGGTTCAGAGGTGTCAGCCCCGGGGAACGCTATGGAATCATTAGTTTCTGACCGACGCAGATTTCTCCGTGCAGCGGGCGCTGCTGCGGTGACAGCTATGAATGTCTGTGGAGCTGGTTCAACACTGAAGCCCACGGCTCAGATTGCGATTACTCTGGATCTGGAGATGAGCGCGCAGTACCCAACCCGGGAAATGCTGGAGTGGAATTTTCAGAAGGGCAATCTGGATGAAGCCACGAAGCGGTACTCGGTGGGAGCAGCGCGGGTCGCTGCGCAGTACGGTGCAAAAATTCATTTCTTCTGCGTTGCCCGCGTGCTCGAGCAGCCCAAAGTCTCATGGCTGAAGAGAATCATTGAGGCCGGGCATCCTGTTGGCAATCACACCTATGATCATGTCAATCTGAAAGCAGCGACAGCACAACAGACTCAATTTCGATTTCAGCGGTCTCCATGGCTGGTGGCAGGAAAATCTCCCAATGACGTTGTCAGGGAAAATATCCGACTGGCGACACATGCCATGAAGCAGCGGCTTGGAATCATGCCTGCCGGATTCCGAACACCGGGAGGGTTTTCAAATGGGCTCGATGACCGTGAGGACCTGCAGCAGATGCTGTTGGACGAGGGGTTCAAATGGGTGAGTTCCAGGTATCCTCCGCACAAGTCCGGCATAGCTCGTCAGCCGCCAGGCGAGGATGTTTACAGGAGTATTCTCAACGCCCAACAGGCAGCTCAACCGTATCGATATCCAACTGGCCTCGTCGAGATTCCGATGAGTCCGATTAGTGACGTTACCGGGTTCCGATCCAAATACTGGAAACGGGAGTACTTCCTGAAAGCCGTTGGGCAGATATTGGATCAGTGTTTCGAGCGTCGGGAGGTATTTGATTTCATCGCTCACCCGTCCTGCCTTGTCGTCGAAGATCCTGACTTCGAGATCATTCGACTGATCTGTGAACGCGTGCGGGATTCTGATGGTCGAGCTGAATTTGGGACTCTGGATCAGATTGCGGCACGGGTTCCGGAGCGTTGAGCCAGCGGGCATCGGCGGATTGATGATTCCCGCACTGACGGAGCTGCACCTGTTGAATTGCGATCACTCGCTGAAATTCTTTGTAGCCAGACAGCAGCCCGCATCAAGTGAACTGAGGGCAGAGTCTGGCTGGCAGCGGTGACTATTTTTCTTCAGGTTGTTTTTTGCTGTCGCTGTTCTTTGATGTCCTCGCGTGGATTCGTTCAGCCATTTTTCGCTCCGGGAATGATGCGTCACTTGCCAGAGATTTTTGCATGAGTGTCTTTGCAGCTTCTATTTCGCCGCCTGCTCGAAGAATACAGGCGGAAAAGTAACCAGCTCGTGGCGAGATTTCGCCGGCAGAAAGAACACGACGAATGATGTTCATTGCGGCGGGGTTGTTATTCAGCTTGTGCTGGCTCCATGCGTAC
>CAJWGB010000030.1 GCA_913031625.1 uncultured Planctomycetaceae bacterium | reverse complement strand
CGTCCTCGTAGCTGAGGCCGGAATTCTCAAATGCGTCACGAATTGCGGCAGACATACCGTCGGCGCGGAAAGGGTCTTCTGACCGAATCGTCACCTTTTCCTGTCCGTAACCCACTCCTCGCAAAATAAACTGTCCCGGCTGCGGCTCTCCGGCATCTGTCAGCAGCACAGCTGCCCCACCTTCACCGGGCATAAGACCGTTGGAATTCGAAGGTGTCAACAGGCGATGGTCCTGGTCAAGAGCCGACAGCGTGTGAGCCGCCAGCAGCGTGTCGACTCCCACAATAATGACATATGGGTAGTCGGCGTCGTTAATCAAGCGAAAAGCCTGCTCCAAAGCCTGAACTCCACCAACAGCGCCATTGGAGAAAACTTCGGAATGGCTGGAGAATGAAACCTGTAATTCGGTCGCCAGGTCCTGCAGGAATGAGCCATCAAGGCCGGCAAATCGCCCGGGGCGAGATTCTTCACTGAGGCAGACCAGTAGCGGCACAGATACGGGTTCCGATGTGTCAATCTCTATCAGACATTCGCGAACAGCGGAGGCGGCAAAGTGCAATAGTTTTGCGCGGCCCCGAACAGGTGGATCGAGTGGAACTTCTGACGCAACTACCCATTCACCGCTGCGGTCGACAAAACGCGTTTCCTGAAAATTATCGATGGCACAGTGAATGGCGGCACAAGATGCCGGCGCCGTGAGACCGACCCCGGTTATCATTCCGCCGGCGGCAACAGCAACAGGCTTCATTCGCCTTCCTCCTCACTGCGGTTGGAAGCGGCCATCGCATGTAATGATGGATAGAATGTCTTCCCTGTTTCCCGGGCGCGATACCATGCACGCGACATCCGGCCTATGACTGCGGACGGGATTTCAAAGAGATCCCGTTTTAGCGGAATCGATGTTCGCCAGACCAGAACCACTCGCTTCAGATCTGGTTCTATGAGTATGGTATCCAGTACAGGCAGCTTCTCGATTCGTTCGAAATCCCGAGTGGTGAATTCAACCGGGATATCAATCGCCGGCAATTCGAATGATGTGCGGCCTTCCGGTGTGAGATTGACCAGTTCAACAGTCTCACCACCTTCCGGATACTCTATCTGCTGGTCTTCCGGAGCTGACTGATAATATCGTTCGTCAAAGTCTTCCGGCAGGAACGGGAAAACGTTTTCCTGCCAGTGATCATCGTAAGTGCCCGCCCACTGCGACCGTTCTTCGGCGTGACGGACCAGAGATCCGAGCGCCATCGGCCGATGTTTTCCGGTGGGAGAATGAATGGGGTCCGATGATTCGCAGGTGTTCGGGAGTGGTTTACCTTCCAGGTCAGCGCCCGATGAAATCGGGTAATAACCAACTCCCACCGGGTTTTTCATAAACGCTTTGCCCTGATCCGGCTTGTCCGCAGGAGTATCACAGCCCCCGAAGGCGACATCGTAGGAAAATGGTTTGCTGGTGAATGGCTCCGGGTCAGTGGGAGCAAAGGAGACAAACCCGGTGCCGTAGGTGCGGTCTCCCACCACTCGGAACCCCTTCTTCATGTTCCCGACGGAAAGACTGACGTCCACGAATTCGGCAGGGCGACCACCGGGAGCATAAGCACTGCCGTTCAGCAGCACGTCACAACGTGGTTTGACCGGTGCAAAGTCGACCTCATAGAGAATGGACGAGTAGCCAGGTTCACCGGTGAATTCGTCAGCCATCACGAGCGGCGCCTGCTCTGCCGACAGGCGACACAGTGGACCGGACTCGGGCAGATCAAAAGTGGCTTTGATTGCCACCACAATGCACTCCCGACCATCAGGCTTCATGCCCATGGTGTATCCGGTGAGAAAATCTGTGGCGTTTGTGATCTGCATGGTTAGTTGATGTGAACAGAGCCACCCCGAATTCGCTGTGCTCCGGTGGAACGGCTGGAAACGTAAGCGCCTTTGATCAGGACCTTGCCCGCTGCCGTCAGGATGATGCTGGCCTTGCCGCACTTCAGTTCGATGCGTTCCTTCGCTTTCAGCTCCACGCGCCGACCATCCACAGTCGCCGTGGTTTCTTCATCCACAATGGGCAGCTCGACAGCCGGGTTCTCCAGGACTCCCATAATGATGGGCAGTGACTCGTCACCATTTTCGAAGGACAGAACAACATCACGACCAATCAGAGCATCAGTGGGAGGCAGGACGCTGCGCGCCTGCAGTTCCTGCCCACGATAATTGACGATCGGCCGGCTGTTCTTCAGGCTCACACACTGAGCGGTGACGACGGATGGCAGTCCCGTGTCCGCTGTTGGCGGCTGAGAGTCCGACTGTGTCAGGATCTGATCCAGTGGAGAATCTTCCACCTCAGAAACGGCCGATTGCTGTGACAGATCAGCGGATGCATTCATGATGATAAGACACGTCAGAAGTCACGAAGTGAATCAAATAACCACACGAGTTGGCAGAGACATCCTAGTCCCGCTGCTGATGACTGAACAGCCACTCAGCCGTCGTCGGACCGGGTTAGTTCTGAAGGATTTTCTTCCCCTTCATCACAATATCCTTGCTCGCTTTGACATCGATCTTGCCGGTTCCCTTCACGGAAATGTCTTTGCCACTGATCTGAATAGTACCGTCTTTTTTCATGACCAGTTTGGCCTTGCCTGTGACAATTGAGATCTCGTCACCTGCATCGATCGACAGTTTCTTACCAATCTTGATCGTCTGGTTGTCACCGATCTGAGTCGACTGGTCTTTACCGATCTGGATGGAATGGTTGGCGCCGACCGTGATTGTCTGGTTGCTGCCGATGGATTCCGTCTGGTTGACACCAACGTCGTTGCTCTGGCTGACACCGACTGTATTCGACTGAGATGCTCCAACCGTAGTCGCCTGTGCAGCGCCGACGGTAATGGTCTGCGCGGCAGCGACTGTGACCATCTGGGCGACGCCCACCGTAATTGTCTCATTGGATCCGACTGAGTGAGTGCGATTGCTCCCAACAAGAACCGTTTCATTGACACCAACGGTGCGTGTGCGATCGTTGATGACCGTTAATGTTTCGTCGTGTCCAACCGTGCCTGACCGGTCATTCTTGACCATCACGGTCTGGTCTTTTTCGGCGTGAATGTAAATCTCCTCGGAACCGATCTTGTCTTCAAATCGGATCTCGTTGAAATTCGCGTCGCCACCTCCCAGCGTACTGCGAGACTTAATGCCGGACTGTGTCTTGTTATCCGGCAGGGAATACGGCGGCATATTGTCTTTGTTGTACAACATGCCGGTGACAACCGGGCGATCGGGATCTCCTTCCAGAAACTCCACAACCACTTCCTGCCCGATCCGCGGAATATTGATCATTCCCCAGCCGGAACCGGCCCATGGCGTCGTGGCGCGAACCCAGAAACTGCTGGCATCATCCCCGTTATCCACCCGGTCCCAGTGGTACTGGATTTTGATGCGGCCAAATTCATCCGGCCAGATTTCCTCACCGGGAGGACCAACAACCACGGCAGACTGAATGCCGTGCACCTGAGGCCTGGGAATGTGTGCCGGACGAAAAACAACGTCTGCCGGCAGGCAGCGAAACTCGTTGTCATAAATGCCCTCAGCAGCACCGCCACCAGTCAGGTAACTGCCGCCCATGGAGACGGAATGTTTGACATGGGTGAGGACCCACTTGCCTGCCGTCTCGTTTTCATTGACGTGTTTTGTGAGCTCAAATCGCCCGCCCGGTGAAAAAGATCGACAGTTGCTGGTGCCGTATACGTTGTCGTGCGCTGTCTCTTCCTGTTCCATTCGGAGCTGAGCCAGCGCGTCTCCCACGCTCTTATCTACATATCTTCCGGGATGATCGTAATACTCAAGTCCGCTGTTTCCTGTCAGGCTGACAAGACTGTTCTTCTTAACTTCCAGTGAACTTGTTGGCTTTTCAAAGTCGTAATCTGTGTGGGTGAATTTGCCCGTAGTGAACTCGTAGACATGGTTCCAGCCGGTCAGGTTGTCTGTGACCTCCGGCTGGGAAAGATTATTCAGGACATGCAGGTCCGTATCTTTTGTGTCGTACACTCCTTCGACATGGTCAGTCAGAATCAGTTCATGCTTTCCCTCTTCGTGTTTGAAGTAATAGAAAATCCCCTCTTCCGAAAGCAGTCGGGTCATGAACTCATAGTGCGTTTCGCGGTACTGGACACAGTAGTTCCGCTTTTCCGGTGTTCGCTGCAGGTCCCACTGGTAGTCTGAGAAACCCAGATCCCCCAGCAGGCCATCGATGATGTCCTGGGCATTCCGGCCCGCATTGTTTTCATGTTCACGGCAGTCAGATCCCTTGGTCAGAAACCACAGCCACGGAACAACGGTGGCCGAGTAAAGGTGGACTCTGTCATTCTGTCCTGCATACGTGAACTGGTTGACATATCCGTTGAACCAGCGTGGTTCACCGTCGTCGTATTCGACATAGAAGTCGATCTGCTTGCCAACGATGTCTTTGGGATCAATCCACGCTTCGCTCGACAGAAACTCGAGTTCAAATCGGAAGAGCTGTGAAAGCCCTTCTTCGCCGGTGAATGATGTCAGCAGAAGCTTGTCTGTTCCGAGCGGAGTTTCCACTCCAATGCGACGTTCTTCCTGAGTGTGATTCACCATCTGTCCGCCCTTTCAGCAGAGCCTGCACCAGGAGAAAAAAGCCATGACCGACACGGGGACTGCTGAACTGTTCCCCGCGCGAGCCATAGCTTTTGGCGATAATGCCTTCGGGCTTCCGAATCAGGAAGCACCTTTGCCAGGGTTGTATGAACCCGGCACATTCCCCTTCTTGTCACCAGTCTTTGGATCCACAGTGATGTAGGTCCATTCCACCTCGGTGTAGCCGAGAGTCACTTCTTCAGTTGGCAGCGGATCGCCAGCCGCGTTTCCGTGGAAACTGTAACTGGTGATGATGACATCCTTCAGCTTGTACGTCAGGTATTCCTGCTGCTTGTTCTTCACCTGAGTACAGAAGTGAATTTCCACCTCGGAAAAGAAGGTGCCGTTAGCACAGTTTTCCTGCAGTTTTGTGGAAGACTTGTCCAGTTCGCGAACGACAACGATGTCGCCCAGAGTCGTATCCCCTCGTGATCGCTGTGCGTCCCGGGCACCTTCCGGAATCGATCGAAACATGGGGCTGCTCATCGATTCGATGATGATCCAGTCGCTGTGTTCCTGGTCAGTTGCTTCACCCTTGATGTCGCCAAGTTTCATGAAAGCGGCCATCTTCGTTCTCCTTGTCGTTTGAGATTAAAATTTGTGTCAGAAACATTCTGGACACCGTTTTGGGCCCTCTCAGGCCGCTGACAATTACATTCTCCGGGATTCCGTTTTTGGGTTGCGTACTTTTGAGAAAAACTTTTCAGTTACCACCGGAATCGTTTCCCAAGAGTACACGCGGGATCGTCGAATCGTTGTTTCGTCAGGCATTTGACTGCTTAAGTGCCTGTTCCGAATTCACTCTCAGGCACCGATTTCTCCGAAATCTGTCGTTTTGAGAAAAAGTACGCAACCGAAACAGAATCTGACAGATAACCATGTCGCGTGAAATGCCCCTCGATCAGCCTGATCGTGTCTCGCCACGGTTTTCCCACGCTTGAGCTGAAAACGAACAGCTCTTTCAGTCGACGACAGAAATGAAGGCAGGCTTCGTCTTGCAGACGCCCCTTCACATCGATGAGACCACAGCGAGAGCAGGATGATGCAGCATCAGTCCATCTTTGAGATTCAACGACTCAGCAGATGTGCTCCAGGCGAACGAGTGTGCCAGCTGGCCGGGAATGCCCCGGTGACGATCGGCACGTCTGAGCAGTGTGACCTCAGTCTTCATCTTTCGTTCGGGCTCCCGGATGTCTGTCTGCAGATCAGAATCGAAGAAAGCCTGTGTGTCCTGGAAGATCTCACGGGAGATCCCGGACTCATCTGTGTGAATGGCCAATCCGTGGTCGGAATCAGTCAGCTGGAGGACGGTGATGCCCTGCAGGTCGGCAGTGACCAGTTCGCTGTCATTGAGAGCCGAAGTCCTGCTGACACAGCAACTCATCGGCAGGCCGGACTCGCTGCTCTGATGGGAGATGATTCCGTCTTCGGAACGCAGTTTGTGGGACACGATGTCGTCGTCCGATTGGCACAGAATCCGGGAATGGACGACGAGATACTGGAGCAACTGGGCCGGCACCCCAAAGCATTTCTTCTGGCAAATTTTAAGTATGCTCAAATGGACCCGCCTGCCGGACTTGAGCTGGGCGAGGATCTGTGTGAAACGCTCCCGGCCGACTACTGCGGCGAAGATTCATTACATGTTGTCAGAGAGCCGGATTGTGATCGCATGATGAGAATCGCATGGCAGCTTCAGCAGCGAAATGCGGCGCTCTGGTGCATTCCGTCCGCTGGCCAGCCGTTAGCAATCAGGCACATTCAGAATCTGCTGCTCTGGTTCCTGCGCCCGGCATTTTTTCAGGAACAGCTGATCAGAAACGGAAACGAGTTCGGTTCACTGCTGCTGCAGCATCTCGACGCAGTGATCAGGCCGCCAACAGCTCCCGATTCGCGGATGCAGGTCTGCTACAAACCTGGTTGTGTATTTTGAACCAGCTGCAGAGTGTTCAGTAACCCGCTCAGAAGAGTCATCGGATCCTGTTACTGCTGGGTTGCTTCGTCTGCTCGACGCACGAGCCCGGCACTCCTGGTCCTGTGCTCGGCGACCTGCTCTTTGATGACCGGGAGTCGGAGAATCACAGCCAGGCCGATTCCAGCGAACGCGGTGATGGCTGCCTTGACTGGCAGGCTGAGTGTTGAGAACACCAGTGTCGCGGTGACCATGAGGATCACGGTCCCGACTGCCAGATTGCGGATCGAAGAGTGGATGGCCCGATGTCGGCGCCAGTCTCGAATGAGCGGACCAAAGAATCGGGACCGCAGCAATGCATTTTCCAGTCGTCGCGACGATCGTCCGAAGCACCAGCTCGCCAGCAGCAGGAATGGGGTTGTGGGCAGACCAGGCAGAACGATGCCGACGGCTCCCAACGCAACGCAGAGACTGCCGGCGACTGCATAGGCGAGTCGCACGAAGCCCGAACGTTCGGTGGCCTGAGTGACAGGTGCGTGCGGCCCGTGGGTGCGCAACTCTCTTTGCGACAACTCCGCGACGTGTCGCAACCGCCAGCCAGCCACACAGGGGGAGTCGCCCTTTCGTACTGGACTGGCTGATCGCGGTCAGCAATACGATGAATGTGTAATGAGGTGCGTAGAGAAACAGCTCATCCGTGCTGAAGAACGAGTGTAGCGTCAGGTGAGAGCCAACACATACCCAGGTGGCAAGGAGAAACGGTCGACGTGCGGAATCCTGAAGCGTGCGGATTGCGCCCCGGATGTAAAGAATGAGCCACGGAACGACGGCAGCCATTTCCAGCCAGCCGTAATCGACCGCCGCGCGGTAGTATATCAGTTCGACTCGCAACCCGGGTTCGTGTCGAACCACAAGGGGATCCTGCCCAACGATGTTGAACAACCAGAATGACTTGATCAGTTCGTCAGCAACCGCACCAGGGTGCTCCACAATCAGCGGTGTCAGGTACTGCATTTCATAATTGTACACGGCTGGCTGAAAGAACAGTTGAGAGTCGGGATAGAATGAGTATTGGACGGCAACCAGCGCGGTCCCGATTCCGATCGCGCAGATGCAGATGCCGATGCCCTGCGTGAGAGATCTCAGCCTGACCCCCTGCGTCGCAAGCAGCGCCGCTGTCAGGCACACAGCAAATTGAGCAAGCGTGGTAATCGTGATACTGAACGCGAGTACCCCCGCCGCCGTCCACAGGACAGAATTCAGCTGCCCCGTGTTCAGGCTTCGAAGAAGCAGCATGAAACTGGGGATGATGCTGATTGCAACCAGGACATAGGTGTCAGGAAGGCCGCTGAATACCATCTGATTCATTGAGAAACCAAACAGCAACGTGCCCGCCACGCTCGCGGGGCGCTGAACTACCATTCTCAGCAGTCCATAAAACATGGCGACTGCGAATCCGCCAATGCAGCCGCTCAATAAGGAAAGTCCCGATTCGTAGTCTCCACAGATGCTGCCGAACAGGTTGCTCAGTGGCACCACCACCAGAGGGAGCAATGGATGGGTGCCCTTGTGTTTACCAATCCATCCATTCAGAGCATCAACATGATCGGCACCAAACAGGACGTTGTCGTAGTTTGTGTATCCCGCAAACATCCGATAGTCCTGAGCGATGCTCAGATAGAACATGCTGAAGACGACTCCCATGCCCAGCAGCCAGAGAGCATCCTGTCACTCAATCTGATTCGATGGAGGTGGATTCGATGTGGGGTCGGCATCTGTCACAGGCCCCTCCACTTCGTTCGAACTGCAGGCAGAGCATGGCTAATGTTGACCAAACAGGCCTGGACCAATGCGACACGTGTCCTGTGCGGAATACACGGGCTTAGAGCAGTGACACACGAGTTGTGGCAAGTGTCCGGCGACATGGAATCGGACTTGCTAATTCGAATCTCTGTTCCGTCTGTGCGGAGAGAACGACACATGTCTGCCCAAATCAGAAGATAGACATCTGATCTGGTCGCAGGCCCGCAGACGAGAGTGAAGCACAATGGGAGTATTCCCATCTTCGACCGTTTTGGTGCCGGAGTCTCAGCGTCTCTGTGTCTCCGGAGGGAGAGTCCGGATGCTCCATCAACTCCAGGCAGGATCTGCCTGTTAGCCCAGTCTGTCGCAGAGTCTGCATGCTGGCCGATGCGATTTCTTGAGCACTGGTACACTAATGGTCAAAACAGCACCATATGGTCAGAGGAGACCTTTTATCGTACTCCTCTAAATTCGTTGCACCGGATGCCCGCAGGGCCCTGCGCAGTTCAGGACTGAACATGGCAGTCTTCATCCAGTCATCCGGCTCTGCATGACCTGGTTCCTGTCAACATGCAGACTGGTAATACCTCCTCCCGGCCTCACTGGTTCCGTATTTTTGCCCAGCCGGAGCGAGTTCCTGCGATCAGGTCTCCTGAACTCTGACGTATCTGCGAAAAACAAATCTCGGTTCGTCTCGCTCTTCCTCGATACTCCAGTCCGCCGGATCGAACTCAGGAAAGTAAGTGTCGCCGGCGAAGGAGTCCCCTTTAATGATGCTGAGAAACATCTCGCTGGCGCGGGGGATGGCTTCTGCGTAGATGGAACTCCCTCCCGCAACAAACACCGTCCTGCCAGTCTGTGCGGCGATTGACAATGCATCGTCGAGACTGCGAACGACGTGATCGGAGGCAATCTGGTCGTTTCGTGAAATCACAATGGATGTTGTCCCGGGCGGAAGGTCAGCGCCGAAGATCTCGAACGACACTCGGCCCATGATGACCGTCTGCCCGGTTACAAACCGGAGGTACTGCGCGTATTCCTCAGGCACGTCCCATGGCATGCCGTCACCGCTGCCAATCACTCGATCTGTCGACATCGCGGAAATGATGATCATTCGGCCTTTCCCTGAACGTGATTAATCTGACCTGTCTCTGACGTCCTGAATGTCGGGATTCTTATGGTCCACAGGCAAATTATTTATCGCTGTGTAGGTTGGACCGAAATCAGCTTTCCTGCGTGTTAGAATTCAGGAATGTCGAACTCTCATCAACCCTACGCCGTCTCGGAAAGCATCAGTCGTGAGAGGGAGCAGACTAATAGTCGTCCTGCTCGAAAAACATCCAGGTTACTGTGTGCGATCATTTTGCTGGTTCCGGTGGTGGGGACCATCGGAGTGTTGTGGACATTCCCGGACTTTCGGGGCTGGGGAGTACTGGCCGCGTTTGCCATTGTGATGTTCGGCCTGATGGGCATGATGTTCAGTATCACCCTCGTGACTTCCATCGTTGCAGCCAATCGCAGCAACGCACTTCTGGGAGGTCTCAGTCTGGGAGCCCTGGCAATTCTGTGCTTTGTCTGTGTGGTTGTGCTGGACTTAAGTCAATTGTGGGAGAGATCGTCTCCACCGATGTTCGGGGCCGGACTGATTGTCGGCAGCGGTTATGTTTCATGGGTCGTGAATAACTCTGTCCTTGCCATTCGCCGGTCACGGGACAACGTGGAATAAGGAGTTGCACGGTATGTCGCTGCCGTTTCTCCAGTTGGTCCGACATGGTCGACTGACTCAAGAGGAGCCGTGGGTGTGAACCCACGGACTGGCGGATTGCAGTCCAACTGTCGACCACGCACTGACCATTGACGTGTCCGGTGCAACAACGCCCGTAGATCGGATCAATGGGAGGGCAAATCTCCTGATGGTCCCCACATCAGAGTTCGTAGACCTCGAACGGATTGTTGCACGGTGTCCCGCGGGAGATATGCATGCGGCCTGATTCCGGTTCGATAATGATAGCGAATACGGTTTCCCAGAATCCGGTCACCGGATCATCACTTGCATGACGACAGACCGACGTTGGAAAGTTGTCATGGTCGCTCAGCATTGACTTGATCTGCGGCAGGCCGGCCTGAGTGCCGTGTTCACTGAGCAGGTCAGAGATCCTTGTCATTCGGCTGTGCGACTGAGCAAGTTCCGGAAATTCGTCATTCACCGGTCGCAGGCTTTGGTGAACACAATGATTGGTATGGGCCACCCATGTGCTGTTTCTTTCCGGCATGAGCACATGCACGGCGTCGAGTGTGACTTCCAGATCGGCTGGTCCCTGAGGCGTGGACATCATAATGTTAACCGGAATGGCGCGACTGGCCCGCTCGACAGAGTGAACGACTTCGTCCAGTGTTCCGGCTTCGTAGGCCTCACGGAGAATAAAGTAGTGAGGCACCCCAACGGGTCGCGCAGGAGCAGGCAGCGTATTCACACAGGCGGCAATCCCGAGCTCATTGACGCCCATATAGGAAATGAGTCCAGCCTGAGTACAGGAAATAAACGATGGAGCATTTTTCGGGTGACGAGTCAGCACGACGGTGAACGGATCCAGCGCGGGATCATTGTCCCATGTCTGAGCGACGATTGGTCCTGATCGGAATCCCTGTGACGGTGCAAACGAAACAGACGTGCAGCCGCCGGCTTCTTCGGGCTGATACTGGTTGCGTACCTGGAGGACCATCAGGTCATCAAGACTGACTCCTGCGGCTTCAGCAGTTCCTTCCAGTTCCTCCACATATTCAGGGCGGTAACGCCGGGCAAATTCGCAGCTTTCCTGAGCAATCTGAATCGCTCGTTCACGCGATATGGAAACAGTCCGATTCACTCGCTCCAGTGCCACGGCACAGAAACCACGAACTTCTTCCCTTGCTGCTTCGCCCACCTGACGCCCAAGTTCGCGGGGTGACCCGCTCACGGAGATTTCGCGATATCGTGCTGGTCCGGACACCAATACCCCTCCCCTCGCTTCAGCCCGTTGTCAGTAAATTCGTCCACTCTCGACAAGTCTGCGATTGTACCGATGCTTCAACGGCTGATCCACGCGTGGATCGACAGGGGCGAGGGGGTTGTGCTGCGGTTGGTCACTGGACCGCGATCTACCAGGCCGTGGGTTCACACCCACGACTCGCCGTAGTGAGACGAAGTCTGTCTGACTGAGAACTCACTTCCGAATAGGCTGATGCGGAAGCGATCGTGTTTATGATGTCTGCCAGCTTTAATCCGGTTCGAGTGTTGAAGGATCAAACGCTGCTTGAGGAAGTTTATGACGTACTGGCGGGGGAGACGAATTCTGATTGAGTGGTTTTATCCCTCGCTGACGCTGCGGTTTTCCGTTGAGGTTGGTGCTTTCGTTGCGGGGTGAGTTCCGTCGTCTGGTGACGGCAGCGACAGGATTAGTCTGCGGGGAGTTCCTGTTCCGGCAGCGCTTCGATTTCGTCGGTGTCCGAATTTGTGCGATCTGCGATGGGCATCGAAATCGTAAACGTGCAGCCGCGACCATCCAGATTGTTCGCGGCTGTCAATCCGCCTCCCTGAGTGACACAGACATCAAGACTGATGGCAAGGCCCATTCCGAGGCCGTCCGGTTTGCTGGTCTCGTATTCCTTGAACACCTTCCGGGGATCGTCGGAAGGAAGCCCTGGCCCGTTGTCCTTCACGTGAATGAGGACCCGACGAATATCCAGTCGGCGTTCGATACTGACTTCAATGTGGGCTGGATCAATGCCCGCTTCGTTGCAGGCCTCCAGTGCGTTGATGATAAGGTTTATGAGAACATGGGTCGTCTGTGGTCGATCCACGCGAATTGAGGTTCCAGAGTATGCTTCCGGCGTTACCAGCTCACCCCCACTGCCTCGAACCGTTGGCAGCACCATGAGCACAGCATGCTCAATGATGTCGTCCACGATCACCTCTTCCACTCGCAGATTTCGGAACCTGATGAACTCACGAATGCTCTGAATGATCTCGCTGCCCTGGTCAATAGACGCTTCGATACTCCTGAGTGTCCGGATGATGTATTCATCCGTCGCTGTGCCCTTCTCCAGTTTTCGGACCATGGTGTTGCTGTACATCATGATTGCCTGCAGAGGCTGATTAAGCTGGTGAGCAAACTCGGTACTCATCTGGCCCAGCAGGCTGAGTTTGCTGGCTCGGTCCAGCTGCTGACTGAGTTCTCGTACTCGCTCTCTCAGTTCACGGTCTGCTTCGTTATCCGTCAGGTAGAGAGTTACGGTCGCTCGGGGGTTGTTGGTTGTGGGATCAATTCGTGCGACGTATGAACCTGCGGGACTGGAGTCCAGCTGCACCTGAAATTCACACGTTCTGACGCTTCCGGTCTGAATGGCTCTGGCGATCTGTGCGCGGCATTCATCATGAAAGTTTCGTGAAACGACATCAGTCAGCCTCAGGCCATCCAGCGGAGGAGTTGCGTCACCCAGCCCGAACGCCGTGGTGTCCAGAATCGTTTCCCGTTCATCAAGGCTGATACTGAAGTCACACGACTGGTCCGCGATGGCACGCCACTTGTTAAGACGGCGATTGTGGCTGCGCTGCTGCCGAGTTCTGATGACATGTGCAAGCAGCACGTTGCCGCACAGGGTCAACAGCTCAGGAAGCTCTCCGCCTCCATAGACCAGCAACTGAGGCGGATCGACCAGGCCCAGAATTCCCTTCAGACGCCCGTCCACAAACAGCGGGCACATGAGATAAGTCGTACTCTGCACGGAAGCGAAGAACAGGTTCAGCAGTCGACCACAGTCAACGTCTTTCGGGATCGCGCTAATCTGTCGATCGAACAGGGCCTCCTTAATGCTGCGTGGCAGCAGCTGGAGCGGAACGCGGCGGAGTGCTCGGCGGTCAAAGTCGCGAAAAGCGGCCTCGTAACGCAGGCCGAGAATGGGGCTGTCGGTTCCCGTTCCTGCCACTCGAAACAAATGCGCGTCGCCACTGCCCGTCTTTCGGACAAGGTAGCGCAGCAGCTTGCGAATGTCTGCTCGCAACCCCTTCTCCGAAGAGGATGTGAGATGTGAAATCGACTTCTGGGCACACCGGCGCAGAATGGCCGACATCCGAACCACATCCCGTGACAGGATGGCCGAGTCAGATTCACCAACGTCGATTTCAGGGAAAGACATGCCTCATTGACCTCACCCTTATTCTGACATGACAGGAGTACGGGGGCTATAGTAAGTCACCCTGGTTCTCTATGCGTCAGAAAGGTTGACAGGCCGCACACAGATCAGGTGAGTCAGACTTCCCAACCGGCCCGATAGAATTCTTTGATCAGCCCGGCCGCACCTTTGTTGTCGCCGGTTTCCAGATTCTTCCAGTCCCAGTCAAAGCCACCCGTTCGGTAGGCCACGTTTCCAAGGAGCACTGTTTCGGCGAGTGGTCCGGAGTAATCAAAATTACAGGTTGCCGGCTCTTCTCCGCGGCACGCCAGAATGAACTCATTGTGGAACCCGGGTGAGTCAGGAATGGTCTGCTCAGGCGCTTTGAAGCCTTTGAACTTCTCCTCCGGCAACAGAGTTCGCGAGCCGAAGCCGCAGACCAGCATCCCCTTATCTCCAATGAACAGGGTGTTGTTGCCTCGGTCGGAAATCCCCAGCTCCTTCAGAATCGCAGGTTTGCCGTGATACCAGTGAAGCTCCACCGGAGACTTCTGGTTGGAGGTGGGGAACTGATAAGTCACGTGCATGGATTTGGAGGAACGCTCAGGATCCACTTCGGGACCTTCCGCGTCGACGCGATTTGGATAGGTCAGCCCCAGCGCCCAGAACGGGATGTCCAGAATGTGGCACCCCCAGTTGCCGGTTTCCCCCGTTCCGAAGTCCCACCAGAATCGCCAGCCGTATGGGCAGAATGATGGGTGATACGGACGGTACTCGGCCGGACCAATCCAGAGGTCATAGTTCAGGGTGTCAGGAACCGGAGGCTTGTCGGTTGGAATCGGTGGCATGCCACGACTTCCGCCGACCCAGCTGTGAACTTCCTCCACTTTGCCAATCGCACCGCTCTGAATCAATTCCACGACGCGGTGCATATTGCCCTGCGCGTGTCGCTGAGCTCCCAGCTGCGTGGCCAGCTTCTTTTCACGAGCAAGATTCGTCAGCGTTCGTGTTTCCCAGACGTTGTGAGCGAGCGGCTTTTCCAGATAGACATGCAGACCAAGGTTCATGGCCGCATAGGCGGGATGGAAGTGCGTGTGATCAGGTGTACTAATGACGACAGCGTCCAGCTGGGAGCCGACTTTGTCGAGCATGACTCGCCAGTCCAGGTATCGCTGAGTCTTTGGGTGTTTCTGGTAAGAGCCGGAAGCACGTTTCTCATCGACATCGACGAATGCCAGCAGATTCTGGCTGCTGAGGCCGGACACATTCGCCGATCCACGGCCTCCGACGCCGATACAGGCGATATTCAGTGTCTCATTGGGGCTGGAGGCCGCGCGAGTCGATTCGGCAAGGCCAACGGCCCCCGCAGAAGCAGCAGCGGCCTTCAGGATGGTTCGTCGAGTCAGTTTCGTCATGAGAATGTCCTCAAATGTGAAAGATTCTGCTGAAGATAACTGCCCGAATTCAGAATTCCAGCAGTCCGAGCCCCGGGACCTCTCGTTGGCCGGCGGACCTTCCGCCAGAGAGTGGAAATTGAGATCAAATTGTCGTCCACTGTGTGCGCGAGTGCGGGGCCGAATTGGAATTGCCCCTGGCACTAAGAAATTCAGGAGCCAGACTTTGTCTGTTCTGGAACTTTCCGGTGTTACGAAAACCTACGGCGAACACCGCGCCGTCAATGATTTGGCGCTCAGTGTCCCTGCCGGGAGCATGTACGGGTTCATTGGACCAAACGGATCGGGCAAAACGTCCACGATCCGGATGATCCTGCGAATCATTCATCCGGATGAAGGGACCATTCAGGTGCTCGGTGAGACGTCAGGCGGAGCTGCCAATGATCTCGTGGGTTACCTGCCGGAAGAACGTGGGCTGTACAAAAAGCTGACCGTCAAACGCATGCTGTTGTACTACGCATCACTGAAGGGATTGTCCGGAGCGTCCGCCAAAGAGGCGGTCGCCGAGTGGCTCGACAGGTTCGAACTCTCAGACTGGGGCAACAAAAAGATTGAAACACTTTCGAAAGGGATGAGCCAGAAAGTTCAGTTCATTGCTTCGGTGATTGCTCGACCAAAGCTGCTGATTCTTGATGAGCCGTTTTTCCGGCCTGGATCCGGTCAATACCGAATCCATTCGGTCGTGCATTCTGGATCTGAAGGAACAGGGCACGACGATCATCTTCTCCACACACGATATGGGTGTGGCCGAAAAGATGTGTGACTTCATTTTCATGATTTACAAGGGCAACAAGGTGCTCGACGGCACGCTTGCTCAGATCAAGGACCAGTACGGAGCCGACACGATCCGGGTTCGCTGGGATGGTTCTGCATCTGCCCTGCAGGGATTCGATGGCGTTTCACGCGTCACGGACATGGGGCATTATCAGGAACTGCAGATCAACAATGACCCACAGCTGGTGCTGCATCAGATGGTGGAACAGGGAGCCGTTTCTCTGTTTGAAATCGCCCAACCGTCACTTAATGACATCTTTATTCGAATCGCAGATCCGGACTCCGACGACCAGGAAGGCGGCGCAGAAGCATGAAAAAGATCCTTGTCGTAGCAAAGAACGAATTCGTAATTGCCGTCACCAGCAAAGCGTTTCTGGTGGGCGTGATCATGATGCCTATCTTCATGTGCGGCGCGCTCGTCGTGCAGCACCTGACAAAAGACCAGATTGATCTGACACCTCGCAAAATGGCGGTGGTCGATCACACTGGCAAACTGGCTCCCGTACTGATCGAAGCTGCTAAACAGCGGAACGAGGTCGCGATCTTCGAGCAGCCAAAGAGCGACGGCGAAGATGACTCAAAGCCTGCTGCAGTTGATAAAAAACAGATTGAACCGGAATTTGTCATTGAGGTGATTGAAGCGGACTCTGCCGAGTCTGAGGAAGCACTCGCCATTCAACTGTCAGATCGAGTTCGAGACGGTGAACTTTTTGCGTATACGATTATCAATCAGAACGCCTACGAACCCGGTGCTGAAAAAGCCGTTCGATATTTTTCTGAGTCACCGAGTTACGGAGACCTGTCCAACTGGATGCAGGCTGTCGTCAGCCAGCAGGTCGCCGCGGAGAGAATGCAGGCACTCGATCTGACGCCCGAGAAAGTGGCCGCCGCAACGGCACCGATTCCGGTCCATGACTACGGATTAATGTCACGCTCCGAGAGCGGGGAAATCGAGGACGCGAAAGAAGAGAATAAGATCATCACCTTTGCCGTTCCGTTCGGCGGAATGATGTTGATGTTCATGATGGTCATGTCCGTCGCCCCTTCGATGCTGAACAACGTACTCGAAGAGAAAATCCAGAAGATCTCCGAGTTCCTCGTTTCGTCAGTCACGCCCTTTCAGCTGATGATGGGCAAACTTCTTGGAGCCATCGGAGTCGGTCTCACATTGACGACGATCTATCTGGGTGCGGCCTATGGACTGGCGTGGCACTTTGAAATTGTGGACCAGATCCCCATTTCGATCTTCGTCTGGTTCGTATTTTTTCTGCTGCTGGCGCTGATCATTTTCGGTTCCGTCTTCTCCGCCATTGGCGCAGCGTGTTCTGAAATCCGTGACGCCCAGAGTCTCATGACGCCCGTCATGTTGTTCATCATTATTCCCATGATGTGCCTGGGGCCCGTTCTGGAGTCGCCCTCCAGTACCTTTGCGCGGGCCATTTCCCTGTTTCCGCCGGCAACTCCTATGCTGATGTTTCTGAGGATCGCGATTCCTCCCGGACCGGAAATCTGGGAGATCATTCTGGGCTCGATACTGGCGCTCTCGTCTGCCGCCGGATGTGTCTGGGCGGGAGGACGAATCTTCCGGATCGGAATCCTGTCTCAGGGACAGGCACCCACTCTGGGGAGACTGTTCATGTGGATCTTCAGTCGGCAGTAGCCGGTGAAGTCCGACCTGAGCGGGGCTGCAGTGTGTCTTAGAGGCCGGAATACGAGGCCGGCGCAAAGGCTGATCGCCGGTCATTTGGTCAGCTGAGCAACCGTTACGCTGCCAGCTTCCAGTTTCTGTTTCAACTCGTCTGCATCCAACGCAGTCGCTGGGCTCACTTCCACAACCTGATCTTCTGAGACATTGATGCCGGACTGCTGCAGCCATTCTCGCCCAATGCGACTGATGGCGGCCTGTGAAGTTTCGGGTGAGTCGGAGCCGGTGGCGTTTTTCACCGGGTTAAACTCCCGATCCCGGTCACCTTCAACAATCAGCGTCTTTTGTGCGAGCGGAAGCGCGTCGAAGATAAATCGCTCAAACTTGTGAGCGTTCGGTTCTGATGGATCGACAGGTTCACCGTCGGCACGGACATGAGGCACTTTTTTGTGGGCCACGTGCAGTTCCAGCTGGCATCCATCTGCCACCAGTGACTGAAGAAACGTGAGGCTGAAGACGTGGATGGCCGTGTTGCCGGCCCAGAAGACCCAGTTGCCAGCGTCGTCCTGACGATGTGCCTGTTGTTCAGTCAGCTCACTGTACTCAATAATCTGAGTCTCACCGTCAATATCCACGAGCACTCCCATGCGTTCCATGGGATCCACTTTGCGAACAACATTGGTTGTCAGATCGCTCTGAATCCGATCGTGAACTCCGATCAATGCCGGGTCACAAATGATGACGGTGGGGTTGTCGACCTGGTGATAGAAGAAGTGCTTCACTCCCGCGTCAGCCAGCTGCTGCAACAGACCGGAGGAGTCCAGCGCTGTGACCATTCCTCCATGGCCGTCTGGTGAACGACAGATCGAGCTCGATCCATTCATCAGTATCTGACCTGACTCAGCATCCACCGCCGGCATACTGCCCTGTTTGAAGAAGTGTACGGTCTGCGGATCGAGACCAAAGTAACTGTTGTCGCTGAAGTAGTCCTGAGTTTCCTGATGGGTGGCATCGCTGGTCATTACCAGCCACGGAAGGCTTCCTCCATGTCGCTCTCGCCGCGCAGCAATCTGTTCCGCGAAGATCTGAAACAGACTCATGTTGGAAACAGGGCCAATTGGAAACATGCCCTTGGGCCTGTCAAAGCCAAGCCGTGTCCCCTGCCCTCCTGCTACCGTGATGACAGCTACCGCGCCGTCGGCCAGCAGGCGGTTACCTGTCGCGATGTCCTTCTGCCGCTGCAGCCGTTCTTCGTCGGAGACAGGAGGTCGCACGACTGTTGCCGGTGCGACGGCGTTGTCTGCTCTGGGAACAGCATCATCGCCGGCGGAAGAGTCACTGCTTTCCCGGGCAGCCGTGATCTGGTCAAAGTCGATGGCTCGAATCTGGTCTTCCAGATCTTTTACCTGATCTTCTGTCAGCGATTCTGCCGCTGCAATCAGATGGAGCTGGTCGTAGTCAGTGAGGAGTTGCTTGATATCCGGGCTAACTGCAGGCATTGAGCATCACGCTTAACGGGTTTGATTAATGATCGTCCAGGTGTCCCGGACTCAAACGGGATTCTGGCGCAAGCTGCGGGTGCACTCCAGCAGCAGTTTGCCAGATTCCCGCCCGCAGCATCTAATGCTTCGGCTTAACCCTCAAAAAGCTGACGAATGGGTGAGCCATCAGCAATTCGATGTGGGCGTCCTGTGCGGTCGCGAATTTCAAGGTGCGGGTTCAGTCCAAACCGATCGTAGATTGTTGCCGCGAGATCAGCCGGTGTCACCGGGTCGGTTTCCGGATAGGCGCCCGTCTTATCACTCGAACCGTACAGCATTCCCGGTCGTACTCCACCGCCTGCCATCAGCACCGTGTAACAATCGGGCCAGTGGTCCCGGCCGGCGTTCGCATTGATTTTCGGCGTCCGGCCGAATTCCCCCGTTGCAACCAACAGAGTCGACTCCAGAAGCCCCCGATCATCCAGATCTTCGATCAGAGCTGCCAGCGCCTGATCCGCCTGCGGCAACAGGTAGATCTTATGTTGACGGAAGTTCTGCGAATGCGAGTCCCAGTTCCTGCCCTGCTGGAGGAAGTCATGAACATTGACGAATGGCACTTCCGATTCCACAAGTCGTCGCGCCAGCAGGAGGTTCTGTCCTCGCAGGGGACGAGTTGACTCCAGCGCGGCTGCACCGTGGCCCGCCTGAGCAGACGGAGCCTGCATGCCATACTTCTCACGTACGGCGGCCGGCTCTTCATCGATCCTGAGTGCCCGGCGAAGTGACTCAGACTGCAACAACTCGTGAGCTCGATCTCTCAGTTCTCCGAACGGCAGCCTGTCACCGGGCAGCCGAACAGCTGACAGCTCCTGCAGCAGGTTGTCACGCTTCCTGATCCGTCCATCAGCGAGGTCTGCCGGGCGTTTGAGAGATTCAATGTCGTACGTCAGCTGAGCTGGATTGCCATCAATCAACAGTGGGTCATAACGGTGCCCCAGAAACCCGCCTCCCTGACACGGAGTCGTCACAACATTATGAAACTGATACGGCAGCAGTGCGTGAGAGACATCCACGTCCTGATGCCCCGCCAGCATCGAAAGCACGGCACCGTGACACGGATAGAATTGAGGGATCGGAGAGAACTCTTCACGATCCCCCTGCGGTGATTGACGTCCGGTATGTGTTTCCGTCGACGCAGAATCGTGGAGCCGATTGGTGTGATGCATGCTTCGCACAAGTGCCACTTTATGCATGACGCGCGCCATGTTGGGCATGTGCTCACTGATCTGCAGCCCCGGCAGGCTGGACTGAATGGACTTGAATTCCCCGCGCACGGAATCCGGGGCGTTGGGTTTCATGTCATAGGTGTCGAGATGACTCGGGCCACCGTAGTAAAAAACAAAAATGCACGATCGAATCTTCGCGGCACCCGGTTGCATCGCATGTGCGGCGGCCGCCTGTATTGCTGTGTGCTGAAGCAGTCCCAGAGAGCTGCACGATCCAATCACTCCCGCGCGAATCAGCTGTCGGCGGGTCAGCTTATGGCTATGCAGTTCAGCGGGCAACGGAATCATATGGCAATAGTAATCGCGCACGACGGCAATGACTATTCGAGTTGGTCAGGGCGCGTCAATTCTGAGCGGAGCGGCGCGAGCCGCCCGTCCGAGTACGGTTACGAGGTGGCTGCCGGCTCGGTCAACTGGAACCCGGAGGGTTGTTCGGCCGGAGTGCCTGCGCACTTCCGCTACGATGGGCCGCGGGTGGAGAATCCTGACGGAGCAGCAAATATCGTCCGGCCCTCTGTGATCTCAGTGGTAAACCCACGAACAAACACCGATCAGCCCATCAACTGCTGAATCGCTCCGGTCTGAGGCAACTTCTTGCGCGCCATTTCCGGATCCAGATCACCGTAGTGCTCAATCGGATTCCCATGAGCATTCAGCAGCGTCGTGTACCAGTTCCCCAGAGTCTTGTGCCCTGCGTTACCGAGATACGGCAGACGAATGTAGCGGCCCGCCATATCAAGACTGCAGTTACTGCCCGCCATAATCACGAATGGTGACTCTTTCCCCACGCCGTGGTGCGTCTCGCCATTCTCGGGGAAGTACATGATCATCGTGTTATCAAACATCGTGCCGTTCCCTTCCGGAACCTGCTTCAGCCGTTCGATGATGGTGCGGATTTGATTGACGTGACTAATGCGGATCTGTTCCCGCGTCATCCATGCCGGCACACCTCCGAAGGCTTCATCATGTCCCAGAGGATGAATGCCGACGCGGTCTGTTTCATTTCCAGGCAGTCCTGTGATGGGGGTCCCGAGGTCATCGATCGTATACGTGACGACGTTGGTCAGGCCCGCAATGAGAGAAGACACCAGAACGTCGGTCATCGCCGCCTGTTTCTCGGGCGTGCTGGCGTTCTTACCGCCGTTGGCGTGAACTGCATCGATTTCCGGGAGGTGTTTTGCGATGGTCTCTGAGATCTCGATCAGCTTTTGGTTCCGTTCGCGTATGGAGTCGATCGACTGCAGATGCATCTCCTGACGCTTCTTCTCGTGTCCTGCGACACCGCTGAGTCGCAGCCCTTCGCGACTTTGCAGAAACGCAAGCATGTCGTTGTCGGAACTCACTGCATCCGGGTTGAGGACTGATTTGAACAGTTCTTTCCGAGCTGTGTCAGGATCGGCGTAGCAATAGTTGCGTGTTTGTGGTGCCGGTGCCGAATACCCGTCGACAATCCCTGTCCGCCCGCCAGCGAATGACAGCTCGACATGGCCAAACGGGGATGGAAACAGTCTGGCCAGTTCAAAATCGATCGTGGTCCGTTTGATGGCACTCAGGGTATTGCGGTTGGATTTGAAACAGCCCATCACAGAGGAGAACGACCAGTGGATGTTCTCGCTCATCTTCGCCGACAGCCCCTGCAGAATTGTCATGTGCTCTTTGTGGGTATCCAGACCCCGCAGCCACTTCGGGAGCTCGTGTTTGTCCAGGTCGGCTTCGAAGGGCTCTTTGTTCTTATCCAGCGTTTTGTCACTGTCAGAAAAGTCGCGCAGAGCAATTTCCGCAGGACGAATTCCGCTCGACTTACGAATGAAGATGAATCGTTTGGGGCTGGAACTCGCATTGGGAGCCGCAAAGACCTGGTTGAAAGCAGGAGCCAGAGCCATCGCACCGGCGCCGAGTGTCGACGCCGCCAGAAAGTCTCTTCGGTTGATCATGATTCTATTTCTCGATGGCCTTGCGATAGATAAATGAGTCTGAGGTCAGCAGCGACACGATCAATGCGTCGAAGCTGCCGTTGCTGTTGATGTATGCCTGGTCGGCGTCAATCAGTGTCTTTGAGTCAGAGAGTCGTTCGTTGCGTCCCATGAAGTAACGAAAAGCATGTCGAATGATGGATTGTCGCACACGTTCTGACTTTGCCAGCCGCTCAGCAAGATCCATTGCTCCGGCAACCTGACCGTCCAGCGAGTCGTCGCCGGTGCCTTCCAGCTCTCCGCGAGTCTCGACCGGCAGAGTTTCAAAGACGTCGCGTGTGTCGATGAGGTGATTGCCACGCTGTTCGGGACCTTCGCTGATCAGTTTGTCGGGATACTCAAGCGACTCTTTGTCTCTGTATCGACCAAAGTCGTCGTACTGCTCAAATGCATATCCCAGCGGGTTCATGTGCCGGTGACATTTCCAGCAGTAGTCCGTTTCGGTGGCCTGAGCAAGCCGATGTCGCAGTGTCTTACTATGGTCTTCCGGAATCACAGCATCGACGCTGATTGGGACGTCCGGAACGGTTCCGGCCAGCAGCTTCTCACGAATCCACTTGCCTCGAATCACCGGGTCGGTCTCGGTGTTCTGAGCATGAGCAATCAGCCACGCCGGATGAGTGAGCAGTCCGCGCCGGTTTGCCACTCTGGCCGGCTGAATGGTCTGGTAGTCCCAGTTGTCGAGACTGAAGTTGAAGAACTTTGCGACGTTGTAGCCGCTCATGAAGTCGTTGCCGTAGCCGCGATACAGGTCGTAGGGAGCTGCTTCTCGCTGACCTTTGTCCAGACGAGCCGTGATGGTGGTCATTGACTTCTTGAACAGCTGGATTGTGTTTCCCTGTCGATTTCTCGCATCCAGTTTGTCAGGGTCCACACTCCGCATTTTGACTTCCTTGAGGAAGTCACGATGGTCCAGCAGATCTTCCTTTTTGAAGTTCTGCCAGTCGGTGTCCCTGAAGTGATGATAGATACGTTTGATTCGATCAGACGCCGCCTGCATTCGTTCGTTGTCACCGTCGTGATAGACGTAGAAGTTCTCGGTCGTCAGCAATTCCTCGAAAACGTTTTGATCATTTTCCAGAATGTATTCGACAAGTCGATCTGCTTCATTGATCAATCGGTTCATGGCATTGCCGAGTCGATCCCCGCCAAACCGCTTTTCGTCTTTAAAGATGGTCAGTGCGCGCGGATACCCGAAGAACTCACGGACGAATCGCAACTTCCGGATCGGTGCGTTGGTGACGTTGTCCCGATAGTTACGGTCGGTGAGGTTGGGGTCGATGAGGTAATGCAGATCGCGACGGGCAAGGATTCGCTTGATCTCACGTCGATAATCTTCACGCGTCTGCAGCCGGCCACTGGCTGCGGCTTCTGCAAGTTCTTTGTCCGGACTCTGGTCTGTTAGCGCATAAGCGATGGCGTAACTGGCGTCTCGAGCTGACAGCATGCGACGGCCGTGTTCGTCCGGTTTGCCGGATCCAAATTCCTGTCGGTAGGCAAACTCACTCGACAGCATCAGAGTCTGAATGAGTTTCTGGATGGCTTTGAGATTGCCGGTCTTCTTTTGATATGACCGCACAAGGGCCACATAGTCAGACATCTCGCCGCTGTCCGGTGTTCGCTCGAGGATCTGCAGTGACAGCTGCTGAACGAGTTCTGCAAGGAGCTCATCAGACGGGGGACCAGCCTCGACTCGATCTCTGCGAAAGTCCTCTTCCCAATGTGTCATGCACCTGTCGATGACGGCCGTGTAGAAGTCTCCCTGTTTTCGATGTGCCTTAATGGCGGTATGAATAATGGCCATTTCTTCATCGGCGAGTGGCTTGTAGATACGGAGTTTGATCTTCGTGCCTTTCTCCTTCAGCCGTTCTCGAAACTCGGGCAGGTAGTCCCGCAGGATGGTGGCTCGTCCCTGAATCGTGCGTTCATGATCGCCGTTGTAAAACCACTGCCGTTCACATCGCAGACGAATCTCTTCGTTGCTGAGATCATTCAGTTCCGGCTGCAGAAGCATCTGATACATCGCATCTTCTCCACCCAGTTTGGAGAGCATGTTCTGAGCAACGTGGATGGGCGCCTTTTTGTAGGTCTCTCCTTCTGCCAGCTCTTTCACCTCCTTGAGCACAACCGGCACGAAAGTCGGCAGCAGTGAATTGTTCTGGTCGCCATAGAGATTCTGACAGACCTGCGCAATGTTGGTCTCAAGGAACTCACGTCGCGTCAGCAGGGTTGCATTGTGCTGGTCTTCCAGTGCCATGATCTTCACGATTGCCGGCAGGTACTGATCTCTCGATTTCCTGTGGCGAGGAACGAGGTAGCCGGTAATCATCTCGGCGGTCTTTTGTGCGTTTGTAAGCATCGTCGACAGGTGGCCGCCAGTCAGATCGGTGTTGGCGTAGTAGCGGACGCCTGTTCGTGTGGGCAGCAGGAACGGATTGGTTGGAGTCAGCTGATGGAACCGTTTGCCACCGAAGACAGTCACGCGTTTGCCCCGGTAGTTCCATGTGGTTCTTCCATGGAGCATACGGTCGAATTTGGCATTGAAGATGTATTCGCTAATCAGCCAGCGTCGATCGTAGGTGAACCCGGGCAGATCAGCGTGTTCGCCGGAAAACAGCTGGTCATGGTCGACGTAGTTTCCGAATTCCGGTCGATGAAGTTTCTGCTCCAGCTTTGACGCATTGTGTTTCTGCAGTTCGCGTGACACCCAGTCCACCAGCAGCGTCCGTTCATTCGTGGTGGGTTTCTTTGCGTCTGCGGGAGGCATCTGTTGAAAGTACAGCTGCTCCTGAACCCTGTTCAGCAGCTCAAGTCGACCTGAAAGATTCAGTTCGGAAATCGCATCCAGCCGCACATCTCCTTCCGCGGACTCGCCCGCATGGCAGTCCAGACAATTCCCGGACAACACTTTTGAAATGGATTGGGGGATGGCTGGCTCATCCGCTTGCGCAAATGCGTCTGTTGAAACGAGGATTACCAGAGCGCAAAGGAACGAGGAAGCGGCGTAGTGAACGTTGACTGACACAAACGACTCTGAAACCGGGCTGAAGAGGATTGCCTGCAGGCTCTTTCATTCTAACGTCAGAGACGATCATTCGAAACAACGGCATCGGGGTCTTTACAGGGAGTCCTCAGAACCCGGCGTCAGCGGTGCCAGCCTAACAAGGCCGTACCAGCCAGCGAGCCGCTCCGGGCTCATGGAGTCTGGCTCAAACCAGTCCTGAACTCTTCTGTGGCTCTCTGTGAACTCTGTGGTCATCCAGTATCATCGCTTTACTACAGAGATCGCAGAGGAACACAGACTGGGTGAGACTCGGTTTGTCGTCGTCACGGATCCGTCCGGCGCTAATCGCGCTTATGAAGCGGGGGACACTGTATCTGAGTGACTGGCCGGAGATGACGTGACCGACACAGAGGGCAATCGCTGGACGGTGACCGCTGATGCGCTGATCACAGAGTCGGGCAACTGTTCGCTCCCGCGCATACCCGCTCATCGTGCTTTCTTGTTTGGCTGGTACAGTTATCGCAATTATTCGCCTGTGACTGGCCTCGTAACGCCCCGCCAGCCCAAACGCAATTCTAGATGATCTCTTTGATCACATGGCCATGCACATCCGTCAACCGTCGATCGATGCCATTGTGGCGGACTGTCAGCTGTTTGTGATCCAGTCCGAGCTGATGAAGAATGGTTGCATGGATGTCGTACACCTGTGTGGGGTTGTCTCGGTCCAGCGGCTTGTAGCCCCACTGATCTGACTCACCATGTGTGATGCCTCCGCGAATCCCGCCCCCTGCCAGCCAGTTGGTGAAGACGTATGGGTTGTGATCGCGTCCCTTGCTGCCCTGTGTTGACGGCATACGACCGAACTCCGTCGTCCACAGAACGATTGTATCTTCCAGCAGTCCGCGAGATTTCAGATCTTTCAGCAGTGCTGCCGTTCCGATGGCCATCCCCATGGAAAGTGGCTTGTGGTCACGCACAATGTCCTCGTGGCTGTCCCAGTTTCGGCGAGGGAAACTGTTATCGTTGCCAGACCAGATCTGAATGAATCGGACGCCGCGTTCGAGCAGCCGACGAGCGATCAGACACTTGCGGCCAAAGTACTCTGCTTCTTCCGGGATGTTGATCGAATCCGGATAGGTTGCCCCCGCCTTTTCAAGGCCGTACATCTTCAGTGTGGCTTTGGACTCACCAGAGATGTCGAGAGCATCCGGAGCACTCAGCTGCATTTTTGCCGCCAGCTCGTAACTGCGGATACGAGCATCCAGGCGTGAATCACCTTCGCGCTGGTTGCGATACTCGCGGTTGAGTTTCTGCAGCAGCATAAGGCCGTCTCTGTCACTCTTATTCGTGACGTACTCTGCGTGAGGCAGGAGATCCGCAATCGGGTTTTCTCGCTGCGGAAAGATGGTCGTCCCCTGGGTACTGGCTGGCAGGAAAGCCGAGCCCCAGTTCTTGGGGCCATTGCTGGCGAATCCTCGGTGGTCCGGAAGGACAACAAAGGTGGGCAGGTTCTCGTTCAGCGTGCCCAGAGCATAACTGACCCATGCCCCCATGCCGGGAAATCCGGGCCGCTGAAACCCGGTTGCCTGCAGATAGGTTGCCTGGCTGTGGACGCCCGTCTTACCAACGACGTTGTGGATAAAGGCCATGTCGTCGGCACATTCTCCCAGAGGTGCGACGACTTCGCTCAGCATCTTGCCGCACTCACCATGGGGAGCGAATGAAAATGGTGATTTCATCCACGGTCCGAGCCCGTTCTGAAATGCCTCAACGTGCTCGCCGAAATCGGACGCTTCACCGTGATGTTTTTCGAGGGCCGGTTTGTGGTCCCACAGGTCCAGGTGGCTGGCCGCACCACCCATGAACAACTGAATGACTCGTTTCGCTCGTGGTGGCTGGTGGAGAGCTTTAACGACTCCTCCCTGCCCTTCCGGCGTCAGATCTGATTCCTCACCGTCGGCATTCTCCTGCAGCAGCATGGCTGACGCGGCGAGTCCGGCGAACCCGTGAGCAGAATTGTTCAGAAACTGGCGGCGATCAAACATAGTTTTCCTCGTGCAGGCAGACATTCATGGTACCGGTCAGCTGGCCGCGTTAACAGCCCTCGGGCCTCCATCCAACCTGAGCGAAGCTGGAATTCCAACTGGGTCTCCGGTTGAATCCAGCAACCTGGTTCGGACAATCGGGTGCCAAAGGAGACCGGGACCATGCACGGACAGATCACTCAGTTGCCAGACGACATTCAGCGGCGCGTGAGTGCGCTGGCTGAACGGCTGCAAATGAGCGAAGATGAGCTTGTGCGGTCACTGCTTGAGGATGCTCTCGAGTTTGCCGACCCTCAGGATGTCGAGCCGGAAATGACTCGACTGCTGTTCCCGGAAACAGAGGTCACGGATGCCACCCCAATGACGAAACCAGAAACCACGCTGCCGTTTTCGTTTATCGATCTGTTTTCCGGGATCGGAGGACTGCGATTGGGGCTGGAATCGGTGGGCGGTCGATGTGTGTTCTCCTGTGAGAACGACCGCTTCGCACAGAAGACCTACGAGAGCTGGTTCGGTGAAAACCCGGCTGGAGATGTGACCGAAATCTCAGCCTGTGGAGACATTCCCGATCACGACCTGCTGGCCGCCGGGTTTCCATGTCAGCCATTCTCTATTGCTGGAGTCTCAAAAAAGAACAGTCTTGGACGAGCTCACGGTTTTCGTGATCGAACGCAGGGCACACTCTTTTTTCATCTGTGCGAAATCATCGATCGCAAGCAGCCGCCGACCCTGCTGCTGGAGAACGTGAAGAACCTCAAGTCGCACGACCGTGGCCGGACGTGGAGTACGATTGAAGGAACGCTGCAGGAACTCGGGTACGAGGTCTTTAATCGTATCATTGATGCAGCCGACTACGTGCCGCAGCACCGCGAACGAATATTCATTGTCGGGTTCCGACGAGATGTCTTTGGAGAGGCCCCACCGTTCGCATTTCCAACTCCGCCGGAAACACCTCGACCAAAACTGCATCAGATCCTGCAGGCAGAGGTGGAGGATCGATACACGCTGTCAGACAAGTTGTGGCAGTACCTGCAGGATTACGCTGAGAAGCATCGCCGCAAAGGGAATGGCTTTGGGTGTACGGTTGCCAAACTGGGGGGAACAACCAGAACGCTGAGTGCACGTTATCACAAGGATGGGTCAGAGATTCTGATTCCTCAGGGCGACGGAAAGAACCCGCGGCGACTGACCCCTCTGGAAGCAGGACGACTCATGGGATTTCCGGAAGACCTCGCAGGCCCGGGCCAGGTGGTTTCTGACACTCAGGCGTACCGCCAGTTCGGTAACGCTGTCGTTCCTGCCGTCATCAAGGCTGTCGCACAGCAGATTGTGACTGTCATGCGTGCAGCCGTGGTGGCGAAATCTGCGAATGGCTGCGTCCTGAAATCTGGTTCCGGAGAACGCCGAAACCTGGACATCGTGACAAAAAGACTGGCTCAGAGAAAGCCACGATAAGCAGCTTCCGAATGCACGAGCGGACTGCGGCACCAAAGCCGGCCGCGCGTGCGAAGCGAGGGCCGGCCAGAGCGGGAAGCGATCAGTCGTTGCGATGGAGGCGGAACCTGCAGTCACTGCAGCACGACACCTCACCTTTCTCAGTGTTGTTAAGGAATTCGCACGCCAGAGTATTTTGGAAACTGCGCAGTCGCTATGTTGGCGATCTTCAGGCGATTGACTCGATCAGGCGATTTCTCAAATGACAGCAGCAACATTTATCTTCTTCACTGCACTCGTGGCCGTCGTCGCATGGTGGAGAACCAAAGGTGACAACCAGGAAACCTCGGAAGGCTACTTTCTGGCGGGTCGCAGTTTGCCGTGGTTTGTCGTGGGAGGTTCACTGCTGCTCACAAACCTGTCGACCGAACAACTGGTTGGTTTGAACGGTGGGGCTTACCGAAACGGAATGGTGGTGATGGCATGGGAAGTATGGTCGTCACTGGCCATTGTACTGATGGCCGTGGTATTTCTTCCTCGCTACCTGAAGAGTGGAATTACAACGATTCCGCAGTTCCTTGAACTGCGATACAGCTCATCCACACGATCAATCACATCTGTCATCTTTCTCGCTTCAATCGTTCTCAATGTGCTTCCGTTTGTTCTGTTGACGGGGGCTGAGTTCATGATTCCTGTGTTTGGTGTGGAAGAAACTCTCGGAACCGAAAGCCGCACAATAACACTTGCGGTTGTCTGTTCGTCGCTCGCCGTCGTTGGCGGATGCTATGCATTATTTGGCGGCTTGAAGGCTGTTGCGGTTTCCGACACCGTCAACGGCATCGGACTTGTGATTGGTGGATTGATGATTCCCATTCTTGGTCTGTCTCACATTGGTGGAGGCAGCATGACCGAGGGGGTGTCCGTGCTGTTCGACAAATACCCTCAACGACTGAGTCCCATCGGCGACAGCAACGCCGATATCCCGTGGGAGGTGTTGTTTACCGGGATGACACTGGTTGTTACCTATTATTGGTGCACCAATCAGGGAATTGTTCAGAGAACATTCGCCTCAAAGAATCTGGCCGAAGGTCAGAAGGGCGTTCTATTTGCAGCAGTCATGAAGCTGCTTGGGCCGCTTTACCTGATTCTGCCGGGCATCATTGCATGGCACATTGCATTCAGCAGTGGAGAAGGACCATCTACCGGCGGTGATGGAGCATACGGCTTTCTGGTGAATCTCGTCCTGCCCCCATGGGCGGTTGGGTTCTTCGCAGCCACAATCTTCGGCGCGATTCTGAGTTCATTCAACAGTTTCCTGAATAGTGGCTGCACGCTGTTCAGTATGGACCTGTTCAGGGGGCTGATCAACAAAGAAGCAACCGATCAGCAGACTGTCAAAGTCGGCAAGATCTTCGGCGTTGTCATGATTCCCCTGAGTGTGGTTCTTGCTCTGGTGTTCTCCAGCCTCTCCGAGGAAGCTGGCCTGTTTAATACCATGAAATCAATCGCGGCGGTGTTGAACATTCCCCTGCTGTCGATCGTGTTCATGGGCTTTGTGAGCAAGCGGACGCCTGCGATTGCGGCCAATGTGGGGCTTGTCTGCGGAGTGTGCTTTCAGACGTATTTCGGAATCATTAAGGGCAACGTGTTCTTCAATACGGAAATGCACTTTCTGCATCTCGCCGCGATCAACTTTCTCTTCATTGTCGCCGTTATGAGTGCCATCAGAATGGCAAGGCCTCGCCCGGATGCCTACGAGCAGAAGTACAGTGAAGACGTGGACATTACTCCGTGGAAACACGCCAGAATGGTGGGCGGCATTACGGTCGTCCTGATTGCCGGGATGTACCTGGGTATGTGGGCGAAGTTTGGAGTGACCGAGGGTGAGAAACTGAAGTCAGAGTATGCTCAGGTTCATCCGGACAAAAACTCTGACGATAAGAGTGACCCTGACTCCGACGGTGACAGCGATGAACAATCCAGCACCCCCCAAAAGGATCAGAACAACGGGGATTCAGCCGACAGTGATGAACCTCCCTCAGGTGATGAAGACGCACAGAACTGATCATGACGATGACGGACTGCGATCGCTCTGGTTGCAGAGACACGGATGAGTAATCCATGAAGTATGCACTCGCGTCAATTGTGGCAACGCTGTTTGTCGTCGCCCTTGCGGATGAGCCCAATCGCCGACGAGAGTATTCCGGGATCGCATTGATTAACGGCCAACTCACCGTCGTCGACGATCAGGTCAACGGGCGACTTATTCGCCTGAATGCATCACTTGAAACGGAGGAACGATTCTCAATCGTCAGCGTGGCCGAAGAGGAGCATGTTCCTCTGGGGCATGACCTGGCGGCAGATCTTGAGTCCATCGGTCGACTGGGGGACGGTCGAGTGGTTGTTCTGTCGGAACGACTGCGGTGTCTGATCGACAGGGACGGAATCGTCACTCAATACCCGGAAAATTATAACGAAATTGGCAACCGCGGTCTGGAAGGTATCGCAATTCGTGCGGAGGGCCGCGATAGCCAAATCGCACTGTGCTGGGAAGGCGGATATCTGCAGCCAACAGACGTGCCGCTGGAACTCGAGGATCGGCTGACGGGGGTCGCACTCGACCCTGTCGTGATGATTCACAAACTGGGAGCGAATGAACGTCCGGGTGAGGTGACGAAGATTCCGGCCTACACCGTCAAACTGGATCCCCCCTCGAAGGGCTACCGTTTTCGGATGCCCGACCTTGAGTGGATCCGCACTCCCTCCGGCGGATGGGGACTGCTCGGACTGGTCAGCGCCGAGAACCCTCAGGCGAGTCGCAGCAGTCGGTTCCGCTATCACTGGCTGGTGTTGTTCAAACTTGATCACGGAGAGAAAACGCTTGTTCCGATTGGGGAGCCCATCGATCTCGAAGAGTTGCTCGGGGAGATCGGCAAGGGCAACTGGGAAGGCGTCTGCTGGATTGACGATCACCGCCTCGCACTCTGCTACGATTCATTTCCTCCGGGGCCGCCACGAATCGCGATTCTTAACCTGCGCAAGCTGCGTCCTGACTGGTTGTATTCTTCCAGATAGAATGCCTCTGCAATTCTCTCGGAGCCCTCCGTGATCTCTGTGGTAATCACACCGGCGAACAGCAAACTCAAAGTTCACAGTTGCACAGGCGTTACCGATGAAACTGACCACTGTCACAGTAGAGTGGGTATCGCCCACCGCCATCCATTTCTTACAGCTTGTGCTCGCTTGTGGGACAACCACAGAGATCACAGAGGTTGTTCACCACAGAGAGACTCTGGCAGTCGGGAGATTCCCGCTGCGAGCGGCTTAACAGGAGTTACCGATGCAGAACACCGTGAACCGTGTGCGGGTCTTGATCGCATCCCTGACATCCTTGATGGCAGCCTGGACGTTGCTCGATCATGCAGAGGCGGGCCGACCGCCGAATGTCATCCTGATCTTTTGCGACAACCTTGGTTACGGAGACATCGAGCCGTTTGGATCGAAGGTTCACCGAACCCCGCATCTGAACAGAATGGCGGCCGAGGGGCGAAAGTTCACTCACTTCTGCGTCACTGCAGGCGTCTGTACGCCATCTCGTGCATCTCTGATGACGGGTTGCTACGCACAACGCGTGGGGATGCACTCTAATCCAAGGGACGGCCACGTCCTTCGGCCGGTTTCTCCGTACGGACTTGCAGGTTCTGAAATCACCATTGCCGAAGTGTTGAAAGAGCGCGGCTACGCTACGGGAATCTTTGGCAAATGGCACCTTGGCGATCAACCGGAGTTTCTGCCGACGAGGCAGGGCTTCGACCGATTCTTTGGCATTCCCTACAGCGATGATATGACTCGAGCCACCGGTCAGCGGCTCGGTGATCGCCTGGACGGAAAACTGTGGCCCTTCCTTCCGCTGATGGAAGGAGAGCAAGTCATTGATGCTCCCGTTGACCGCAATCTGCTTACGAAACGCACGACTGAAGAAGTCCTGCACTTCATTGACCGCCACAAAGAGTCACCGTTCTTTGTGTACTTTCCCCAATGCATGCCCGGGAGCACTCGTGCTCCGTTCGCCAGTGATTCGTTTCGGGGGAAAAGCAGGAACGGGCCGTGGGGAGATTCGATCGAGGAGATTGACTGGTCGACCGGACAGATTCTGGACCACCTGCAAAAGCGGGGACTCGACAGTGACACTCTGGTGATTTGGATGAGTGATAATGGTGCTCCGATGGCAGCGGACATGTCGAGCCCTTCACGCGGAACCAATCGCCCTCTGCATGGTCGTGGTTATACGACATCGGAAGGTGCGTTTCGTTCGCCCACGTTGATGTGGTGGCCCGGTCGTATTCCGGCTGGCACCGTGTGTGAGGAACTGGCAACCACCATGGACTTCATGCCCACGCTCGCTCATCTCACAGAGCAGCCTGTTACGCATCAGATTGACGGCCACGACATCAGAAGCCTGATGTTCGAAGATGGAAAGAGTCCTTACGAGGCATTCTTCTATTACGATCGCCAGCAACTGCACGCTGTCCGCAGTGGTCGCTGGAAACTGTTTGTCCCGCTCAGCAGTTTCACGCGGCACCCGCACTTTAAGAAGGGCGAGGGCAGCCAACCGATCCTGTTCGATTTAGTAGCAGACACCGGGTGCTCAACGAACGTCGCCGCTGAACATCCTGCCGTGGTGAAGAGGTTGCTTGAACGGGCGGAAGAGGCTCGTACTGATCTGGGCGACAACGGCCGCCAGGGGACGGGGCAACGTGGCGCCGGGAGAATTACGGGGAGCCCGGTTCCGCTGAAGTAAGCCAGTTGCCCCGCGCGGCTACAGCTCCCGCCTTGTAAGCCCCACTGCCTGTAGGGCCTCGGCTCCTCAATACTACGCGTCGCCGGAGAGGATCGCATTCATGTTGATCTTATACGCTTCGACGCCTGGCTGCCCGTAAGGATTCGTGCCAACCAGTCTGCCTTCGACAACAGTCGTCAGCATCAGCATCTGGAAGATCTGGCCGATGGTATGTGCGGTAATTGACCCCAGCGCCAGGTCGGTTGTTGGCCGATTGTCGTCCGCATATGCCTTATTGGTGCCATCTATGGCTGCCTGCAGGATCTTCGGCAGGTCAAAGCCGGCGTACTTGTTCAGCTGATCGAAGTCGTCTGTCCGAGACGGCAGAGACAACGGGTCACCGGTTGGTACGCCCGGAAGGACATTGGTGATCAGTTTGTCGCGAGTCCCTTCCTGATGCTGCTGGCCGCGACTGTGCAGGTCTCGCGTATTGACCACAGTAATTGGAGTGGCCCCCTTTTCGTTTTTGCCGAGGCTTTCCGACAACAACTGGTCGTACCACAGCCCAACGGCCTCCAGCCGACTTCCCCATGTTGAAAGCAGTCGAGTTCCCATGCCGAGCTGTGTTTCAAAGGCATGACAGACTGCGGTGTAGTCGAGAACAGCGTTGCTGCCGTATTCAGCCGTGCGAAAGTGGTCTGTCATATCTGCAGCGCCCTGCAGCAGCTGGCGAATGTCGAGGCCAGCGACTGCTGCCGGTAGAAGTCCTACCGGGGTGAGCACGGAAAACCGGCCGCCGATGCCATCGGGGATTGTGAAAATGTCCTCGAAGCCGGCTTCATCGGCGAGCGACCTCAGTTTTCCACTTGCTCCTGTGACCGGCACGATCAGTTTCTGCAATTCGTCAGGAGACTGTTCCTCAAGCAGCTGCCGAAACATGCGAAACGAGACCGCTGTTTCCAGTGTTCCCCCAGACTTACTGATCACGATCACAGCGGTGCGCGAATCCGGGGCCGTTCCGTCTGCGCCGCGGGCTCGCAGCAACTCCAGCAGACCTGACTGGCGATCAGAGTCTACATTCCACCCTTCAAAGTAGATGCGGGGTACTCCTCCGCGCTGTTCGCGTGACAGTTCGTTGTGAAACGGGTGGTTCAGCGCCTCGAACATGGCGCGCATTCCCATATAGGAACCGCCAATGCCAAGGACGACGACCGAATCGACTGTTTCTCTGAGTCTTCGGGCACAGGATTCAATACGTGCAACGAGGCTTTCGTCTCCATTTTCGGAGAGGTCCAGCAGGAGCTCTTCCGGCCACTGAATGAATCCCGCGTCCAGAGGCTGCTTCTGTTCTGGAATTTCTCCACCGCTTTGCCAGAGTTCCACATCATCTATGGTTTCCTGTGCGGCGGCCGTGATGGAATCCCGCAACCCGTCCAGCGTGCCATCCCGGAGGTAGCCGAGTGCTGCGTCGGGAGAGTACGTAATGAGGTCTGACATGGGGGGGCCGTTTCGAATTGCAGCGGATTTTGAGAGTGCTGGGTAAATCTGGGTTTTAGTGACCGTCCAGGATGTTTCGAGCTACTTCGTCGAACGACAGCAATGGCTTCAACGCTGGTTGTAGTGAAAATGGATCAGGCAACAAACCCCTCCCGGGAAACGGGAATACCCGACTACCTAGTGTGGGGGATATGGTAGTACGTAGTGCGGGTTACTGCTCACTTTGTTCTGAGGCTTACTCATTCAAACCCACTTTGCCCTGCCCAGCTCAAGCAGTGGGTATACCCGCACTCTGTAGTGTCTAAGACTAACATGTCCTGGAAAACGGGGTGTGTCCCCCATAGGAGATTCCCCACGTAACAGTATCCCTTGGGAATTCCACGCAGTTTTTGTTCGAGAATGTTAAGTAGGCGCTCCGAAGTCATAAACAGGCAGGGAGCACCTGCCACACGGGCCACGTGGCCCTGTCCAGTTGTCTGGCTGTCGAACTTCATCTTGGTCCACAGCCTGATGGTTTTTCGAAAGGGGCGATTTTGGCAACCCCAAAAGGGTGGACTATGAAAACCATTTCACACGGAATTCCCTCCAACACAACGCAATTCAGCCGCACGGAACCGCAGGTTGAACTCTCGTCAGACCAGCTGGCACTCTGGCGTGCCAAGATTCATGAGTGTCGTCATCCCATGATGGTGCTCA
>CAJWGB010000029.1 GCA_913031625.1 uncultured Planctomycetaceae bacterium | reverse complement strand
CGGTCGGTCAATGAGCCAGGCGCATATCGATGCCAAAGTCAAACAGTTTAAACCCCAGACGAATCTGCCGTAGCAATTCAATCCCTCAAGTCTTCAACGTGAATCGGAATGGAAATCGAACATGTCAAAAGAAGAATCAATCTCGGAATCAACACTCTTCGTGGATGGCGCGGCGCGATTCAAAGATCTCATCTACATCGTCGCCAGAGACCGCGGGCTTCAGGATGAAGCCGTAGAACATGCTCGATTCATTGGGTTCCACCAGACGCTTTTTGGCCACATTGGTGACCGAAATTGGTCAGGAATCGCCGTATGCGTGGCAAAAAAACCGGAAGAAAAAATGGTCAGTGTTGGCGAAGACGGTGAGGTACTAACCTACGTTGGCGGCACCGTCACTGAAGAGCAAATTATTCCGGAGCCGCTGGCTCTACGTAATCTCGGAGTCATTGACGGCCTGGCATATGCGTGTGGCATGGATCGGCAGGTCTTTCGACGAGACGACGAAAACTCATGGACCGCAATGCATGCTCCGGGATCCGATTCCGAAACTGGATTCGAAGCGATTGACGGATTCTCCGCAGCCGAAGTCTATGCCGTCGGCTGGAACGGTGAAATTTTCCAATGGGATGGCAATGATTGGATTAACCACAACGGAGCGACCAATGTAATTCTGACGGGCGTCTGCTGTAGCGGCGACGGTACCGTCTACGTCTGTGGACAGCAGGGTACTGTGCTCACCGGTCGAGGCGATACATGGCAACTGCTGGACTTGGAACCGATGGTTGAGGATTTTTGGGATGTTCACTGGTTCAATGGGAAGTTGTACCTGGCCACCGTATTCAGTCTCTGGACGCTTGAAGACGGTGTTTTGACACAGGTCGATTTCGGAGACGACGCACCGTCGTCGTGTTATAGGCTTAGTTCGGCCGAAGATACGTTGTGGTCGGTTGGTGCTGATGATGTCTTTTGCTTTGACGGAACTGAGTGGGTACGCATTGACTGAATTGATAGCGTGTGATTGTTGCAAAGGGAGTTTTCACCGGCCCCAGCGAAGTTAAATTTGACGATCCTGTGTGCTGCTTCAGCATGCGTACCCACTCGGTTGTTCCTATTCTAAAAAGACTGAATCCGGAGCATTGCAGGATCCGCTTGACCTATCCGGTAGATGAACCTCAACTCAGTTTTTTCAACGCCCCTCTCCAAATTAAGGGCAAGTCCTGCACAACGGCAACTAAGAATCGCACCACCACGCAGACCTGTCTGATTCGTCATGATGCTTGATATTACGCTAACGCAGCATTGGGAAAGTGCCTGTTTCCAGTTGCAGAGTCGCAAATCGGCTACCAGTGGACCTCACTATTCTCTCAGCGATATTTTGGCGATCGACAACGAATTGCGAATAGGTCTCGATGCCCTTAGTGATGCATCTTTAGAAACAATCAAATCACTGCATTGCGGTACGGATGAGTGGGAGTTGATGTCTGGTTACCTTGACGTCGTTCGGTCGGGAGGCCTGGACGTGCCATCCGTCCGCAGAGTCGTCACCGAGAATTCGCACGATTCTGATGAGACACGGCAACTCCTGCGTTTGTTGTCGTGGTTCAGCTGGGATTCCGTCGCCGAGTGCTGCCAACAGTTCATTGTGTCTGATCAGACCCGCGAACTTTGTTTTGCCCTTCAGGTTTTTGATTATCACCGACAGAGCCCGGGGCCGTGTCTCAAAGGACTGCTTAACCACAATGATGCTGCGGTCGCCGCACTCGCAGCACTCCTCCACGCACGCATCGGCCAGCCACTGAATCTGATGTCAAATCTCCAGTGGTTGCAGCAGCACTGCGAGCACAGCCTTTGGGTCGAGTTCGCATCTGAACTGCTTTTGCGCGACATCAGCGACAATGACAGGCAGTTATTATCTGATGTGTTGACTGATGAGGCGAGAGTTGGTGGCCCGTCTTCCGTTATGGCAGCTCACACACTTGCATCGGTATTACCGATTCGCGACGTATCCCACCTTGTTCACTCACTTAGAGAGGGTAACACCCCAAATCAACGTCTAGGCCTGCAGTGCTCAGGTATCCTGGGTATCCCGGACGGCATCCCGTGGCTCATCGAGATGATGGCACAGCCGCAGTATGCTCGGGTCGCAGGCGAGGCCTTTTACCGCATCACGGGATTACGTCTCGATCAGCGGCCGTATGAAGGCGACTGGCCGGACGGGTTTGAAGCGGGTCCCAACGATGACCCTGATGACGACAACGTCGAAATGGACGAAGATGAAAACCTGCCGTGGCCCATCCAGCACGAAGTTGCGGCATGGTGGGAGCAGAATCGATCACGGTTCAAATCAAACACTCGCTACCTGCTCGGCTTCGAACTGGACAATGAAGCATGGTTAAGAAAGGTTCTGGTGCTTGGCCGCCAGCGCGAACGAGCAACCGCAGCACTGGAACTCGCCATCCGCAACCCCACGGAGCCGCTGTTCAACGTGGAAGAACACGGACGACGGCAGATGAAAAAACTGGGCATCAAACGGCTGCCTTCCGAAGAATACCGCTGCAACCATATTGAGGCCGGTCCGGATGACACCACGTGGATGAAGTACCTGCGCGACAGCAGTCCCTTTAAAACCTGAGAGCGAATCAAACCAATGATCCCGGCAAAATTCGCGCTGACAATCGTGGCAGGCGTCCTGCTGACACTGTCCGCCGTTGATTACATCCGCAATCGACAGCTGCAGCCGGGCCGTCGGACGCAACTGATCGTTGCCGGAATTCTGCTCTCCATCGCACTGTGGCTGCATCTCAGATAAAACACTCAGCAACACTTCCGGTATGGAGTTTCTGAGTGATTGTTGAAGCCGTCGTTGACCAGCACCTCGAACGCTGCAGCCACCTGTGGGAAGCGCGCTGTGAGCTGTTAGTCGATTCGGATATCACATTATCTGAACTGACGCACCATGATCGAGAGATCAGTTCGCATCTGGAGGGGCTGCGGCTTGCCCTGCAGTCAGCTCCCGGCAATGAAGACGCTGACCTTCCTGAGGAGCCAGCGGCACTCTTTACCGCCGTTGCTGCCGCTGTGTGCTGTGGTGCCCGCGATGAACTGCAACGTCTGGCGGCCGGCGCTGCTGACGCGAACACGGCAGCCGCGGTCGCGGACGGCCTTGCATGGGACGGCGGGGAACACTCCGATTTTCTCACAATTCAGCTCCTCTCTGCAGAGGACCCATTCCAACTGGAGGCAGGGTTGCGGTCCGCAGTCGAACAACGGCTGTTGTTTCCTGCGACTGTGATCGAAAACACGGTGGCTGCTGCGCATCCACGATTCCTTTGGGGAATCGGTGAACTGGGAATGAGCGATCTGCATCCGCAGTGCAGAGCATTTCTGTCCGCAGACGATGTGGGCCAGAGATTCTGCGCTGCCCGATCACTATTGATCATGGGAGACGAGTCAGCCAGAGGCATCCTTCAGGAAATCGCAGAGTCAGATGACAGCATTGGCACAGAAGCCAGTCAACTGGCAGGGCGAGGGCAAACGTATCCTCAGGTCGCGGACTGGGTCCAGAAGCTGACGGGTGATCCTGCACGGCTTGGACGAGCGATTCTGGTTGCCGGCGCGACCGGAGACCCAATGGCGGCGTGGTGGCTGGTTGACTGCATGGCAGTTGAAGATGTCTGTGCGGTTGCCGGAGCAGCATTCAGTCAGATTACAGGTGTTGATCTTGAACATGAAGATCTGACCGCCGACGCTGAGGATTCCGGAGATGACGGTCAGGAATCTGACCTGCCAGTTCCAGATCCAACTCTTGTCCGAGCCTGGTGGACGCAGAATGAAGGTCGATTTCAGGCTGGTACGAGATACCTCGCCGGTCAGCAGATCTCCCATGACACATTGTGGTCAGTTCTTGCCGAAGGGTCACAGCGCCACCGCGAAGCTGCTGCAATTGAACTCGCACTCATGGATCCAGGTCGTCCACTGTTCAACGTCAGGGGACGAGGTGACCGGCAGTTGAGGCTGACTCAGGACCAGTCAGTCTGCTGATGAGCAGAAGAGCGTGAATCCAATGGGTGCAGATCGGTTCAGTTTTCTGCAAACTCCAACCGTGGCCTGATATCAAGCGTTGCCGGTTTTATGGTGCCTTTCATGCGGCTTGCCCGGGATGTAAAGGCAATCTCTTTCTGTGCAAGCCATTCTTCAGTCAGGCCGTTAGGCAGCATAAATCGAAAGACGACTGCGCCATCATCCAGTCGTGTCGTTTCTGTCGTGAACTCGACCGGATCAAAGCTCCGATTATCCTGAAGTTCACCGCGCTCGCCGATTTCGACGCGAATCTCACTCACGTCGTTGATGCGATCGGCGCTCACCGGGGTCCCTGGTGCAGGCTCAAGCCTGACTTCAAGGACACCATTCTTCAGTGTTCGAGTGACCGTGGCTGCGGGCAGGTCACCGGATGCGGTCAATTTGTATGGGTCCGGCAGATCTTTGAGTGGCTTCACGGTTTCCGGTGTCGTCCGCTCCATTTTCCATGCTGCATCGACTTTTATTTTCTGTTCACGAGGCCAGCTGGGAATCACGAATCGATAGCCGGGCGCATTGTTTTCAGAGGTATATTCTTCAGAGATCCGCGCTGCGCGAAAGCCGTCGTCCGCGTTCAGCCGAAACTCCACTTCGACGGGTTGCCGGACCGGCCGCTTCTGATCCCCGTGGTCAAGCAGCAGTTCGACTGTCACCTCACCAAATTCGAGCGGCACACCTTCCTCATTTCTGAACTGTAGAAGTTCACTGTCAACTTCTCTGAGCATCCATGGTGTTGGTGCAGCCTGCTCAGCAGCGCGCGTCCAGTTGGCATACAACTCCCTTCGAAAGCTGAAGGATTTGTCTTTCCAGTTCACACGTGGCTGGATGTGGTCACCCGGTCCAACAGGCACATCGGACGCGGGCGCAATTCCAGAATACCTGATCTGATAGTCTGCCTGTGGAACGACCGACTCAACAGGGGCACCGAGTTCAGCGTTCCGACTGTAGTCCTTCGATGTGAGCTGCCACGAAATTGGATCTTTGGCCGACTTCATGGCCTTCGCAAGATCCCGCCGATTACTGGCCACGATCTCGATCTGAGACTCAGATTCATCACAGCGTTTCATAATGGCCCGGAGTGCTTTCAGTTCATCCTGTGTCAGGTCAAATGCAACGACAAGGATCTTTGTGCCGGGATGCTCTTTGATGACATCCCTGAGTTCAGCGGACTGATCTGATGAGGCATAGGCATCGTCCAGTTGATAGGTGTCCAGGTCGATGCCTGCGTCCGTTGCAATTCCATCTGTCACAGCCAGCACAATTCCCGGTTTCCGGCTGAGATCCTGTGTGATGGCCAGCTTGATGGACCGCAGCAGTGGTGTGCTGCCGAACGGTTCGACCCGCTTGATAGTATCCCCCAGCTGCTTCCTGCCGGCGTTGTCGAGTGTGGTCAGCGGGACGAGGACTTCCGTATCCCGCTGCGGATCCATATTTGGAATCTTCCTCTTGAACTCATCCTCATACACGTTGTTCTTCTGAAACTTTGACTTGTCATTTGTGTCATACCTAACCCGGTGCCCGAACACTCGCAGGCTTGCTCTGACCGGTGCGTCCAGTGACTTCAGAACATCGTCAAAAGTATCGACTGCAATCCTGTGTCTGCTGTCTTCTCCTGGCCGAGTTTTGGTCATGCTGCCGGACATATCGAGGACAAACGCAAAGGGTCGAACGTCATCCCCACTGACAGTCACTGTTCCTGTTGGCGGCCTGGCGAGACGTTTTGTCACGTATTTTTCGGCAGCGCAGGGATCGATGACAATCGGTTCTGCTGCAGAGAAGATTCGACCGCGAAAAAAGACATCCGCATAGACATCGAATGCCTGGCAGTCGTCTCCTTCTCCCGGGGCACCTTCCCGATGCACCTTCAGGACAAACGAGTCGGCCGCCTGATCCTGAACGCCAAGAGGCGTCCCGTTTTCCGGGACTGTGAGTGTCTCTGCTGCATCCGCGGGTCGTCTCAAAGTCAGAGACGCAGTTCCCTGGGGCATTGCCCCCTCGCGCCGAAGTTTCCAGCGAATGTCAGCATCCTGCTGATTGGAATCGCCGAGGTCGATTCCTGCACTGCTGACGGCAGCCGGAGTCACAGACCAGCCGTCCGACTGATCGAGCAGCTGGTTCCGCTTATCCAGCTCCGCTCGTGCAAAGGCCGGCCAGTCTCGTCCGTTACCCATTGCCCCCGCCAGCTTTTCAGCACGCCTGATCCAGGGACTGGCAGCACGAGCATACCAGCCGTTCCGATTCATGGGGGCCATGTCACCAGACTCGATCCATTGACCTGCCAGCAGCGCGTCAATGTTTGCAACACACTGCTCAAACTGCTGTAAGGTGTGCAGTCGCTGTGTGGGATCGGCGCCGGACTGCTGAAAATCGAAGCCACTGAGCCCCCGACTCAGGCGATCTGCAACGATCAACTGGCTGCGAACGTCCGTCCCGGCTGACATCGAGTCATTCACTCGCCTGCGGGCATTTAACCAGAACAGCCGGACTTCCTCGCCAAACACAGCCAGAACGCCCGGTTGTGGCTGAGCCTCATCAGACACCAGCCGCGCTGCAGCATCGTGCAACCCGGTTTTGCGGTCATTATCTGCAGCATCTACAAACAGGTTCAGGTGCTGGACAGCCCAAAGCGCTTCCTGGGACGGCGACGGATGAACTGCCGGCGTCAAATCCGTTGGCAACTCTTCGTCATCTGGAAAGTGCACGATTCTGTTGACGCTGTTGAGTTGGCGGAGCAGCGCTTCACGAGACTTCGAGTCAAGATCCGGAAGTCGCAGCATCTGATGAATCTGCGTTCGCTGACTTGCGTTCCGGGCTACGGTGGAAGTCCTGTTGGCCAGCTTCCCGGCAAGGTCCGTGAATGCCGTGCCGGTTGCCTGCAGTAACGTCCTGCACCTCGCCGTCAAATCCAGAAGTCTTTTCGTGTTTTCGCGGAGCGTCTGAGACGAATGGCCGGATTCCGGCTCCTGAACAGATAAAAGCAATCCAAGCGCACGAGTGCAACACAGCAGTCGAAAGATGTCTGCGCGAGCCGGCACTGCGATTGTGTTGATGCCGGGGGTTGTTCGAGCACCCAATTGATCTGCAGCGGTGTCAATGTCTGCCAGCGCCATGTAGGTGGACGGCAGGTTTCTGCCCAGCAGGTCCTGCCATGCCCGCTCAAACTCCTGATCGTGGTGAAATGGGAAGTCGGCCGCCCAGCGCGCAAGAAATGGGGATTGTGCCAGGACCTGCTGATAGACAACTTCTGCTGACTGGTGAGCCTGAATAAAGTCGGCAATTGATTTCCAGTCCACGGCCGGATCAGTCTGTGCGGGCGTTCTGACAAACAGACTGTCTTCCTGACGCAACTGACTGACTTCCGCATTTCTGAGCGTGGTCTGTATCAGACCCGCCACGCCCGTCATTGTCTTCCTGGTTTTCTCAGCCAGCGAACGCTCTTCTTTAATACGGTTCGCCTTACTCGTATCAGGCTCAAACCCTGACGTCTCAAATGGGAACTGATCCAGATGCTGCTGCACGACCTGCGAGGCGGACTTTATGGGGGCGAAGCGGGGTGGAAGTTTGTAAGCGTCTCCAAACGCTGCGGATGCCGCAGCAGGAAGACCTTCAAACCAGGAAACAGGAAGACCACGACTCGCGTCGAATAACGCAGGATCGCGAGTAATCGATTTGACTGAGTCTTCCAGCTGACTCATCTCCTGGCTGGCTCTGGCCGCCAGTTTTCCCGCCAGCTGATCATGTCCGTTCAGCATCGCATCCTGTGCACGGAGCAGCAGTTCCGTCGATGAGGTCCAGAGCACGGGATTCCATCGCCACGCAAGCTGCTGATTCAGAGTGTCTCGTCTCTCCCAAAGTCCTGCCAGCTGACTCTGCGCGCTGTACTTTGGAACTTCAGGTTGACTGGGTGCAGCGGGCAGATCACCCAGCAGTACGAAATTGCGATCCGGTTCGGTCTTTATAGTTTCCAGCGAGGGACTCATCTGGATCGAGAAGTCAGCTGACAGACCATGGATCGCTGCCAGACGATTGGCGGCTTCATGCAGGTGACTGCAGAACTCAACCAGACTCAGGTTCTTTGCCGTATCATACATGTTCTTATCGTCGTCGGCAGCCTCAGACAGGGCAACCTGTATCATCGCACCCACTCCGCTCACGCCGGCATGGTGCGGGACCGTCCGCCTGCTTTCACGGGCTCTCGCAGTGACAACGACCAGTCGATCCTGAAACTCTGAATGTTCCGGCCACTTTAGAAAATGACAAATTGTGTGCGGTTCAAAATCTCCTTCACGCCACCGTGTGTGACTGGATGATTCGTCAACGATTAACACAACACGTTTGTTCAGCTTGATCAGCTGCAGGATCTCATCGCGTAATACGGCCGATTCTTCGAATGTGGAGTCGTCGTTCATATCGGGAGTACTGTCCCTTGTCAGACACCGACAGCTTCCATCAGGACCACACACAAGATGAGACTGCAGCCACACGATGACGACGTGGGCCGCATGAATCTGAGCCCGCGATTCATCGTTGACAAACTTCAGACTCGCGCTGGCGGAGGACGTAAACTTTGCAAAGGGTCGATCTGAGTCAGCAGGTTCGGGAAACGAAACCGCAGTCGAGGGATCAAACAGCTCTGAGGACGGGCCCCCGCTTGTGGAATCTGTCAGCAGATCCAGCATGACAAAATGCGTGTGCAGCGGCTCCTCAGGGTTGTACAGCCAGATGCCCAGGCCGACGAACAGTCCGATCAGGCATGTGACTGCCGCCAGTTTTGCCCAGCGGCGCGTGCGCCTTTTTCCATGGCGTTTCGTGGCCCCCTGTTTCCATGACGGCTTTCCAGCTGCCTCCCGCTCCACGGAGCGCTCCGTCTTCTTCCCTCCACGCCAGTTATCTTTCGACCGGCCGCTCATCAGGAGCCTCCAAGATCTAACAGGATCATTGCCGTGGCGGCGACAAGTACCACAGTCCCGACAATAAAGCCCCAGCCCAGAAACTTAGATCGTTTCTGAGACTGCTCCAGCTGTGGAGTCCATGCAACTTCTCCCTGAGATTCCGGGAGTTTATCCAGTACGCCGCGGATAAAGCCCTGTTCAGTAGACGCCCGTCCGGTTGCACAAAAATAGCATCCGTGGAGCCGGACCTCCGGTGTGAGCACCTTGTAGAAAGAATCTCGCAAAAGTGTAATCAGCCCTGATCTGCGCTGGTTAATGGAACACAGCATATTGAACAGACGCTGGTTGTCTTTGTTGTCCATGTCATAGGCAAACGATGAGTAAACCCAGCCTCGGAACCACTGGAGGGCACGTTCGATCAACCAGCCGGCGTGCCTGTCACTCACACTGGCGCCGGCCGCAAAACTGCTGCCTGCGCGGGAAAGTCGGAGTCCTGGCTGAAGACGCTCTGCTCGCAGAATGAACTCCCGCATCCCCGCAACGTCATCCAGTTCCGTCACAACAGCAACGACCGGAAACTGCAACTGCAGCCGCTCGTGAAGAGCGATAATGTCCTCACGAATGGAAGGCACAAGACGTTTTGCGTAGTCAACATCTTCCGCCCATGAAAACGGGACCGCCTGCAGGATACCGTTGATGGGACAATATGGCCGTCGAGCCTCAATGATCAGAGAACACAGATATTCAATGCGACATAACCCAAGCATCATTTCCACATCATTGAGTGGAGCGAGCTTCTTTTTGCCGTACCCTTTGTTGTCTGCGTTTCGCAGTGCCGCGAACGTCTCCATGGCGCGTTTGAGCCCGCCCGGAGCAATCGTCCCGAAGAAGCCACCGACAGGCTTCGAGGGGGCCGCAGGAGCAGCAGAGGGAGGGGCGGGTGATGCCGGCTGAAGTCCGCCTGGGGGATTTGTCTTCGTACCGGCACGAGCTTTCTCAAGTACTCCCTGCAACTGACCCGGTTGCTGTGTGCCGCTGAACCCTGACGGAGCGGAGGGAGCAGAATTTGAAGGTACCGAGGTGTCCACCTTGCCCTGCTGGCAATTCGTCGCACCGACACCCGTACAGCAAAGAAAAATGGCATCGTCATTCGCAAACACACGAACGACTGCCGACTTCTGAGTCAATGGGGGAGCAACCACTTTCCAATCGATGCCGGATGCTCCTTCAAATGCACTCTGTTCCTGTTGAGGCGTGAATCCGTTCACCAGAAACAGAGGAATATCATCAATTGGCAGACGCTCCTTTTCCAGCGCGTCAAGGATCTCTGCCCAGTCGCTGTCGATGTCCGGAAAGTCGGACTCATCTTCAATTCCAAGCAGCTCCATCAAGTACAGAACAATGCGAATGATCAAATACAGAATCAGAAACGCGATGCCGCACCAGCTGTCATCCATCCATTGATACGGAAGATGTCGAAAGCGCTGTTCAAACCCAAGGACTTCGCGTACCCAGTCGCTGACCGGTGGAATCGCCAGCACGATGGTGACGATCGCGATAAAGCAATAGTGGATAACCAGAAAGATCTTTGCAGATCCAAATCCGGACCTTGGCATTACTCCGAAGAGCAGCCGGATCCACTCAAGGATTCGATAAAAAAAACTTCTCATATCATTTCTTGCCAGGAGCCTGTCGCGGCTGGAAACAGATGCCATGCCTGCGAAGCAACTCGGACTGGTTCTCGGATGGTCTCTATTCGCGTTTAACCACGCTCCCGCGTTTGACGTAGTTGTTCGAGCCTTTCCTGACCGAAACGGGAGCCTCACCGTTTCCTGTTACGCCCGAAGTCTTCCACTTGATTGTATATTTTCCAACCGGCAGATCTTCAAAAACAAGCGGACTCTCCCCTTTCAGGTTCTTATATTCATCCTTGTTCTTAGATTCTTTTCCGGTGAGAGTAACTGTGTAGCTTGAACTGGTCGGCCAGCTGAACGTCAGATTGCCGGTCTCGGGACCGCCTGGCGTTTCTTTCCCACGGCGATAGAACTCAAAACGATGCTGGATCAATGGAGCAGTTGACAGTCCGGCTTTGTTGGTGACCCGTACGTAAAGTGTGGCTTCCTGCTCGTTCCGAGTCTCTTTTCTCTCGAGTTCCGGGAATGACACCTTTCGAATTTTGAAGCTTGCCTCATTGCCTCGCACTTCCGCAGGGATCAACTTATCAGCACTGAGTCCCACTTCCACTGATTTGATTCCGGACTGAGCATCCCTGACGGAAACAACACCCTCAAGATCCCGCAGGATCCACTGTTGTCCTTCCGAATTGAATTCGATGTCCTCGGCCGTAACTGTCGGAGGTGAACTGTCCAGAACCAAAGTCTGCGCATGCTCGGCACCCGCTCCTTGTTCCGTAAGTGACGTGAGTTCAGACTGCAGGCGAAATCGCCCATCAGACTGCAGAGGAACTGCGGACCCTGCGGCGACATCACGGCCTGCAAGTTCCACAGACCATGGAGTTGTCTCCGACGTAATCAACCATGCTCCTTCTTCACCTGCCGTCAGCTGAACGGTCTCACTGCGTCTGGCTTTTAAGGATTCAACACGAAAGATCTCAACAGGCGTCTGAGTTGCGTCCTGCCGGGACCTCCTGATTGACAGTCTATGTGCGGGAGCATTCCGGTTGATTCGACCTCCACCGAACACATGGACATCCGCCCGGATTCGAGCTTTGACCCAGTCCCCAGCTAACAGCAAGGTGTTCGTGTCTGGAATCAGCTTGACTTCCTTTGAATTCAACAGTGACAGCGTTGTTCGAATCCTGGGACTGTCGCCTCCAATTGGTACGGCACCATCTTCCAGCAACTGCCAGCGCTTTGCATGTGGAATTCCGGCACCGGAAAGTCCGAATTCAAGTTCGTTGGAAAACTCTGTCTGGATTCCATCCCTGAAGACAAACCTCAATTCCGCCTCACTCTGGAGATCCGGGACGAGAACGTCGTCAGACTGCTCCCGTTCAATCAGTGACTGAAGAGGCAGACTGAAATGGATTCGGACGGGTACCAGTGGAGGCGAAAGACTCGCAATATTTCGGCGTCGGCGCACCCTGAGCGTCAGAGTCTGATCCTCATTGCTGTATCGAGGCGTCTGAATCTCAAGGTATTCACTGATGTCTGCCGTCACCAGTTGCACGGTGGAACTGTAGGTCTTCGACCCCGCCATCTGGCTTCCGTCTGACCATGGAGTGACACTGAATTGAACAGCATGAATGGTCTTTAGAGTTGTGGGAGCAGCAGCGTCGGCTTTTTCCACATCCGCAGACTGAAATGGAATCGGCACCTGATCGGTGTCCGCGAAACTCAACACGTTATCTGAAGCAACCTGTGATTTTCCGTCGGGCCCGATCAATCGAACAACGACCTTCGCCTGCGGAATATTTCCCTGGAGTTTCTCGAGCATAACGAAGACCGGTACCGGCTGGTGCATCTCCGGAGCTACCAGAGTGGAGGGTGGAATTGTGAGCTCACCACCTCGCAGGACGACCTCAGACGCAGGCTTGTCCTTTTCGGTCAGAATGCGAAGCCTCCACTTAGCATCTGCGTTTGGATTGATCTGAATCCGCTCGACTGCCGTCAGAATACCATCATCGTCTGCAGCCGCGATAATCACAGTCTCTCTTTGAGTGATCGTGTTTCCCGCCTGCAGATTCAGGCTGGACGATTCCCGGCCTGCCACCTGAAACCAGCCTGGCATCAGTTGCGCGCCTTCATTGACCAACCGAAATGAGCCGCTGGAAACGAAGCACCTGCTGGCAGCTACCTTTATGGGAATCGAGATCGATCCGTCAGCCCCGACAACCGCGGAAAAGTCATTGCCACCAATCTCCAGGGTGCCTCCCTCGACTGCGAGCGGCGTTCCGTCAAATGGAGCGTGAGTCAGCTGAAATCCGTATTTGTCTGCGAGGGCAGAGCCGCTTCTGAGGCGGGTCTGAATGTCATAGGCCATTAATTCAAGAGCTGTCTGCCGGCTGGCGAACAGATCTTCACGGTCAATTTCGATCCGTGTCTTTTCATACTTCTCCCATGCGGCAGACAAACGTGTTCCCAGTTCGATTCTCCGCTCAACGATTTCCTTTGTGGCATCACGACTTGCTTCGGCCAGTTCTCTCCAGTCAGTCCAGAGATCACGCTGGGCGTCATGTGTCAGGGCGGAAAGAAGACGGATGGACCAGAATGAAAGCCACAACCCTGTCTGGCGATGTGGACCGGAGGTTTGACGAGATTGATCACGGCCAACTCCTACAGACGAATGACTCAATCTGGACTCCCAGCCATCAGCAGATTCACCGAGGTCAGGAACCGCCGCAAGACGCCGCAACTCCATCGGTCCGGTGGCCTGATCAGTTCGGCGGCGAATCAGCAGCTGGAGTGCCTGAACCTCTTCAGGGTCAGTGTCTGTTAGCGCGGAATTTTCAAAATCCCGAGTCAGCTGCCACGTCGCCCCAACGTCTTCTGACGTGAGCTGCTTTCCGAAATTGTTCAGAAAACTTTCGTTGCCTGAGCGCTCACCAGATTCCATGGATTTCGCAAAGTCAATCGCCGGATCATACATGTTCAGCATGTCATCATCTTCCTGCAGTCGTGCAACAAACTGCAGCAGCCAGGGCATTTCGCTTTGCTGGAAATCTCTGACTTTCAAAAGCTCCTGGTGGTGACGCAGATCTCCGTTCAGTTCCAGCCAGTCGGCGTCGGCCTGATTTAACACCAGTTCAGCCATTTCGCTGCCTGCGTCTCCGACGCAGATCCAGCGTTCTGCTTCTGTCAAACGAGTCAGCAGAGGCCGAATTCTGTTCGAGTCAGAATCCGTGAAGAATGACTTGCGGATGCTCTTGCCATTTTGCTTTCCACTACAGACGGAAAGGACATCACGTCGCAGCTTGAGAAGACGCGCTATGTTTTGAATTGCCTCAGCACGTTTGTCTTCAAAACCAACTGATGTGTCAAAGACTTCTGCCAGTGTGAGCAGCTCCTGAGGCCATTCCTGAGGAAGCCAGCCTCCAATCAGAGAAGGGTGAGCGACAAACCTCTGCCACGATTCCAGAATGTTCTTTTGAATTTCAGGAGAACTGGCGCCAATGGCAGTGGACGTCTTCTGCAGCTTTGACGTCAGCCAGATCCCGACCCGCTCCCGAAGAGGTGAACCGACCGCCAGTGTCGTGGGCAGGGGCACAGGAGGAGTTCCCTCCGCCGGTTTCAGACTCAGACTCTGAAACGCTGCTTCCAGGCTGGCTTCCTCCTCCTGCGAAAGAGGCCGATCCGGTACAAACCATGAGCCATAGCGTGCCTCCTGCGCGCTCCGATCCTGATCATCAGCAAGGAGAAGTTCGAATCTGTCAATGTGCTGCTCCGCGCGACCACAGCTGGATTCAAAGAAAGCCTGATGGCCGTTAATAAGCGCCCATCGCGCATTCAGGAGCGCAGACTGGAGCTGCTGCCATCCGCCCGGGCTCACGACGGGGGCTTCTCCCACCAGCGCAAGCTCGTTGCGAGAATTCATCAATGCCGCAAGTCGTGAATGCCGTGTCTCCGGTATTCCCGGATCATCACTCTTTGCGGCTGCAGAGTCTGTGTCTGAAGATTCCAGGTCGGAAGATGACGAATCTGTGTCGTCAGCTTCATCAGCCCCGACAGCATCGGGAGCATGAATCCGCACCATCAATTCTTCGGATGGTGACGATCCGGCTGAAATCAGCTGCACCGTCTGGACTGCCTGAAACCGGGATTTCACGACTTCGCTGACGCGACTCTTTACGAACTCTGCGAATTCTTCGACTGAGGATGTCTCTTCATTCAGGATTGCCTCTTCGACCGCCCGCGCGAACACAGTTCCCTCAAACCCTGGTCCATTTTCACCTACTGACTGCTCGCTGCGACCCTGATCGTCCGCCTCTTCATCCACTGATTGACGCTGAACTGAATATTCCCAGTTACGTTCTCCGGGCCCGCATGCACACAGCACATGAAGTCCCTTCAGCTGTGTACTGCTGACTGTTGATTTAATCAGTTGAAACTCATCACTCGACAGCCGTCCGTTGGCAATCCCCGGCGCGCGGGCACAAAGATCCATCATGAGAATCGTCTGTGAAGCCTCATTCCGGGCCAGAGACTCAAGGAGTTCATCCAGAGACACTGTTCCGTCGTCACTCACGAGATTCAGTCGTGTCTGCTCAGTGTCAGAATCCCAGATGCAGACAGGTTCAAGAGCGCAGAACACGACAATCGTTTCACCCGATTCACCCAGACTCCCGACCTCCAGCCCGGAACCGCCGCGGACCGGTTTTGCGATTCGATCAGTGTTGAGATTGTGGAGTTGCTGAAAGAGGTCGTACACACGATTACTGTCTGCACGCGCGACAACAAGACTGGAACACCCAAATCGAGGGCTGAGTCTGGCGTCAGGGGCACCATCCATCACCACCAGACGGATCAGGGGACTCTTAAAGAAGGGAGGCAGGATGAGTGCAGCGACAAGCGCAGTCAGCAGCAGAATCAGGATTCCGATGGTCCGCCGACGAGTGTCTCGCGGGGATCGCTTTTTCTCGGAACGCCAGGATCGACTTCGTCCGGTGGACACCTCGGTCTCCCGCGATTCAGACCTGAGACCCCTGCATTACGTGCTGGTCTCTGTGCTCCCATCGTACACAATCTGGGCGTGACCGGAAGGATGCGGTCAGAATTTCGGAGTACTCCAAATCACCTGAAAACTGCGTGGCGGCCGCAGTCTGGCGCTGTCAGTTCAGAATGGGAGTAATCTTCCATGCGGAAGGCGCCGGATCTTTGAAACTGTCCGTTTCGGGGGAAGAGTCATCCGCAGTGGGCTGGCTGCTTTCACCGGCTTTCCAGACGGAATTCTCTATCGTGACCCTGCCTGCCGTTTCAAAGTCTTCGAAATTGATTTCAACAATCGGAAGCTCTATCTCACGGGATTTCTCAGTCCGGAGCTCTGAGATTGCCCCTTCTTCAATCTGTGGCTCATCACCCGGCTCAGCTGCTGCATCTGAATCAGTTACTGTGTCTGAGTCTTTCCCCTCATCCGTTGTCTCGAACAGTTTGGCCTCGGCAGCACCGTCAGCATCGTCAGCATCAACTTCAATCTCCCCGCTGACATCAGGCGCTTCAATGATGGGTGGGACTGATTGAACTGGCACGACTTCAACTGGCGTCGTGGAAATTGCCTGGCCCTCTGAGTCAGCAACACGCAGGTCGTTGTATCGCAGCAGAGATCCCTTTTCGTAGTGGACATTCTTCAGAGCCACGGCGTACTCAGAGCGTGCTCGGAAGAACTGAATCTCTGACTCGACAAGGCGACGCTGAGCATCCAGCAACCTGTCAGCGCCGTCGCCAACGTCGCTCGCTCTTCGAGCTTCCAGGGCTTCCACGTATTCACGTGCGGCGAGGTAAAGGTTCAGCGTGTTTTCGACAGCACGGAATGCTCGAACCGCGTCAGCGATTGCCCCGTTCAGGTTACTCACCACTTCACGCTGCTGTTCTTTCTGGATCACTCTTGCCCGCTGCACCGCAAGTTCTGCATGGGCAACTGCTGCGTGTCCCTTACGATAACCGATGGGAACATTCAGCTCGACTCCAAGAGTCCATTCCTGCTGATCGCCCGTCGCGAGATTGCCAAAGGCCGAGGCCGGGGCAGTACCCCCCTGTGTTCCGCTGCCAATCAGATCATCACCGAATCCGCGCCACCGATACTGCCCAACGGCATCCAGTCGTGGATTCAGGAAGTTTCGTGCAGCAAGCAGTTCCATCTCGCGCTTCTTGAGAGTGATCTGCTGACGCTGTAGTTCTGGTCGCTGAGCAATCGCTTCATTGAAGCATGAATCCCAGTCGAAGAATACTTCAGCCATAGTTGGCTCATCAGACGGACGCAGAAGTTGCCCATCAGCCGCTGCCATACCTGTAAGCAGTCGCAGGCGTCGTTCTGCTGCCAACACACCACCGGTCGTCTGAAAAGTGCCGCCGCCGGAACCGTTTTGTGTCTGCGTTCCCTGAAGCAGCCGGCCGGACAAAGCTTCATCCACAGCAGTCTTTAACTGAAAATACTGCTGACGAGCCAGAGCTTCTTCTGCTGCTTCAAAATGTCCGCCCTTCTTGCGAGCACGAGCCTCGTTCCATGACACGAGCGCTTTTTCCATCGCCTTTTTCCGGGCATCCAGCTCACGGTACGAAGCATAGAGATCCCAGTATGCGTTTTCGACATTACTGACGTAGTCTCGAAGCGATGACAGGAATTCCTGATAGTTGATATCAGAGTTGGCCCTGGCAATCAGGATTCCGTTGTACACACCTGGCGTAGCTCCCGGGCCGCTGATTCGATTGAATTCGAGTCCAGCACCCTGCAGAAGTGGCTGTCGGATCTCGGCTTCCAGCCATGAATCCCACGCATTCCGGAAGGTGTTGGCCGGAGCATTGTTGTTGTCGTAACCGGTGATTCCCCGCAGAGCAAGAAGTGAACCTGTCGCAGACCGTTTGGAGACTTCAACCCGGTAGTCATGAAGGTCCTGTTTGTATGCTGTCGCTCCACCGGCGAAAAATGCATTATTGAAAATCCGATTGTTGTTATTGAAGTTGGCGGAGGCACGTAGCTGGGCATCAAACGCACTCAGGGCCGATTCCATACCAAATCTTGGGTCCGTCTCCTGCAGACGTGATGAAAAGCCGGTGTTCACTGTGTCCGGTGAACGCAGGACAACTCCCCCGATGTCCCGAAGGACTGTGGAGTGCTGCATCGCCTGATCAAGCACTTTGTTAAGACTTACGTCGACATACGTGATTTCAGACTCGTCCACTGTCCTTGCCGTCACAGGGGCAGCCGTGGCACTGACCTGATTGTAAATCACTGGCATTGGCCGTTCGAGCTGCCGTGAAATGGCGTCGATTTCGGCTGTGTCATTTCCGACGGTCTTATCCCACTCCTGCCGATTGGCCGCGCAGCCTGAAAACAGGACCTGAGCGAGGAGTCCCAGCATCAGGTTTGCCATGACCAGACTGAAGGTTGAACGAGGGAAAAAACTGCACGTGTTGTGGGAGCGAGGGCCCATAACTGTTTGACCTGATACGTCGTAAAAGTGAGCGCAGGGACACTATCTAGTTGAGTCATCGGCATCTCGACCGGTGAAAACTGGGATGAAGCGAGTCAGGAGTAAACAGTACAAAAGCAATCATCGGCACAGGCAAAAGAACCGGCAGAATATGCCTGCCAGTCACAGGACGGGGTCTCAGCCATAAGACAGCTGGACCTCGAATGTCTCTCCCCCATAAGATCCGCTCCCCTTCAGATCGTCGCTGAGATGTTGCAATGAATTCACCAGAGGAATTTGTGCTGGCTGCGGAACGCAGGCTGAATTCAGATCCTCAGACTGCGGATTTGACAACAGCATTGCTCAGTGAGGTGATGGAGGAATTTGACTGCGGCCATGTGACACTGCTTCAACGTCACAGATCCACTGAAGTTCTTGAACATCTTGGAGCATGTGCACCAGTCTCCGAGCTACCCGACGTCAGCCCGGGAAACGTTCACTGGCAGTCCAGGAAAACGAAAACCATCTCGCTCGCAGCCGCCGCCCTGACGGACGACCAGCAGCTGCTTCTGCATGCGGAGTTCGAAGACCGCGTTCCGGATGAACACCTCCTGTCCGCTCTGGTGGAGATTCTTGCTGATATTCGCCGGCGATGTCTGCTGAGCCAGGTCATGACAGACGCCGGAATTCACCAGCGAGAGTCATTTGCCATTCAGCTGTTTTCGTCACTGGATTTCAGTGACACAGTGCACACGATTGCCACGGATGGTGCTGTCGTTACTGGTGCAACACGGGTCACTGTTGCCAGACGAATTGGGCAGGAATGGATTGTTCAGGCAACGACCGGCGTCACGGAAACCAACGACCGCTCGGACGCAGTACGAAAAATAAGAGAACTGATTGCCAGGCAGGAGTCACAGCAGAGTCCTTCGGCAGCAGAACCAAATGCCCTGGTTGCGCCATTGCACCGTTCCGGCGACTGGAGTGAGACTGACTGGGCCATTGTATTCGAATTCGCTGCCCCCCCCACATCGGCTCAGCGTACCACTGCATCCGTTACCACGCAGTTTGCGACCACAGCAGTCAGGAACTGCAGCTCGTACGCGGAACGCACGATCCTTGGCCAGGTGTCTCGACGTGTGCGGAGTATCGGTCGCCGACGGATGCTGCTGGCAGCATCCGCCAGTGTGCTCGTCGTCTTGAGTATGTTGATTCCAGCGGACTTCTCGATCGAAGTTCAAGGCGTCCTTGTACCGGCTGACCGCAGGTTCGTATTTGCACCAGAGGATGGGATCGTCAGTCAGCTGCCAGTGACTGATGGTATGGAAGTCGAGATTGATGCCCCCCTCTGTATGCTGGAGAACAGTGAGCTCGAAACACAGCACGAACGACTTGTAGGAGACCTTGCAGGCGCAGAGGCCAGACTGGCGGCAATCGCAGCGATTCGAGGAGACCCGCTTGCTTCGCCGCAGCAAAGCGGGATGCTGTCCGCTGAAGAAGCAGAACTAAATCAGAAAGCCGACTCACTCAGGAAGCAGTTGAGCATTGTGAATCAGCGTATCAGCGCACTGAGTCTTAAGGCAGAGTCAGCAGGGCGCATCTACGGTCTGCGGCTGCAGCAGACCCTGTTTCGGCGACCAGTGCAGCGAGGCCAGTTTCTGTTCGAAACAGCTGACCCGGAGAAGGGCTGGCAACTGGAGCTGCAGGCGAGCGAACTCGATATCAGACATATCCTTGAGGCGGAATCAGCACAGGATTCACTTCGCTGCCGATTTACTCTCAGAACATCGCCGGAAAAGATCAGGCACGCCACCATTCGCAGCATCAGCCAGTCGACAGAAATCAGTCCGAATGGAACTCTCGAAACAACGCTGATCGCGGACGCTGATTCAGACGAATTTAAAGAACAGAGGTCCGGTGCCGGTGTGCTGGGCTCAGTCTATTGTGGTCGTCGAGCAATTGGTTACGTGTGGATGAGAAAAGTCATCGAATTTATTCAGAGAAGGACATGGTTGTGAAACGACAATTCTTTCGCGCGGCTGCCGCTGCAACATGCCTCCTGATTTTCATCACAGCGACAGCACAGGACAAAACGCCAACGTCATCGACAACCGGGAAGGCAAAAGCAGTGACGGTGCGTGGGTGCTTCTTACGCCTCCGCGACTTTGCCAAAGTTCCTGCCGAGTCATCGGGTGTCCTGAAAACGATTCACACGACTCCCGGAGATTTTGTCACTCAGGGGGACGTCGTTGCGGAACTGAATTCCAGGGAAGCAGAACTTGCCACCAGACTCGCGGAATATGATCACCGCATTGCCGCACGGAAAGCAGCAGATTCTGTTCTTGTGGAGTCGGCCGAACTGGCTCTGAGAGAATCCAGCAAAGCGATTGAACAGGCCACCCTGAATCGGGACGTCTCCGTCGAGCTGGCAAAGTCAAATGTCGACATCAAACTTGCACAGGCAGCGGCGAAGATGGCAGAAGAAGAACTTGAACGCCGGCTTGAATCCCGCCGACAGTTTGCAGTGAGCGTTTCCGACCTTGAATTATCGCGTAAACAGCACGCAGTTAATACCAGCCAGCTCGATGTTGCAAAGGCAGAGCACGATCAACGTGTTCAGCTGCTGAAGAGCAAAAGCCAGCAGGCAGTTCTGGAACAGAACCAGATCGGTGCGGACCGCCTGAAGCTCGATCTGACCCAGGCAAGATCATCCGATGCGGTTTCGCAGCTTGGTGCGGAGCGGGCTCAGTCCGCCTATGAGCAGGCTGTGAATTTTCTTGAGCACAGACAGATTGCGGCGCCTCTTTCCGGCATCGTAGTGGAACAGCTCAAACAACGCGGTGAATGGGTCGAGGCCGGCGAGCCAGTCGCCAGAATCGTCCGACTCGATGTCCTTCTGGTCGAAGGATTTGTGCCGGCTGACCAGATCGATCACTCCGACCGCGGTGCAAAAGTGTCTGTCTCAGGCCTGACACGACGCGGAAGGGTCACGGTGCCTGGTAAGATCACCTTCGTCAGCCCGGAAGTCGATTCCGTCAACCATCAGGTCAAAGTGAAAGCAGAAATCCAGAACAGTGAACTGAGACTTCGTCCCGGCCAACGTGTCGACATGCAGATCCAGCTGACGCCTTAGCCGGGACAGCCCTGACCGGCCGTCAGTCGTCAAGATCCTTCAGACACTGCAACAGTTCCTGTCGCACTTCCGTAACGCACTCGAATCGGCCGCGTTCACAGGCATCCGCAATTCGGAGCAGTTCTGTTCTCAATGACGTTCGCTGACGTCGGAACAGCAAACCATTGTTGGGCTGTTCACGTGAGATGGTTGTTGTGTCAGTCAAACCGTCTGCGGGTGATGGCTTCCAGCTCCGTTGCTGTCGGGAATCGCCCGCCAACTCGGCAATCAGGACGCCAATCCGCCGGAGATCCCGTTCAGCAGCATCCCACATCTTTTGCTGCTGTGCTCCGGGACAGACTTCAAGACGGAAGTCGACCAGACACACACGTTTCGTGTCCGATGCTCGTTCCGCACGCAGAACCATATCATCCGTATCGCAGACAATCCCTGCACAACCCTGACGGTGCAGGCCGTCGAAGACGTCACAGATGTCGCAGAGCAGCTGAAGGAACTCACCTGCGTTGGTCAGGCCGTTTTCAACATAATCAGAAACTGAAGTTCCCGTGACCAGTTCTGTCACCAGAAACACATCTCCACCCTCGGTTCTCCGGCAGTCAATCACACGACTGCAGGATCGGCCTGCAATTTCCGAGCGAACTTTGGCTTCGCCGATCACTCTCCACCGAGCAGCTTCGGAATGATCATCTGCTGTCAGCAGTCTTCCAACCATCACCGGGCCCTGTCGACCAGCTTCTTCGACAAGCCAGAGAGTCCCATCCGAGCGTTTGGAAATGTCATGCAGCAGGACATATCCAGACAGTTCAGCACCCGCACGTAGATGGGTCCACCCGAAGGGCTCGTATCGACACTGCAGTGGGTCGAGTGTTTTTGTGTAAGGCCCGCGGTTCAGCAGTCGAGCACACCCGGGAGCCCGACGGGGCAGCCTTTGGACCCACATGTTTGAATTTGAAACAGTTCCAAATCGGCTGAGTCGCGTGGTTGACAATTGCATGTACCAACATCCCGTCTGGCATTCATCTGTAGTCCGGCCAGTCGCCACTCTCCGTGGCCAGAATTGTCTGGTGCCGATCAGGGGTCTGACGAGGGGCTGCACGTCCTTCTTACATTTCAAACACAGAAACGAAAAAGAAATGACAGTTTGTCCCGGATTCCACCCTCGGAACCTGATCGTGCGGGCGACGCATATCCGCTCCAGGGCCAGCGATTCCGTGATGTTCGGAATTTCGGCAAGTGCTCTGCATGAGTGGCAGAGATCCTGAACCACCGGCAGAAAGCCTGCTCCCGAACCTGACTGACCAGAACGGAAAGCACTCTATCCCGCCGCGGGACAGGGCTTGCGCAATGCCGGATTCCACGGCAGACTGATTAACTCATTTCAAACCGGAATGCGCCGGACTCATCAAGGTCGACATTGACCTCTGAGAATTCCTGGCCCTCGGCCATCCGAGACAGAAAGACAGCCGACATTTCAGGCAGCAGACTTCCGGTGAGGATTCGGTCAACATTTCGGGCACCACTGTCGACTTCCGTGCAACGACTGACGATGTGGTCCACGACGCTTTCAGACCATGTGAACTTTGCTTTGTAGTTTTCGTCGACGCGTCGCGCCACTTTTCCGAGCTTCAGTTCCGCGATCTGACGCATGATGTCGTCGCCCAGTGGGAAATAGGGCACCACGACAACTCGTCCCAGAAATGCAGGCTTGAAGGAGTTCAGCAGTTCCGGATGGATGGCTTCTGCCAGTGCTTCGGGCCCGGGCATGGTCTCCGGATCCGCACAAAGTTTCATGATTGTGTCGGTCGCTGCGTTCGAAGTCATCAAAATGACCGTGTTACGGAAGTCAATATCACGTCCCTCGCCATCCTTCATATTGCCCTTGTCAAAAACCTGATAGAAAACATCCTGGACGCCAGGATGTGCTTTTTCCATTTCATCCAGCAGGACAACACTGTACGGCTTTCGGCGTACCGCTTCTGTGAGAACGCCGCCTTCTCCGTAGCCCACATACCCCGGAGGCGAACCCATCAGCAGTGAAACCTTGTGCTCCTCTTTAAACTCACTCATGTTGATGGTTGTCATATTCTGCTCACCACCATAGAGCAATTCGGCGAGTGTAATTGCAGTCTCAGTCTTTCCGACACCACTGGAACCGACAAGAAAGAACACACCAATGGGCCGTCCCGGGTCAGTCAGATTTGCTCGGGATGTCTGAATTCGTTCTGCAATCTCCTGAAGCGCATGGTCCTGCCCGACGACTCGCTTCTGCATTTCTCCGGCAAGGTTGAGGATCGTATTGATCTCATCACTGACCATCCGTCCGACCGGGATGCCTGTCCACGACGAAACAATTTCAGCAACCGCCTGAGAGTCTACACACGCCTGCAATAAGGGGTTCTCTCCCTGAACCTCCGCAAGCCCGGATTCCGCCTCTGACAGCTCGGTCAGCAGTTTCGCCCGATCTTCATCAGACAACGGTTCCGTCTTCGCCTCTTCGGATTCCCTGACGTCGGCAGCATCGTCCGCGCCTTCCGCGCCTTCCTCAGCTGCTGGCTCGGCGGCCTGCACGGACTCCTCTCCACCGGATAACTGCTGGCGGATCTCCCGAATTCTGTCCACCAGTTCCCGTTCCCGCGTCCACTGATCGTTGAGCTGGCTGTACAGCTCCATCAGTTCCTGCTTTTTTGTTTCCAGTTCTGACAGTTCCTCTGAGTGATCAGCGCCAGTGGCGGTTTCACGCTGCAGAACATTGATCGCTGTTGTCACCTGATCAATCGAACGCTGGCAGTCTTCGATTGCCGGCGGAACAGTCGTGTGGCCAATCGCAACGCGGGCACATGCTGTATCCAAGAGGCTGACGGACTTGTCAGGCAGCTGCCGACCGGAAATATAGCGGCTTGATAGTCGGACCGAGTCTTCAACTGCTTCGTTCAGAATCTCGATACCATGGTGATCCTGCAGCATGTCCACAAGTCCGCGCATCATGGCAATGGCGCGATCTTCATCCGGCTCATCAACTTTCACGACCTGAAATCGTCGCGCGAGCGCTGCATCGCGCTCAAAGTATTTCTTGTATTCCGCCCATGTGGTCGCGGCAATTGTCCGCAGTTCTCCTCGCGCAAGAGCTGGTTTCAGAAGGTTGGCAGCGTCCCCCTGTCCCGCCTGTCCTCCCGCGCCAATGAGTGTGTGAGCCTCATCAATGAAGAGGATGACAGGAGTCACTGATCGATTGACTTCCTCGATCACGCCTTTCAGACGACTCTCGAATTCTCCCTTCACACCTGCGCCTGCCTGCAGGAGGCTCAGGTCAAGGCTTCGGATGGAAATCGTTTGAAGAGCAGGAGGCACGTCTCCCTGTGCAACTCGCAGTGCAAACCCCTCAACGACTGCGGTCTTACCAACACCCGCTTCTCCGGTCATGATTGGATTGTTTTGCCTGCGGCGCGTAAGAATATCCACGATTTGCCGAATCTCACGATCACGCCCGAGTACGGGATCGATATGCCCGTCCCGCGCGCGGGCAGTCAGATCGATGGTGTATTGATCCAGGTTTGGTGTCTGGGTGGCGCCTGGCGGGCCTGGCTGCTGTGAGCCGCCCCCGGACGGACGTGAGTCAACCACGTCAGTTCCCGCCTCGCTTGTGTCAGACACGATTGTCAGCAGGTCTCTTGCGAGAGCATCCACCGTAATTTTTGAAAACTCTTCCGATATGCCCCGTGCGATCTGCGACAGTGACTGATCTGACAGCAGCGCTAAAATCAAATGCCCCGAACGCGTCCTCCCGGCAGAATAATCAATGGACCCTTTGAGCCATCCCTCGCGCGCCAGATTGACAGTGTGTTCAGAAAGAAGTGGCTGACTGGAACTCCCCGTTTTTAAACGGTCAATCGATTTCATGCAGTCTGCAGTCAGCCGCGAAGGATCAATGGCGAACGCTTTCAGAATCGCCTGAACGTCTGAATTGGAGACTTCAAGCAGCTTCAGCAGCCAGTGGCTGATCTCAAGATTGTAATTCGTTCGCGACATGCACAACCCGGCAGCGCCTTCCAGCGCCCGCGTGCAGACACTGTTCAGTTTGCCAACGAGAGATTTTAGATTGATCGGAGCCATGTCTTTCTGCTTTCGTGAACGTGTTGAAAACCGAAACTTCTAAATACATTCGAATCGGAAGACAACGTCTTCCGGATCACTGTGCAGTGCACCTGCAGATCCAAGCCAGGTATTCCATCCAAGTTGCGGTGCATAACCGGACTTCCGGGCGTCACCATCGGACAACAGCCTGAGCGGCGGCACTTCTTCTTTTCGAAGAATCACCTGCATATCAAAGTCGATGCCCGGACCCACATAGAACTGAACGATTTCCTGAATTGCCTCGGCCCGCGCTCCACCTGGAAGCAGTGCCTTGAATTCCTCAATTCCAACCGGACCAATGCGGATGCGAAAACAGCTCTGCACATCCCACACTCGTGAGCCAATGACCGCCGAATCGCCCAGCTGAAGATTCATGCCCTGAGGCTCTTCGGCTGATGGAAAGGAGGATTGCAGTTCTTCAGGCAGGTCCAGCCACTGGCCGGTGAATGGCCGAATGGAGACGGTGAGGCCGAAATAGCTGCTGAGGATCTGCTCCAGTCCCTCAGCATTTCGAGTCGCCGCTGCAAACAAACCTCCATAATAGACCACAGACTGGTCATCGAATGTAAATCGCTTTCGCAGTCCGGAAACCTCGAGGCCGGTGAGGCTGAACAGACAACGTGTAAACAGGTCATCCCCGGATTCCTGTTCAAACAGGCGTCGCTCATATCGAAATGGAAACCTGTATTTCTCCCATGCACGATGGAAGAACGAAATCAAACGATGATTGAAGAGGTCAAGGAATTCGCGAAGCGTATCGTCTTTATTTCGCTGATGTGACCGTTCAATCACCAGGTTCGTATAGTGTTGCGGAAGGACACCGGCCGGCCCAAACAGCCCCATAAAGGAGACATACATCTCCAGCGGGTAATCCTGCATGGAGTCGTGTGACGTTGTTCCATTCGCTGAAACAACCTGACTGATCTGTCCCGGTGGAAACGACAGGGATGGCAGTGCACGAAACCGAATCGGTTCTGACTGCGGTCCCCTGTCACCCGCAACCGCCGAGCCCCCTGACTCAGACTCAACAGCTGTGATGGTTTCAATCAGGCGAACCGCCTGATGAAAATCGAATTCAAATGGAAACTGCAGGAGCTCCTGAATCAGATCAGGGCTCTGCTCCCTGTCTGTGGTGGCCATGTCCAGCGTTCCTGATCCTGTGCCTCACGGCTGATCGTTGTTGAATAGAGCCTGGTAAATGAATTGATGGATGTATACATCCCGAAGAACTGGTTCAGCACGCATGAGAACAGCCATGCACTGTCACCTGCAAAGTTTTCATCTTCAATCAACAGGTTGACCTGTGTTCCTCGGGCAAACGCCCTCCCGATTCTCTGAACGGCTGCCTCGCAACTGACTGACCGGAGGCCGTTCACAAGGTTCTGAGTCTGCCGGGAGTTTCTGACATCGTTGAGCAGAATAATCTCCTTCAGAGCCTCAACGGCGTCATCATCTCCGGTGAGCGTCAGGTGGTTCAGCGAAAGCTGTGACACCAGCGGCCAGAGGTTCTTTCTTCCAAGATGACGTCGTTCGACTTTCGTTGGAGGTACCAGACATTTCACTTCAGCCAGTGGACCACGCCCTCCTGAAGGATCCATGCGAATCTGGTCCGTCGTGCGAAGGCGGGAAAGCTCTTCCGGCAGATCTCGATTAAAGCACATCAGCGACGCGTACATTCTTCCAACGTAGTTCCGTCGCGGGTGAAACAGCGGATCAACCAGCGCCACCCACATTTCTGCCGGCTGATTCAGATGCCCAACATCCACTTCCACGGGACCTGGCCGCCGAGTGGCGTGCCAGTAACCGACATTCTCTGAATGTTCCGTGTGTTGCACTGAATAAAAAGGCTGAAACTGTCGACGTCCCTGATCATCCTCCACATCCACAGTCAGGACGCTGTGGATCTCCATTGAGTCCTCTGCCCGGGCATCCGGAATGATACGATACTCGGTCTTCCTGTGATTCAGCGGAACAGCATCAGCTGTCTTTTGAAACAAATTAATGGCTGGGGTGCATCCAGTCAGAACAGTCTCCGCTGATACGTCGTGAATGATCTCTTCCGGAGCTTCCTTCAAAAGAATCGACAACTGGAGGCGTGAACCAATACCTGCGAGAACCTCGGGTGTCAGTCCGGTGATTTCAAAGAAGAGGAACTTCTGTGGCAGCACGAAGTACTCAGTCAGCAGTCGATATCCGGGGAACGACCGCGAATCCTGAGGAATCACTTCCTCACCGGGATCAAAACCCACCGCTCGAATGCATGCCGACGGCAGGACACGGCATACTTCTTCACCGTCTGAAACGGTGACTTCCAGGCCCTGGGTCAGGATTGCTTCGAGCAGCCGTGCCGCCTTTTCGAAGTTGGCAATATTGATAAAGAACCGAAGACTGGAAATCGGCATCTGCGAGATCCGGGCGGCTGGATCAAAGGCACTCATTTCAAAGCGCAGCGCACCGGCAGCTTCAGAACGACGAGGAGACTGAGGACCAGAGAATCCTGCCGACAGCAGTTCCACGGAATCCACAGAAATCGGAAACAGATGAATTCCGTAACAGGTGCGAAATGGACACTGATAACCATTAACGGGTTCTGACTCAATGATTCGGCCGGAAGGCACAGAAGCTCCAGCCAGCAGCTCCTTCTGAGCTCGACTGAGCTGGAGCTGCAGAATTGTCATTGAAGGAACCGGCGAGACCATATGCGGGTACAGGATCTCCAGCATCGCATTGGCAAGTTCCGGAAAACTGTCATCCAGTTTGTGCCGTGTTCTTGCATTCAGGTAGGCGAACGCCTGAATCAGCCGTTCGACGTGCGGGTCTCGAATCTGATTTCCACTCAGACTCAGCCGATTCGCGATTTTCGGGAATCGATGGGCAAACTCAGAGGCGGTCTGTCGAAAATAATCGAGTTCCCGCTGATACCATTCGTCAAGGCGATCACTCATGTCATTCGATATCAAACTGACCAGTGGTGGATTCAACACTCGAGCGGAACTGAACACGATGGCGCGAATCTTCGATCAGCAGTGTCGCCTCAATCTGAAAACGAAACGTCCTGTCATGCTCCTCCTGATTGTTTTGTGCTGATATTCTCACATCGGCAAGTCTTGGTTCGAAAATGTCAATGGCCTGCCGAATCGCCTGCAGCAGAAATTCGCTTTCCTGTGCAGCGTTCTGACTGGCCGCAGTGAAGTCAGGAATCCCGTAGTTGATCAACGTGTCGTCCATGGCTTCCATGTCCGGCGGCCATGCCATACACCGAAATCTTGTATTCAACAGGTCCTGCAGATCGCGACGAATTCCCAACTGAATGATTCGAAGCTTCTCCACATCATCCAGCGGCACTTCCCGCTGATTCTGCGGTTCGTCGTCCAGCAGCTGGTCCAGAAGTGAAAGACGAATCTGACTTCGTTCCGAAGTGGTGCTCACGATTCTTCACCCGGACTGAAGGAAAGAAATCCGACCTGATTCACCGGAACAGCGTCATCGCCTGCCAGCCATTCACGCTGTCCCACTCCAGTGATCGGCCCATCTTCTCCGTGCTGTTTCCAGTCTGTGGCCCGTCCAATGCGCAATCGCTCGTCGTCATCCTGACAGCTCCCATAATAAAGTGCAGGTACGTGCACACGACCGGAGACATCGCCAACGGTCATAATCTCTGCTGCCCGCCACAGCATATCACTGATATGTGAGATGCCGGAGAACTCCAGTGAGACAATCTGGTCAGCAGATAACCAGTAGTACTGTCCCGTTGCGGTAAAGATTTCGATCATCGGGCCAAGGATGTCGTCGAGGTCTCTGAAACCATCGAAGTCTTCGTTGTTAAGGCTGCCGGAAACATCAGTTTCCTCTTCGGATGCCTGCGCTGCCAGACCTGCTGCTTCTGCATGTGCCCCCTCACGAAGTGCAGCGACCGCTTTGAGCCGAAGCTGCTGGGCGGTGGTTGGCTGTGTCAGGAATTCCGGAAGCCGGCCTTCTTCAAAGACCTCCTTCCGGCACAACTCCGATCGGATGAGGTGTCGAATGAGAGACACACCCACCATTGAATCCGCATCAATCTGAGACGCCGCTTCAAGCTGTTTGTCCGCGCGCTCAAATTCACCTTCGAAACAGAGCAGTTCACAGAGCAGACTTCGCGCTCCAACATCAGATGGCTGGTTTCGGACTGCGTCCGTCGCCGCTTCAATCGCCTGAGTGAGCTGTCCCTGTTGAAACAGTTCCAGGGGAGTTGACATATCAGATCCTTAAACAGTTATTGAATCACTAATCCTTGAGGTCCACACGGTCTGCCTTCAGTGTCATCGTGGATGAAAGTTCGTCCAGTTGATAATGGGGCAACAGACGCAGAGTCATACTGTACTTCCCGGGTTCTCCAAGAATCTCATTTACTTCAACCTGAGCGTCGCGCAGAGGATACCGGGCCTTAATCTCAGGTGGCGCTTTTTCGTCCGGGGTCACGTAATCGACAACCCAGTTCTGCAGATCAGACTGCACTTCATCGGGCCGCATGCTGGATCCGAGTTTATTGCGTGCGCGGACCTTGATGTAGTGCGCAATTCGTGAACAACACAGGACATACTGAAGCATCGAAGAAATCCGGGCATTCGACGTTGCAACCGGATCGTCAAATGACGGTGGATTATGCACGGACTGATTGGAATAGAAGGCTGCAAACGGTGTGTCCTTGCAGTCTGACAGCGGGATAAATCCCAGTCGGCAGAGTTCAGCTTCCTGACCTTCTGAAAGGGAAACCTGCACACTGCTGCGGTTCGCAACTCCAAACGCATCTGTCCCGAACTGATGCACGGGCAGGCCGGTCACGAGTCCACCACCGTCGATGGGGCCAGCGGACTCCTTCAGATCTCCACGGGCAACGCCTCTGATATCGGCAAACCAGCCGCAGCTGACAAAAGCCCGCATGACAACCACGCCCATGGCCCAGATTGCGTTGCCCCAGAGATATCGACTGTCATCTTTGGCCCTCGCATCTTCCTGAAAACGAAATCCGAACCGATGACTGCCGTCATCTTCCCATGGGCGACGCAGCAGGATGCCAGGCAGAGTCAGGCCAAGAAACTGGGTGTCCGCCTGATCTCGAAGCCGACACCACTTGCGATGACGTTCCTGCCGAAAAATGTTGTCGAGGTCAATTGGATTCTGAAGTTCAGAGAAATGATCGACGCCGATCAGATTCGGAGATGCTGCCGCAATCACCGGGGCAAACGACGCGGCTCCCACCTCCGAGAGTTTTTCCAGCAGATCAAGATCTTCGGGGTGATTACTGAATTGATAGTTCGCCAGGAGCATCCCATAAGGAGTTCCTCCGGCAGTTCCGAATTCCGCTTCGTACACACGTCGAAACAGAGTGTTTCGATCGAAACTCTGTGCCTTTTCAAAGTCTTTGAACAGCTCTCGTTTGGAAACATCGAGCACACGGATCTGCACACGTGGAGTTGATTCGTCAAACGCGAATTCGCCCGCATATGCTTCCCGCGCAGACCAGAGGTAGTAAAGACCTCGCCATGATGATTCCAGAGCCTGAAACTGCGGGCACTGAAGAACGGCATTCACCTGAGCAGAAAGCAGTTCGTCAATCCGCGAAACGTCCCGAGAGAGTGTGATCCGGGCGGAATCAAGTTCCTGCTGACTCTCGGGGAGTTTTCCCAGCCACAGCCGAAGGGCAGCAGCCGGGTTCTTTTCGTTCAGAAAACTGACCAGACGTCCAGACTGCTGTGACTGGCCAACCGCTCCGGAAGTAACCAGCTGATCCAGCAGGCTTTGGGAAACCTGCGGGTGGCTGGGATCTTCCTGCGTACTTTCCGAGTAAACGGTGGACGCGTGGCTTTGAGCAGGGTCGGTCGACACGGCAGATCTGAACTCCAGGACACCCGGCAGCAGTTCCGGGGTTCAACTTCCGGAGGGCGCAAAACAAAAGGGGCTCTGCCTGATTAAGCAGAGCCCCTGATAATCAGGCTTTCTGAGGCAGTTTCGCCACCATTCGAAGAGATGTTGTCAGTTCTTCAAGCTGCAACCACGGACGCAGATGCGCGACCGCATTATACGACCCTGGTGCCCCCGGAATTTCCTCAACGGAAATCGCAGCTTCTGCGAGGGGATACCGAGCCTTCTGCTCAGGACTGGCCTTCTCATCGTCCAGGACATAGTTGGCAATCCAGCGCTTGAGAAAATCCTCCATGTCCTGTCGTTCCATGAAGGAACCAATCTTGTCCCGCGCGATGCACTTCAGGAAGTGGGCAATCCTTGACGCAGCCATGATGTAAGGCAGCCGAGCTGAGATTGCGGCATTTGCTGTCGCATCATCATCATCATACTTCTTTGGTCGCTGGCAGCTCTGAGCACCAAAGAACACGGAATAGTCAGTGTTCTTATAGTGACACAGCGGCAGGAAGCCCTCTTTGCTCAGTTCTGCCTCACGGCGGTCTGTAATTCCGATTTCCGTTGGGCACTTCGACGCGACATCCCCGTCGTCACTCATGAAGTTGTGAACAGGAAGTCCCTCAACCACGCCGCCGTTTTCGTAACCGCGAATCGCGGTACACCATGAAGTCTCTGAAAATGCACGGGTCATGTTGGTACCCATTGCATAGGCAGCATTCATCCAGCAGTATTGCTGATGAGTGGCTGGCTTCGTTTCTCCTTCATTGTCCAGCTCAAACTCTTCGTAGTTGAACTCATCAACAACCTTGGTACTGGCTCCGTATGGCAAGCGGGCGAGAACACGCGGCATGACAAGCGTCACGTAGCGAGAGTCTTCTGAATCGCGGAACGAATTCCATTTTGTGTACTTGGCTCCCATAAAGATCTTTTCGATGTCGCGTGGCTTCATCAGATCTTCGTAGGACTCCATGCTGAAGAGTTCAGGAGCTGCAGCAGAGATAAATGGAGCATGTGCTGCCGCACAGACTCCGGACATCTTCTCCAGCAGGTCGATGTCTTCAGGGTGGTTCGTGAATTCATAGTCACCAACCAGTGCACCGTAAGGCTCACCACCCGGCATACCGAATTCGTCTTCGTAGAGCTTTTTGAAAAGTATGCTCTGGTCGAATTCGATGGCCTTATCCAGATCCTTGAACACTTCTTTCTTGGAGACATTCAGCATTCGCAGCTTCAGCTGCTTGCTGGTCTCTGTGTTCATGACGAGGTGATGCAGACCGCGCCATGAGCCCTCCAGTTTCTGAAACTGTTCATGCTGCATCACAGCTGCAAGCTGAGCAGACATACTCTGGTCGATGGCATCAATCGCATCCTGAATCGTCTTTGTGCAACTGCGATCCCATGAGAGTGTTCCCTGCATGGCAACGCCAATCAGGTTGCGGACCATTTCTTCACCGTGGTCACGCTCAACCACATTTGGCATGGCATTCAGCATCCCGTCAAGAATGCTGCCTTCAACGGCTTCGCCACCTGATGCCTGTGCGTCCTGTTCTCCAGCGCTCATTATTCTCCCCCTTCGTTGTTGTCATCGCTATCGGCACTGACACCCATCTCACCTGCTGCAGCCTGCACCTGGTTGGCATCACTCAGGATCTTCTCCATCAGTTCTTCCAGATCCTCAGACTGGTCCATGGTCGTCAGGAGGTCGCGGAGCTGGTTTCGGGAATCGAGCAGTTTCTTGAGTGCAGGGATCTGTTCGACGAGAGCCGCGGGATCAAAGTCACCCATGGAATTGAATTTCAACTGCAGCGCCATCTCCGTGTCGCCACCTTCCAGCGTATTCTGCACGCGGATATTAAGCTCCGGGCTGATTCGCGCCATCACGTCGTCAAAATTGTCCCGGTCGATGTTGACAAATTTCCGATCCTTCAGTGGGTCAGGTTTGTTGGTGGGATTCCCGGAAAAGTCCCCCATGACTCCCATCACGAACGGGAGCTCCTTCTGGACCACCGCATCGCCAATTTCCACATCGTAGGTGATGTGGACGCGCGGCTTGCGAACACGGTCGAGCTTATGCTGGATAGAGGATTTCGCCATATCAGTTTCCTTGTTGAAGGAGTGTCGTGGTTTCCTTAGTTGTCGTATTCGTCATCTGACGACGTTTCGATCCCAATGTCTCGAAACAGCTGATTTCGTACGGTGGAGTCGTCAATCAGGTCTTTGTAAAGATCTTCAGGTGACATCATGGCCCGCCGCCGGACCTTTCGGATTTCCGGAATCAGGATACTCTGCGGCTCATTCCGTTCGAACCATTGAGCAATCCGTTCAAGCTGGTCCAGTGCGTCGTTTCGGTTGTTGATTGCCCCGCTGCCACCCGACTGCGAAGAACCTGCAGATTCAGACGAGTCTGCCGCACCATCCTCAACGATGTCATCTGTCGCCGCGTCCTCAACCGCCAGCCGATCACCCGCAATTGTCCGAATGGTGGCGGCAGCGTCTTCGAGCCCCTGGCGGAATCGCGACAGGTTGGGGGCTTCATCTTCAGCACGCTCAGTGAGGATGTCATCCAGAGCCTTGACTGCAGTCTGTGCTGACTCAATTTCCGCATATAAGTCGCGATAAAACTGATCTGAAGACTCTGCCACAGCGCGATTGAAATCACTCAGCGAAACAGCGCCTCGCTCGATGCGAACCTGCCGTTCTTCAGCATCCATTGATTCCATTCGTTTGGCATCTGCGAATTGCCAAAGCACGAATTCGCCTACCGATGTGTCGTCTGTGACGGCGACACGACTCAGTGCATACGAGATTGCATCACTATTCAGCCTGGCGATGGGCAGCAGTGTTGTTTCGATTCCATCTTCGTCCGGAGTCGGCAGGAGTTCCCCCCAGTATTCATCGATGAGATCGTGGGTCAGAGTGAGAGCCTGTTCAAATCCCCGATATCCGCCAAGGCGGATAGATGCCTCGATCATGTAGGCAACGATTTCGAGGTCTTTGGCATGGCTCTGCAGATAATTCTGGCCCCATGACCAGACGTCGCGCCAGCTGGACACGGAATCAGGAGAAAAATCTTCCCCTCGCTGCTCCGGCTCACGCGCGTCCGTCCGAGCATCCCGGATCTGGCGATAATCGTTATTCGGGTCATCATCCAGCCGAAGGTCAGTTCCGGCTCGCATTTCGCCGTCGATCGGTGACAAAAGCGATGGAATATCAAGTTCCAATGACATTTCGAACAGTATTCCTGTGAGTAACACGAATGGTGATTCGCTGGTTGCTCGTCGTGAGGACCTGTGGTGGGGATTGGGCTGGAGATTAACTAGTTATCATGGTCGACACAAAGCTGAAGTGCAAGGGTGTCCAGGACTCGGGCATGGAGCCGACTGGCCCATGCTTTGCTGATTCCTATCTGCTCTCCCGCCTCCTTAATCGTCATCCCGTCAAAGTAAATTCCCTGAATCAGTTTTCGTTCCTGTTCCGGCAGATCAGTCAACAATTTCCGTACGACCTGCTGCAGCTCGGACTGTTCCGCAACATCTGAAGGTGCAGGTGTGTTGGCGTCAACCGGCTCGACATCTTCTGCGACCCAGTTTGCCATCACATATGACATTGACATGGCGCGGGTCGTCCTGGCAAACCATGAACTGTCACTGGATTCGGTGGAGGCACCGGCTGTGGACAGGATGTCATTGGAAGTCCGGGCATATCTGCCGCCGGCATAATCCGCCCGATCGAACCAGTTCATCTTGCTCAGTCCATCGAGAATGGCTCCTCGAACCCGGTACCAAGCGTATGTTGTGAACTGAACGCCGCGTTTCTGGTCAAAGTCGCGAGCTGCTTCCGCCAGCCCGACCTGCCCAAACCCAACCAGATCTTCCAGGTCCACGGACGCAGGCAATTTCTGGTGCAGTTTCCATGCGATGGAGCGAACGAGCCCCTGGCAACTCTTGATCAGCGCCTGAGGCGATTTAACTTTAAGCTCCGATTTCATTGACTGGCCGTTCGCAGTGACTGCCAGAGCCGTTCCATACGGATGCGACAGGAGTGATCATTGAACAGAGTGTCAGCCACAGCTCGATTGAGTTCCTGCTGTTCCTCATCGCTTAGAATCTTCATCTGACTCGTTATGACACTCACGAGCCGTTCTGTCACCAGTTCCGAAAACGATTCCGAAGCCGTACTTCGGACGACTGCCAGCAACTGTTTCTGCAGGACTGAATCCTGCTTGCTTCCTGCCTCCACCGTCGCGTCAACAGCTCCCTCGAGGAGACGCACCAGATCTGCCGACGTGACAGGATCGGCACCACCTTCTGGGGCGTCATGTTGAGATTCAGAGGGGGGCTGGACAGATTCTTCAGGCAATGAACCAGTCACATGTTCTGGAGGAATGTTTGAGCAAGTTCAAGTGGGAAGTGGGAAGTGGCAGGGAATGACGGGCGGGTCCAATAAAGTCATTCTGGAGAGAAAACACGTTTGCAAAACGGTTCTAACGAAAAAGATTGTTGCAATTGCTTATTGTGATCATTTTCTGTATAGTTAATTTGTTTGGGCATCTTGTTATCATAATCAACTCGGGGGGTTATCT